>NZ_JBFADG010000013.1:0-154186 GCF_040641275.1 Streptomyces sp. NPDC021096 | reverse complement strand
GTGCGGTAGCCGGCTTCCTCCAGCGTCCAGGCGATCCACGACGCCCATCGCTCGTCGGCCGGTGAGGACACAGCACAGCCAGCCCGTCCGGCGATTGAGGACCGGGGTCCGGGGCGGAGCCCCGGTTACTTCTTCAGCGCCTTGACGATGTCGTCGATGACGACCTGGCTGGCCAGCGGACCGCCCCGCGTGGACCAGACCGAACCGTTCACGGTCACGGCGTGGTTCTTCTTGACCGCGTTCAGGTCCTTGTACGCCGGCTTCTCCTGGACGTCCTTCAGGGCCTTCTCGCCGTCCGAGGTGAGCGTGGAGAGGAAGAGCCAGTCACCGTCGATCTCGTTGATCTTCTCCAGGCTGAGCGCCGGGGTGTGGGCGTTGCCGTCCTTGTCCTGGGCCTTGGGGCGCTTGAGGCCCATGTCCAGGGCGACGCCGCTGGCGAACTGCTTCTTCTCCATCCAGCTGGGGCCGTCCGGGTTCCAGCGGACGATGCTGACCTCGGCGCCCTTGTTCTCGCCGAGCTCCTCGCCGGCCTTCTTGGCCTTGGCCTCGTACTCGGTGATGACCTTGTTGGCCTTGTCGAGGCCGTTGACCGCGTTGGCGATCCCCCGGAAGGAGAGCTTCCAGTCGTCGGTCGGGGCCATCGTGACCACCGTGGCCGGGGTGATCTCACGGAGCTGCTTGAGGACCTGCTGGTCCTGCATGTCACCGGCGAGGATGAGGTCGGGCTTGGCGGCGATGACCTTGTCCATCACCGGCTGCAGCAGGTTGCCGACGACGTTGATTCCCTTGACCTTGTCCTCGAGGTAGGCCGGCGGCTTGTTCATACCCTGGCCGTTGGTGATGCCGACCGGCTTGAGGCCGAGCGCGAGCACCGCGTCCAGGTCCTCCTGGGTGAGCGTCACGATGCGCTTGGGGTTGGCGGGAACCTTGACCGCCGTGCCCGTCGCGTCCTTGACCGTACGCGTCTCGCCGCCGCCGGACGCCGACTCGCCCTTCGCCTTGTCGGAGCCGGAGTCCGAGTCGGAACCGCAACCGGTCAGGAGGAGGGCGGCCGCACCCACAGCGGCGAGAGCCTGGGCCGCACGGCGCGGCGCGGACAGGAGGAAGCGGTCGGGCGAGGTCATCGAAGGCTCCGGGCGTTGAAAAGAACTCAAAAAGAACAGGACAGGCCATCCGTGGGGATCGCTCCCACACCGGACGCTGCGAATATTAGGTTAGCCTTACCTTAAAGTCACCCCACAGGGGGGCTCCCTTTCCTCCGCTTCCTCCGCCGCCCCGCCCGGAGCGGCCCGCCGGGGAGGCGGGCCCTTGGGCGACGGAATCCGGGACGGCGGCTACTTCTGACGGAGGAACAACAACCGGGCGAGCACTTTCGGCCGACGCGACACGGGCCGGACCTCCGCCACCGGATCCCCCGGAGCATCGGTGCGCTCCTCGACGATGACGGGGGCGGGCTCCGGCTCGGGAGCGGGACGGTGGATGCGATAGGCCTCGGCGCGCACATAGGCGCCGAGTGCGCGCGCTGGATCGATGCGCATGATGTAACTCCTGCTGTCGTACCTGCTGGCGTGCCGGGAAAAACGACGACGTCCCGCCCCTGGGACAGGGGCGGGACGCGGTCCCGGTCAGCAGCGCAGGACGGAATGGTGCGCGCGGTCGGTGGCGGCGGCATCGCCGCCCGGCCGGGACGGCGCCTGCCGGCAGGAGGACCCCCCGGCCCCTCCTGCGACAGGCGCCAGGGCCGGCGGGCAGGCGCGCCTGCCGGTCGGCCGCCCCACCCTCCCCGGACGTGGAACCCGCTGCTCGGCCGTACACGCGGCGCACTCGTCGGAGGACCCGTCAGCCAAGGGAGCGGAGGCGGGGACCTCCTCCCGGACGGATGCGAGCTCCATCCCCTCGGACGCCGCGGCGGAGAGCACGAGCAGCACGGAGGTCAGCACGGCGACCACAGCCCGCACCACGGGCTGCAGCAATGCCCCACGACCCCACATCGACACACACCAAGCGTAGGCGCTTGATTACCTTGGGTGCATTCCGTCGAACGAGTGAGATTCCGGGCCCGGGCGCACCCACACGGCCGCCTTCCGTCCGATGAAACGACTGGCCGGAAAGGGTTCCTCCCCTCGAAGGCCCGTCAACGGCGCAGCCCTTGACGGAGTCCAGGGGGGTGCACACGGATCCTTCTGACAGAGAGGCAGTGCGTGATGGGATTACGGACAGTACGCGCGGCGCTGGTGGGTGCGGTGGCGGCCGCGCTGGCCGCCACGGGCCTGGCGACGGCGACCGCGGCCGGCAGCGGACAGGGCGGCGGAGGGCACGGCGCCACCCGGGCGGTCATGGAGGCCGAGGTGAAGGCCGGAATGCCGGGAGTCCTGGGGCAGGTTCAGGACGACCACGGCACCTGGAACGGATCGGCCGGCGTGGCCGACCTCGCCACCCAGCGCCAGCGTCTGCCCCAGGACCGCTTCCGCATCGGCAGCATCAGCAAGGCGTTCGTCTCCACCGTCCTCCTCCAGCTCGAGGCCGAGGGCAGACTCGACCTCGACGACACGGTCGAGCGCAGGCTGCCGGGGGTGGTCCGGGGCAACGGCCACGACGGCAGCCGGATCACCGTCCGCCAACTGCTCAACCACACCAGTGGGGTCTTCAACTACACCGACGACCCCGGCATCGTCGAGAAGCTCACCACGGGCTTCCCCGAGCACCGCTACGACACCTACACGCCCCGGCAGCTGGTCGCGGTCGCCATGAAGCACCGGCCCGACTTCCGGCCGGGCCAGGGCTGGCACTACTCCAACACCAACTACGTCCTCGCCGGAATGATCGTGGAGAAGGTGACCGGCCGCACCTACGCCGCCGAGATCGAAAAGCGCGTCATCGACAGGCTGGGCCTGCGCGCCACCACCCTGCCCGGCACCTCGCCTCGCATGCCGTCCCCGCACGGCCGCGCCTACAGCAAGCTCTCCACGGCGCCGGACGCCCGGATCCACGACACCACCGAGCTCAACCCCTCCTGGGGCGGCGCGGCCGGCGAGATCATCTCCACCACCGGTGACCTCAACCGGTTCTACCGCGCGCTGCTGGGCGGCAAGCTGCTGCCCGAGCGTCAGCAGAAGGAACTGCTCACCACCGTCCCCGTGCGGGACGGCGGCGGCTACGGCCTGGGCATCTCCTCGGCCACGCTGTCGTGCGGCACGACCGTCTGGCTCCACGACGGCGGCATCCACGGCTCCATCTCCCTGGCCGTGTCCACGGCGGACGGACGCCACACCTCCGCCTTCAACCACAACGGCGACTGGACGGAGGGCGACCTCCCCGGACTGGTGGAAGCCGAGTACTGCGGCGTGAAACCGGACGGAGCGGCTCCGAAGACCGGCAGCGCCCTGGCGGCCGTCACCTCCCTGCGCTGACGGACGGCCCGGTCAGCGAACGCACCTGACCGCGTCCGCCGCGCGCGCCCGGGTGGCACGGACTGCGCCATACCCGGGCGCGCGCCGGCAGGCGTGAGGTGTAATACGTGCAGACCTTGCCCGGACGCGAGATCCCGGGCCAAGCGGTTGTCCGAGGTGAGGAGCGCACCGTGGAGAAGCCGGAACGGGAACGGGCGGAGTCGGCGGCCCGGCAGGCCGCCGCGCAGCTCACCGCGCAGGACATCCGCGGCGTCGCCCTCACCTGGGTGGACAACGCCGGCATCTCCCGCGTCAAGGCCGTCCCCACCGGCCGGCTCGCGCACACCGCCCGCCGGGGCGTGGGCGCCTCGCCCTGCTTCGACGTCTACCTCGTCGACGACTCCAGCGTCGGCAGCCGTCACATCGGCGGCCCCGACGGCGATCTGCGGCTGTTCCCCGACCTGGACCGGCTGACCGTCCTGGCCGCACAGCCCGGCTGGGCCTGGGCCCCGGTGGACCGGTACGAGCAGGACGACACGCCCTACGTCGCCTGCCAGCGGCAGTTCGCCCGCCGGATGGCGGAGGCGGCCGCGGCCCGCGGGGTGCGGCTGAGCATGGGATTCGAGACCGAGTGGGTCGTCACCCACGCCGACGGGCACGAGCCGCCGCGCTACGCCTGCTCCGGCCCCGCCTACGGCATGACGCGGGTGATCGAGCTGTCGGACTATCTGCGCGAGGTGCTGGACGCGCTCACCGCACAGCGTGTCGACGTCCTGCAGATCCATCCCGAGTACTCCCCCGGCCAGTTCGAGGTGTCGGTCGCCCCTTCGGACCCGGTCGGCGCGGCCGACCTGTCGGTCCTGGTCCGGGAGACGATCCGCGCGGTGTCGGTACGGCACGGCCTCGACGCCTCCTTCGCCCCCGTCGTGGAGCCGGGCGGCGTCGGCAACGGCGCGCATCTGCACCTGAGCCTGTGGCGGGACGAGCGGAACCTGTGCCGCGGCGGCGACGGCCCGTACGGCATGACGGCCGAGTGCGAGGCGTTCCTGGCCGGGGTGCTGCGGGAACTGCCCGCGCTCCTCGCCCTGGGCGCGCCCACGCCCGCCAGCTATCTGCGGCTGGAGCCCTCGCGCTGGGCGGGGGTCTTCCAGTGCTGGGGCCTGGAGGCGCGGGAGGCCGCGCTCCGCTTCATCACCGGCGCGCCGGACGACGCCGGGGGCGCCAACGCCGAGGTCAAGTGCTTCGACGGGGCGGCCAATCCGTACCTGGTGGCGGGCGGCGTCGTGGCCGCCGGGCTGGCGGGCCTGGACGAAGGGCTGCGGCTGCCGCCCCCGGCGGCCGGCGACCCGGCCGTCACCGGCGGCCAGGAGCGCCTGCCCACCTCCCTCGCCGAGGCGCTGGAGCACTTCCGGGGCTCGGCCCTGCTGCGCACCGCGCTCGGCGATCCGCTGTTCGAGGCGATCGCCGCGGTCCGCGCGGGCGAGGTGAAGCTGTTCGAGGGCCTCGCACCGAAGGACATCGCGGCCGCGACGCGCGGACGGTACTGACATGAGCGGCCTGCCGATTCCCCCGCTGGTGGACCACCACTGCCACGGCGTGGCCCGCTCCGGGCTCTCCGCGCAGGCCTTCGAGTCCTTTCTCACCGAGTCCGACGCGCCCGCCGCGCCCGGCACCTCCTTCTTCGACACCCAGCCCGGCTTCGCCGTGCGCCGCTGGTGCGCACCGCTCCTGGACCTCGAACCGCACTGCCCGCCCGAGGCCTACCTCGCCCGCCGGGCCGAGCTCGGCCCGGCCGAGGCCACCCGGCGCCTGCTCGGCTCCTGCGGCATCTCCGACTTCCTGGTCGACACGGGGCTGCCCGGCGACCTGACGAGCCCCCAGGAGCTGGCGGCCGCCGGAGACGCCGCCTGTCACGAGATCATCCGACTCGAACACCTGGCGGAACGGATCGCCGACGGCGCCGACAGTCCCGCCGCGTTCCTCGACGGTCTGGGCGACGCCGTACGGGACGGCGCCCGCACCGCCGCCGGCTTCAAGTCGGTGGTCGCCTACCGCTACGGCCTGGACTTCGAACCCGGCCCGCCCCGCCCGGCCGAGGTACGGACCGCCGCCGACCGCTGGCTCACCGCCCGTACGCCGGGCACCCGGCTGGCCGAGCCCGCGCTGCTGCGGCATCTGCTGTGGAGCGCCGCCGAGACCGGCGCACCGCTCTAGTTGCACACCGGTTTCGGCGACCCGGACCTGCGGCTGGACCGCTGCGACCCACTGCTGCTCACCGACTTCGCGCGGGCGGTGCGCCCGACCGGCTGCACGCTGGTGCTGCTGCACTGCTACCCCTACCACCGGGGCGCCGGCTATCTCGCCCACGCCTTCCCCCACGTCTACGCCGACATGGGGCTCGCCCTGACCCACACCGGGGCGCGTGCGGGGGCCGTCCTGGCCGAGATGCTGGAACTGGCCCCGTTCGGAAAGCTCCTGTTCTCCACCGACGCCTACGGTCTGCCGGAGCTCTACGTCGTGGGCGCCGCGCTCTTCCGGCAGGCCCTCGGCCGGCTGCTGACGGGATGGGTGGAGGAGGGCGCCTGGTCGGCCGGGGATGCGGAGCGGGTGGCCGCCCTGGTCGCGGCGGACAACGCCCGCCGCGTCTACGGCCTGGGCCCGGCCAAGGCCACGCCGTCCGGCCCCGCTGCCCCACCCGCGCCCCTTTCATCGTTCGGGTGAAGCCGCCCGCCATCCGGTCCTGCGCTCCGGTGGCCTCCGCGAGCATTGCGGAACATGCGACACCCGATCCGCACGCTCGGCGCCATGGCTCTCACAGGACTGCTCACCCTCACCGCGCCGCCCTCCGCGCAGGCGGCCACGGGAACGTTCGTCTACTCCACGCCCCAGGGGGCCGAACGGCACGGGCTGACCAATCCGGTCGACGGCCACTGCTACCCCGTCGGCCACGCCCAGGGCGTCACCGGCAATGAGACGGACCGCAACGCCTACCTCTACGACACACCCGACTGCCGGGGTGCGGCGGCGTACTTCCCGGCCGGGTTCTACGGCCAGCAGTCTTTCCACAGCGTCGTCTTCATGCGGTAGGGCGCACCCCGCGCGGCGTCACTCCTGTGGCGTGACGCGGCCCCATGGGTTCCGCTGATACGGAGGGAACAAGTTCGCTACTCTGGGCGGTCGAGCCGCCGACGCGGGGAGGACCCATGAGCACCGGCACGGTGTGGAGCATCGAGCGCATTCGCGACGTTCTCGGCAGCCCCGACCTCTCGCGGCGCTTCAGCGACGAGATCGGCCGGGCCCCCGCGCACACGGTGCCGGCCGTGTTCGCCAAGTGGCAGGCCATCGCCGAACGGACGCTCGCCTCCGTCGAACGGGGACGGCAGGCGGCGGCCGCCGAGGCCGCGGGCGGCGAGGTGCCGGGCGAGTGGATCGACATCACCCAGAAGGTGCAGGAGGACGCTGCCCTCATTCGCGCCCACGGAGCCCCCTGGAGCTGACACCCTGAGTCGGTGTACGCGCTCAAGTACGATGCGACGATAGCGGCCGTCTGGGACTCCCTTCCGGCCTCGGTGAGCGGGCAGCTCAGCGACGTCCTCGCCGCGGCCTGCGCGAGCCCCCTCTCGGTGACCGTCCCGTACGGCGAGGACGACGGAATCATGAGGATGCTGGTGCTCGACGACGTCTTCGCCGTCATCTATCTGGGGCACCAGACGAAGACGCTGCACATCTACCAGATCGACTACCTCGGCTGAGCCGGCCGCGCGAGGCCGGTCAGCACGCCGACGGCCCGGTCGAGCTCCTCCTCGGTGTTGTAGTAGTGCGGCGAGAGTCTCACCAGCGGGTGGACGCCGCGGTCCTCGGTGTCGAACTGCGACTGCTCGGGGGCCGTGGTGGTCACGTTGATGCCCCGGCCGGCCAGCGCGGCCTTGACCTCGTCCGCGGGCACCCCGTCGACCTTGGCGGTCACGATGGCGCACCGCTGAAGCCCCAGGTCGTACGTGCGCACGCCCGGCACCGCGGCGAGCCGCTCGCGCAGGGCGGCCCCCAGGGCGACGGCCCGCTCGCCGATGGCGTCCAGGCCGAGGTCCAGGGCCTGGCGCACGGCGCTGCCCAGGCCGAGCACGTTGGAGTAGCTCATCTCCCACGTGGCGAAGCGCCGGGCGCCCGGCTGCCAGGTGAAGCCGCGCTTGCCGTCCCAGACCGAGGCGGCGGTCTCGTTGACGTAGGGGTCGAGGCGGTCCAGGATCCCGGTGCGCACCCACAGGAAGCCCGTGCCGCGCGGCCCCCGCAGGAACTTGCGGCCCGTCGCGGTGAGCATGTCGCAGCCGATCTCCTGGACGTCGACGGGGAACTGGCCGACCGACTGCGTGGCGTCCAGCAGGAACGGCACCCCCGCCCGGCGGGTGATGCGGCCGATCTCGGCGGCGGGGTTGACCAGGCCGCCGCTGGTGGGGACGTGGCTGACGCCGACCAGCTTGACGCGCTCGTCGAGGAGGGCGGCCAGCGCCGCGGTGTCGAGGCGGCCGTGGGCGTCGTTGGGGACGACGACGACCTCGGCGCCGGTGCGCTGGGCGACCTGCAGATAGGCCAGCACGTTGCTGCCGTACTCGGAGCGGCCGGTCAGGATCCGGTCGCCGGGCCGGAAGGCGAGGGAGTAGAACGCGGCGTCCCAGGCGTGGGTGGCGTTGTCGAACAGCGCCACCTCCTCGGGTCGCCCGCCGAGGAGTTCGGCGATGGCGGTGTAGACCGCCTCGATGGCCTCCAGGCGCTCGGTCGCGGCCTCGTAGCCGCCGATGCGGGCCTCGAGTTCGAGGTGGCCGGTCATCGTCTCGAGGGTGCGGCGGGAGAGGAGGGCGGCGCCCGCGTTGTTCAGGTGCACGCGGTGCGCGCAGCCCGGGGTGGCCTCGCGCAGTGCGGCGATGTCCATAAGGTGCGCTCCTGGTATCAGAGTTGAGGTGCGTACAGGTGGTGTCCGGGTCGACTCCACGACTCGACCATGCCCATATGCCGGTGGCCGGATGCCGCCCGGCACTCCTGACGCGGGCCCGGGGGTGGTCCCAGTGCCACCCCCGGAACGGAACCCAGCGGGATCGATCACGACGGCGCGAAACGGAAGCATCAGTGATGCAACCGCAATCGCGCAGGAGGATCGATGTTCACGTTCGGGAAGTCACGACGGCCGGCGTCCGCTCTGTCGGGCGTCGTGGCGGCGGCCATAGCCGCCGCCGTCCTTCCGGCGTCCGCCGCCCTGGCCCAGCCGTCCGTACCGGCCCGCTACGCACAGCAGCACCTGGACTGGCAGCAGTGCGAGAAGGACTCGCCGCTGGAGTGCGCGGCCATGACCGTGCCCCGCGACTGGCACCACGCGG
The DNA here is from genome assembly GCF_040641275.1 of Streptomyces sp. NPDC021096. Lineage (NCBI taxonomy): Bacteria > Bacillati > Actinomycetota > Actinomycetes > Kitasatosporales > Streptomycetaceae > Streptomyces > Streptomyces sp. NPDC021096. Next base: position 145,428 of record NZ_JBFADG010000013.1, on the reverse strand, counting down.
ACGCCGGGGCGGACATCACCGTGGAGGTCTCGCGGCATCGGGCGAGCGACCCCGCCAAGCGGCGCGGGGTGCTGATGATGGCGGCGGGCGGGCCGGGGGGCAAGGGGCTGATGAGGCCGGCGCGGCTGGTGAAGGAGTCGCCGTCGGTGGCCGCCGCCTATGACGTGGTCGGCTTCGACCAGCGGGGAGTGGGGCGCAGCACGCGGGCGGTGTGCGAGAACGAAGCGGAGTTCGCCGACTTCCTGGACGGGGACTTCCGCGACCGCTCCCCGGCGGCGCTGCGGCGGGTGGTGGACCGTTCGCGGAAGTTCGTGGAGAGCTGCCGGACCCGCAGCGGTGACCTGCTGCCGTACCTGAACACCGATCAGACGGCCCGGGACATGGACCTCTTCCGGTCCCTGCTGGGGGAACGCAAGATCTCCTACTACGGTCCGTCCTACGCCACGATGATCGGCGCCTATTACGCGACGCTCTTCCCGCAGCGCGTCGAGCGGGCCGTGCTGGACAGCAACATCGCCTTCGACGGCTCCTGGGAGAGCTTCTTGAAGGGCCAGCCGATGAGCTTCCAGCGCCGCTTCGAGAAGGACTTCCTGCCGTGGCTCGCACAGTACGACGGCGTCTACCACTACGGCCGTACCGCCGCCGAGGCGAAGGCGAAGTGGGAGCGGCGGCGCGGTGAGCTGGGGCAGCGGCCGGTGACCGTCGACGGGGTCGTCGTCGGCCCCAACCAGCTGGACAGCGGGGCGATCCAGGCGATGTACAACGCCGGCCAGGGCTTCCGGCCGCTGGCGGCGGCGCTCGCGGCGCTCGATCACTGGGACGTCGCGAAGCCGGAGGAGAAGGCCACGGTGCGGCAGCTGTTCGGGGGCTACGCCGACTCCTCCTTCTTCGCCCAGTACTTCTCGGTGACGTGCAACGACACCCCGTGGACCCGGGACATGAACCACTGGATCCGGCGCAGCGGCGAGGACACCCGCGAGCGGCCGCTGGCGGGGGCGCGCGAGCTGGCGTTCGCCTCGGTGTGCGCGGCCTGGCCCACGTCGCCGGCGCCGAAGGTGAAGGTCACCGGTGCCGGCCTGCCGGCCACGCTCATGCTCAACTCGGTGCACGACCCGGCCACTTATTACGAGGCGGCACAGCGGGCCCACCGTGCCCTGCGCGGCTCGCGCCTGGTGACGGTCACGGGCGGGGGCGACCACGGGCAGTACCTGGTGGGCAACGCCTGTGTGGACGGCATCGTCGACGCCTATCTGCTCGCGGGGACGGTGCCCGCGGGCGACACGTCCTGCGCCGCCGGTCCCCTGCCGGTGCCCGAGGGGGCGCGGGCGGCGGCGTCGGCAGCGAAGTAGGCGCGTGCCGTATCCGGTCCGGGTGCCCTGTCGTTGATGCGACAGGGCGGCAGGAAGGTCGGGGACATGCGCATCCAGATCATCACAGCGGGCACGATGGGCTCCGTCGCCCCGTACACGGGCCTCGGGCACCGGCTGTTCGCCGAGGGCCATGACGTGGAGATCGCCGCACACGCGCGGTTCACGGACGTGGTGGCCTGCTGCGGTCTGCGGATGCGGGCGCTGGAGGCCGACCCGTTCGAGGAGCTGCTGGGCGCGCACAGCCGCTTCCGGCGCGCGGTCCGTTCGCCGGCGGCCGTGCTGCGCGTGGTGCGCGCCACCGAGCAGGCGGCCCTCGCGCTCGTGGACGGGATCCTCGCCGCCGTCGACCCCAAGGCGGACGTGGTCCTGCTGTCGTCGATCGCCGCGCCGATCGGCCGGGTCGTGGCGCGCTACCACGACATTCCGAGCATGGGCGTCTTCCTCCAGCCCGACACCCCCACGGCCGCGTTCTCGCCGTGCACGATGCCCTGGAAGCCCCCCGGGTTCGCCAACCGGCTGCGGGGGCATGCCGCGAACGCCGTTCTGGACGCGCTGTACGCCACCGCCAACCGGAGTCTGCACGCCAGGCTCGGGCTCGCCTACCGCAGCGGTCACCGGCTGCGCGTCGAGCGGGAGCGCGGCGGCTGGCCCATCTGGCACGGCTACAGCCCCTCGGTGGTGCCGCTGCCGGCGGACTGGCGTCCCGGGCTGGGCGTCGCGGGGTACTGGTGGCCGCACGAGTGCGCCGACTGGGAGCCGCCCGCGCTGGTCACCGACTTCCTGGCGGCCGGCCCGCCGCCGGTGTTCGTGGGCTTCGGCAGCATGATGCCCGGTGACCCCGGGCGGCTCGCCGACGTCACGGCGCGGGCCCTGCGGGCCTCGGGGCTGCGCGGCATCGTGCAGTCGGGCTGGGCGGGGCTGTCCGTGATGAACGACGACGTCATCACGGTCGGCCCGATCCCGCACGGCTGGCTCATGCCGCGTACGGCCGCGGTGGTGCACCACGCGGGGGCCGGGACCACGGCGGCCGGTCTGCGGGCCGGGGTGCCCGCGGTTCCCGTGCCCGTCCTCACCGATCAGCCGTGGTGGGCCGAGCGGCTGGCGCGCCTCGGCGTGAGCCCGGGGGTGCTGCCGTACGCGGAGCTGACCGCCGGCCGGCTGGCCGAGGCGCTGCGGCGGGCCACGGGCGAGCCCCGCTTCGCCCGGCGGGCCACGCAGCTGGCCGCCCGGCTGGGGCTGGAGGACGGGGCGGGGGCGGTCGCCCGGGCGATCGCGGACATGCCCTGCTGAGGATGTGCCGGGCCGTCGGCACGGCCCGTTCCGGAGAACCGCTGAGACCAGGACGTAAGGACTCCCTGTGACCCCCCACCCGTCCCTGCCCGAACTCGCTTCCTCCGGCCGGACCGCCGAGCGGCCGGCCGCCTTCGCCATGCCCCCGCTGGACGCCTGGCTGTACCGGCACCAGAGCAGTGGGGCGGTGTGCATGACCGCCGGGGTCCTCGCCCGGTTCGAGGGCCCCGCACCGTCGTTGCCGGGCCTGCGGGAGCTGGCGCGGCGCCGGTGGGGGGCGTACGAGCGGCTGCGCTGGACGCCGGGGGCGCCGGCGACCGGGTCCGGTGCGTGGCCGCACTGGACGCCGGGGGCGGAGTTCGACCCCGGGCAGCACATTCCCGACTCGCCCTCGCCGGCCGCGCTGGAGGCCCGTACCGCCCAGTTGCTCGCCCATCCGCTCGGCCCGGCCCGCCCACCGTGGCAGCTGCACCTGCTGCCGGCTCCCGACGGGTTCGCCCTGTTGCTGCGTGCCCATCACGCCCTGCTCGACGGGGTGTCGTTCGTGACGCTGCTGCGCGATCTGCTCGACGCGCCGGCCGCCGTTCCGGGCCAGCGGATGCGGCCCGGTGCCGGGGAGCCGGCCGGGCCGCCCCGGCTCGCGCTGGCCCGGGCCCTGGCGGACCTGCTGCCGAGGGCGCGGCCGCTGCCGTTCCACGGGCCGGTGGACTCCCGGCGGGCGGTGGCGTGGAGCCGGGTGTCGGCGGCGGAGCTGAGCGCGGCCCGGGACGCCCTGCCGTCGGGGCGGGCGTCCGCCAACGCGGTGTTCCTCGCCGCGGCGGCCGGTGCGCTGCGCACCGCGGGCGTCACGGGGCGGCTGCCGGGGCTGCCGGGGCTGTGCGCGATGGTCCCCGTGGACGTGCGCGCCGACGACGAGGGGGCGGTGCTGGGCAACCGCTATGCCACGGTGCGGGTGCCGCTGCCCGCGGGCGGCGGCCCGCAGCGGCGGCTGGCGGCCGTGGACGGCTTCACGCGGCGCGCGGCGCTCAAGCAGCGGGCGCGTGCGCAGGCGCTGTTCGTGTCGTCGCGGCCGCGGCGGTACGGGCTGGTGGGCGAGGTGCTGGGCCGTTACGCGGACTCCCCGCTCTACTCCTCCCTGCTGTGCAGCAGCATGGCGACCCATGCGGGCCCGCTCGCGCTGGGCCCGGCGCGGCTCACCGGCATCGCCGCGCTGCCGCCGCTCAGCCCGGGGCATCCGGTGGCGATGACGATGGCCGTGCACGACACGAGCGCGACGGTGACGGTGACGACCGACCACGCCCACCGGCACCTGGGGGCGCGGCTGTCCGCCCTCGTCCGCGAGGAGATCCTCGCGTTGGTCGTCTGAGGGCCGTGCGCTCGGACGGGCGACGGCCATATGGGCAGTAACGTCCCGCCTCGGTTCTCGTTCCCCCTGGTGAAGTCCCCCCACGAAACGGAGACCGGCCGTGCCGACGCGTACCGCACTCCTTGAAGAGGTCATTCCGCTCACGCTCGACGGTTACGCGTACAGCGGCCGGGTCGTGCACCAGCCGAACGCCAGAATGGCGCCCATCGTCCTCGTGGGCGGGGCGTTCCAGCACCAGAACGCCTGGGGCCGGCTGGAGCAGGGTTTCCTCGAGGCCGCGAGCGTCATCACCGTGGACCTGCCGGGCTGGGGCGGCGCGGACCGGCTGCCGGCGCGGTACGGCTTCGACTTCCTCGCCGAGGCCCTCGACCAGCTGCTGTCCAAGGTCGCTCCGGCCCCGGTCAACGTCCTCGGCGGGTCGTACGGCACGGCCGTGGCCTATCAGTGGGTGCGCGACCACCCCGGGCGGGCCGAGCGGATGGCGCTGGTCGGCACGATGTCCCACCTGGCGGACCATGTGCGCGCCCGCGTCGAGCGGACGCTGCTCATGGCGGAGACGGGCCGGCGCGCGGAGTTCGTCGAGTGCGTCGTCGAGACCATGGTGTGCACCTCGCCGGGTGTCACCGTGGTCCGCCGGCCGTCGATCATCCGGTGCCTGAACCGGGCGCTGCACGACATGACGGCGGACGACATCGCCAAGTACCAGGACAATTCCGAGCGGCTGCTGGCGTCCCCCCGGCTGCCGGGCGGTCCGGCCGTGCGCGTGCCGGCCCTGGTGACGACGGGCGAGCACGATCCCTTGAGCACCCCGGCGCTGAGCCGCGAGGCGGCCACCCGGCTGCCGGACGCCCGCTTCACCACGTTCAAGGACGCCGATCACCTCGTCCACCTCGAAAGGCCGGCGGAGGTGGTGGACCTGATGACCCGTTTCTTCGCCGACGAGCCGCTGGTCGGCCTGGAGTACTGCCATCCGGTCGAGCACGTCCGGCAGCGGCCGATGACCACGCTCCCCTCGCCCCGCCCGGCGGGCGATCGCTGAGGGGGTCCGGCCTCTCCGGGAGGCCGGACCGGTGGGACGGGGTCAGTCCTCGTGGGCGCCGGAGGGCAGATGGCGCAGCTTCATGGCGGTGCGGGTGCGGAAGGCGTAGTCCAGCATCTTCGCGGCGTCCGGGTAACGGCCGGCGGCGTCGTTGAGGATGACGCCGACGACCTTGCGGGAGCCGCGCTGGGCGGCGAAGACCAGGCAGGGGCCCGCTGCCTGTGTCGACCCGGTCTTGAGCCCGATGACGCCCTGGTAGGAACCGAGCAGCTTGTTGGTGTTGTACCAGGTGTAGAGGCGGTTGACGTTGGCCGCCTTCTGCTGGGTGCTCGTCGCCTTCATCACCGTGGCGAGGGTGCCGCTGCTCAGGGCGTGCCGGGCGAGCTTGGCCAGGTCGCGGGGGGTGCTGTAATTGCCGCCCTGGGACGAGATGCCGTCGAACGAGTCGTAGCGGGTGTTGCGCAGCCCCAGTTCGCGGGCCTTGTCGTTCATCGTGGCGACGAAGGAGTCGGTGCGCTCCGCTTCGGTGCCGCCGCTGCCGAAGGTGTCGGCGAGCGCGTAGGCCGCGTCGCATCCGGAGGGCAGCATCAGGGCGTAGAGCAGCTGCCGGACGGTCAGTTTGTCGCCCGTGCGCAGGTCGGCCGTGCTGGCCTGCTTGCGGGTCACCCAGTCGCGGTAGGACTGCTTGACGGCGATCTGCCGGTCGAGCTCTCCGGCGTGGTCGTCGAGGACCACGACGGCGGTCATGATCTTGGTGGTGCTGGCCATCGGCCGCTTGGTGTCCGCCGCCTTGCCCCACGGCTTGCCGTCGGGGCCGCTGTCGAGGTAGGCGCCCTTGGCGCCGATCTCCCCGGGGCCGGCCGCGGCTTCGGCGGTGGCCGTCGGGAGGGCGACCGCGACGGCCGCGGTGGATGCGGTCAGCGCCGTTCCCCAGCGGCGGACCACCCCCCGGCGGAGCCGCACGTCGACACTTCCCCCACATCGCTGCATGGATTCTCCAGATTTCCTCGCTGGTCGGGTTGGGGCGAGCGCATGGTTGCACCCGATGCCGCGCGAGATGAAATCCCTTCACTAATGAGTGAAGACAGTCGGATAATTCCCCGATATTCGAACGCATTTATATGGACGAAAAGGGGAGTGCCCGTACCGGTGTGGTACGGGCACTCCCCCGCTTGCGTTCCGCGCAAACCCGCGGTGGCGCCGGGCTCAGGCCGAGCAGACGCCGCGCGCGTGGTCGAACGTGGCGCCCGCCTGCGAGTACGTCCAGGCGGGGTCGAGCAGCTTGGCCTCCAGCTGCTTGGCGGCTTCCGGGCTCTCCACGATGTAGCCGAAGTCCTGCAGCCACGAGGGGTAGAGGTTCTTGGAGCCGATGTAGAAGGCGGAGCTGTCCACGGACACCATCTTGTGGTGCAGCGCGTACGGCTTGCCGTCGGCCCAGGTGGCGCCCGGCGAGCTGCGGAAGGTGGCGAGCTGGAGGGTGGAGCACATCGCGGCCTTGGCCTTCTGCTGGTCGCCGGTGACCAGGGCGAGGCGGCCGCGGAGGGTGTCGCTGATCTCCGCCAGGGACTTGATCTGCGAGTAGCCGCCGCTGCCGACCGCGCCGCGGTTGGCGGGGTCGCTGACGACGATGCGGACCTTCACACCGGCCGCCATCTTCGCCGCGAGGGCGTCGTAGAGGCGGATGTCGTAGCGGGCGATGGGCGGGCAGGTGGCGTTGAGGTCCTGCTGGGAGATCACGATCTGGCGGTCCGCGCTGGCCACCAGGGCCCGCAGGGCGCTCTCCTCGGGGTTGACCGTGTCGTAGTCACGGTCGGCGTTGGTCTTGTCGGGCAGGCCGACGACGCACTTGGTGTCCGGGGCGGTCGGCAGCTGCGGGGTGAACTTCGAGGCGGGGTCGGAGTCCTTGATGCCCACGCCGAGTCCGCCGACGGCGATCACGGGGACGTCGCCCGTCGGGGCGGCGGGGGTGGGGTTGGCGTCCTTCTCCATCGTGGGCATGCACTCGCCGCCCGAGCCGGCGAACCAGACGCTGGCGATGTTGCTCTTGTTCCGGCACGTCCAGGTCCAGAGCGTGTCCAGGTAGCGTCCCGCGGTGCTCGCGGCCGGGCCGGTGAGGGCCATGTCGACGTCCGTCACCGGGTGCGCGGTGTCGAGGTAGTCGCCCTTCCAGCTGTTGATGCCGCCGGTGATGGCCGACTCGCCGTCCACGACGAGGAGCTTGGAGTGGTTCCAGGAGAAGCTGGTCTTCGACGTGGTCATCGACGCGACGTTCAGCGTGATGCTGTCGGCGGCCTTGCCGAGACGGGCCTTGAGGTCGTCCCGGTACTTCGTGGGCAGCACGTTCATGTGGTAGACCGGCGCGGCGCCGACCAGGACGCGTACGCGCAGCTTGTTCCCGGACTCCACCGAGGCCTTGAGGCCGGCGGCTATCGCGTCCTGGAACGCGCCGTCGGGGAAGGGCGCGAGGGTGGAGATGTCGACCGTGCGCTTCGCCTTGGAGATGTTCTCCGTCATCTTCGCGAGCAGCCGCTTGGTGCCGGGCCGGTCCGCGCACGTGGCGTCGCCCCAGCAACCGGGGCTCTGCAGGAGCCAGTCGGAGGGGTCCGCGGCGGAGGCGTCCAGCTTGTTCCCGGCGGTGCGCTGCCAGATGTCACCTTCGAGACCGGGCGAGACCTGACGCAGCGTCTTCTCGACGGCGTCGAGGTGCGGGGTCGGCGAGGAGCTCGCGAAGGCGGGGGCCGCGGGGAGCGCGGCGAGGACGACGGCCGAGACCGTGGCACTGCGGGTGAGACGGCGTAAACGGCGGAGCCGGTGGCGGAGCAATTGTGCATCCTTAAACGAAGGAACGATTCCGCGAACGGAAGATCAACGCGGAGAAGCTATCAGCTGTCGAACAGTTGAACAGGACACATCGGTCCCCACCGGCGGATTCAGGTCAGCGGCCCCTCCAGAGGGCGCCCTCCGGTCCGCACCGCGCCGTACGTCTCGCGTATGACCCTCCGCCCTGCCACCAGCCCACAGAGGTACGGCAGACCGCCTGATGGATGGACGTCCGGCCCCGCCCCACGGCCATAGCTTCGTGATGAGCTTCTTGATCACATCCGTCAGGAAGACCGGAAGTCCGTCACGACGGAGGCAGACATGTACGGCAAGGCATTTGCCCCCGAGTACCGCGGCGCGCTGGGCGAGCTGTCGGTCAACTCCTCGCTGGAGGAGGTATTGGACAAGGCCGTGGAACAGCGGCGCAGGGCCGAGCTGCGCGGTGTCGCCCTGGAGTCGGCGCACGCGTCGCTGGCCGTCGCCGAGGCCAGCCGCCGCCTGGGCCGGATCGCCGAGGCCGAGCAGGCGTGGAAGGCCAGCTACCGGGCGGCCCGGCAGGCCGGCGACGAGGGCGCGATGGCGTGGGCGGTGTGGAGCGGCGGCACCCTGGCCCGCCAGCGCGGCGACCTCGCCCTGGCCCGGCGGTGGCTGGCCATCGCCGCCGAACTGGCCGAGCGCGGCGGCGACGTCGTCGCCCGCGGCTACTCCCTGGCCGGGCTCGCCGAGACGGGCCGCATCCAGGGCGACTACCGTGCCGTCGGCGAGCTGCACGAGAAGCTGCTGGCCGAGGCCAGACGGCGGGGCGAGGCCCGGCACACGGTGTGGGCGCTGGAGGGCATCGCGCAGATGCACCGCAACACCGGCTCGTACGACACGGCCCTGGCCATGTTCGAGGAGGCCGCCCTGATAGCGGCGCGGGCCGACGACGCCCGCGGCCGGGCGTGGGCGCTGCGCGGCATAGCCGACGTGCTGTCCCTGCGCGGGGAGACCGGCCGGGCCCTGGAGCTGTTGTCCGAGGCCGAGCGGGCCTGCCGCGACATGCGGCTCGTCAGCGCGCTGGCCTACAACCACAAGATGCGGGGCAACGTGCTCTTCCGCGCCGGCCGCTACGAGGAGGCGCGGGCGACCTACAGCGGGGCCCTGGAGGAGTTCCGTGCGATGGGCGAGCCGCGGGGCACGGCGCTCGCCACGCTCGGCCTGGTCAAGGCCCGGGCCCGCCTGGGGCGCGACGTGGCCGGTACCGCCGCCGACCTCGACGCGCTGCACACCACGCTCGGCGGCCTGGGCCTGCTGCACGCCCGGGAGATGGTCGACCGGGCGCGGGCCGAACTCGGGATCGCGCCCGTGCCGGCGGCCTCGGCGCCCTGAGATGGCCGCCGCCTTCGCGGCCGTGCCCACCGCCCCCGCATCCCACCGGACGAGAGAAGCCCCCGCCATGACGTCACAGACCGGCCTGCAGGTGCCCCCGATATCCCCGCACCATGTGCTCGAGCGCTGCCGGGAGCTGGTCGAACCAGCCTTGAGGGAGGCCGTGCAGGGCCTGCACCCCTGGCCGCGGCTGATGGCCTCGTTCTCGCTCGGCTGGTGCGACGCCGAGGGCACGCCGGGCGCCTTCGCCGGCGGCAAGGGGATGCGGCAGGCCCTGGCCGTCGTGGGGGCCGAGGCCGCGGGCGCGCCCGTGGGGGCGGGGGTCGCGGGGGCGGTCGCGGTGGAGTTGGTGCACACCTTCTCGCTGGTGCACGACGACATCATGGACCGCGACGAGCGGCGGCGGCACGGCGCCAGCGCCTGGAAGGCGTTCGGCACGGGCCCCGCGGTGCTGGCCGGCGACGCGTTGTTCGCCCTCGCCGTCGAGACGCTGGCGGCGGCGGACGGCGGGCAGAGCGCGGCGGCCCTGCGGTATCTGGCCGGGGCGCTGCGGGAACTGGTGGCGGGCCAGGCCGACGACCTCCTCTTCGAGGCCCGGCCGTGGACAGGCCCCGATGCCGTGGACCTGAAGGAGTACGAGGCCATGGCGGCCGGCAAGACCGGTTCCCTGCTCGGCTGCGCGCTGGCGCTGGGCCCGGTGCTCGCCGGGGCCTCGCCGCTCGTGGTGGACGCGCTCGCGCGGGCGGGCCGGCATCTGGGGGCGGCGTTCCAGGCGGTGGACGACCTGCTGGGGATCTGGGGCGACCCGGGCGCGACGGGAAAGCCGGTCCACGGGGACCTGCTCCGGGGGAAGAAGACCCTGCCGGTGCTCACGGCCCTGGCCACGGATTCCCCGGCCGGCCGGCGGCTCGCGGACCTGCTGGGCCCGGCCGTCCCGCTGGACGCCGCGGGCGCGCGCCGCGCGGCCGGGCTCGTCGAGCGGGCCGGGGGCCGGGATGCCGCCCTGGCGCAGGCCCGCCGCCATGCGGCCGCCGCGCGCGAGTGCCTGTACGGGGTGCCGCTGGCACCGCGTGCGACGGACGAACTTCTCGCGCTCACCGGCTTCCTGGTGGAGCGGCGGCTGTGACGGGGGCGGGCCCTGCCGGGCGGGGTGCTCAGGCGGTGCGGTTCACGACGACGCTGCCCGCCGCCTTGTCGTGGAAGCACTGACGGAAGGGCTTGTCCCAGCAGCAGGACAGCACGTTGATCAGGCCGCCGAGCGGGATGAAGCCGATCAGGAGGTAGACCAGCCACCGACCGAACGCGGCGCCGAGGGTCAGGTTCTGGCCGTCGGAGAGCCGGGCGACGCGCAGACCGCAGATGCGCTTGCCGAACGTGGCGCCGTACTTCCAGGTCAGCACCGGCTCGTAGCACAGGACCATGAGGATGCCGGCGATGCCGAGGACGGCTCCGATGGCGGGTGTGGCGCCGGACGCCTCCATCAGCGCCACGTTGATCAGGCTCACGACGAGCATGGGCACGACCATGAAGATGATGTCGAGAACGCGGGCGCCCAGGCGGGCGCCCTGGTTGGCGAGGGCCTGCTCGGGCGGGCCGGCGGGGCCCATCGGCGGCATGGACGGCGGGTAGTACTGGGGCGGCGGGGCGTTGTAACCGTAGGGGTTCTGGACGCCGGGCTGCTGCTGGTATTGACTCACACAACTGATCCAATAGGAGAGGCGGCCGATCGTACAAATCGATGATTGCGCGTCAGATATTCAATTCCGCATCGGTGGCCTTTGCAGGTTTATGCGGAGCGTCGGCGGATGACGACACCGTGCGCGGTCGCCGGCCACGGTCCATTTCCTTCCATTCCGGTCGCAGGGCGGCCAGATTGGTCGTACAGAAATACGCCGCCGCCCCGGCCAGGAGCACCGGCATCAGCCCGAGCGATGCCACGGCGGCGCCCGCCAGCAATCCTCCGAGAGGAATACCGGCCCAGGCGCATGAATCCCCCAGGGCCCGTACGCGGCCCAGGAGTTGACGCGGCACGCGCTCGAAGGAGATCGCGCCCAGGATCGGATTGAGAAAACCCGCGCCGAATCCGGAGAGCGCGAACACCGCCACCACCGCCCACACCGGGGCCCCCGAGGCGAGGATCAGCCAGCGCGGCGCACCGGCCAGCAGGAATCCGGCGAAGAACACCAGCCGGCGCGGCAACCGGTGGGCCACGGCGGCGGCGATGAGGCTGCCGCAGACCGCCGCGATCCCGGCCGTGGCGGCGGTCAGCCCGATCACCGCCGGCCCGCCGCCGCTCTCCCGCGCCCAGACCGGCACCAGCACGGCGTTGAACGCCGCGTCCAGCAGGTTGGTGATGCCCACCATGACGATGATGGTGAGCAGCAGGCGTTCACCGCGCAGGAACGTGAAGCCCTCGCCGAGGCGCCGCCAGTAGCCGGCCCCTCCCCCGCCGTCGACGGACGCGGCGTCGTCGCCTACGGGCCGGCCCATGCCGCGCGGCAGGACCAGCGCGATGACGACCGACCCGAGGGCGAACGACACGGCGTTGACGACCAGGCCGGTCAGCGGGCCGATGAAGGCCACCAGCGCGCCGCCGGCCGCCGGGCCCACCGTGGAGGCCAGGCGCTCGGTGACGCCCGCCAGGCCGGTGGCCCTCTCCAGCGGCACCCGGCTGCGGTCGGCCGCCTCCGGGACCATGATCTCCTTGGCCAGGTCTCCGGGGCCGCGCACCGCACCCACCACCGCGACCAGCGTCAGCAGCAGCCAGAAGGGCAGCACGTGCAGACTGTGCGTCAGCGGGATCAGCAGGACGGCCACCGCGCTGACCAGGTCGGTGCTCCAGGACACGACCCGGGGGCCGACGCGGTCGACGAGCGGGCCCGTGAGGGCCTTGACCAGGACGTAGGGGGCCATCTCGCAGAAGGCGACCAGTCCGGTGAGGGTGGCGCTGCCGGTGGTGACGAGGACGAACCACGGCAGGGCGATCGCCGAGACGCGCGTACCGGTCAGGGACACGGCCGTGGCGGCCAGGACGCCGGCCAGTGGGCGGAGGCGGTGCGGGCCGGTCTTCCGTACGGGGTCGATCTCGTCGGCTATGCGGCCCGTGTGGTGAGGAGGGGGCGGTCCGTCGCCCGGTCTGTTGCGATCTGCCATGCCCTTGACATTAGACGGCCGTTTCGTGGCCGCAGAAAGCGTTTTTCGGCTAGCTGACGGCCGCGTACGTGCCCAGGGCGATTTCCGCGAAGTGGCGCAGCGAGCCCGTGCCGGGGGCGAAGTAGTCGCTGTGGCCGTGGGCTCCGTCGGACGGGACGAGTCGGGCGCCGAAGTCCGGCGACGTGGGGTCGGCGCCGTGGCCGAGGCCGAAGAGCCGGAGGTGGGGCACCCTGCCGATCCAGTCGGCGGCGTTGCGGCGCGTCGCCCACACCCGGGCGCCGGTGTGCAGCGCGGAAGCCGAGTCGGCGCGCATGCCGGGGCTGCCGAGGGCGACGACGTCGGCGACCTCGGCGCCGTCCAGCCCCCGGGCGGCCAGCCCGCAGACGACCGAGCCGTAGCTGTGGCAGAAGACGGCGGGCGGTGCGGCGGGGGCGAGGGCGGAGAGGCCGGCGAGGAAGCGGTCCAGGCGTGCGGCACCCGCTTCGGCGAGGCGGCCGGTGGCGGCGTCGAGGCCGACGCCGACCGGGGTGGTGTACCCGGCCCACGCGATCACGGCGGCAGGGGTGTCCGGCGCCTGCCGGGTCATCTCGGCCAGCAGTGAACGTGCCATTCCGGCGGGGGTGCCGAACCGGTCCTTCGTACGGTCGAAGGAGGCCAGGTCGATGTCCGAGCCGGGGACGACGACGGCGGTGCGGCGGGCCGCCGCCCAGTCGCCGTAGACCTCGGCGAGCTGCCCGCGCCCGCGCGGGTCGAAGGCGAGGATCTGCCGGCCCGGCGCCAGCAGACGCTCGTACCGGCCGGCGAGCTCACCGGCCCGCTCGCGCTCGTGGGCGGGGAGCAGCCGGTCGGCCGCCCGGGCCCGCTCGCGCTCGCGCTCGGCGGTGAGGGCCAGTCTGTTGGCCTCGTACCGCAGGGGTATGGGGGTGCCGTCGAGGTTGCCGACGACCAGCGGGTGACGAGCCGCCAGGTCGTGCCGGCGCGTGTCGTCGAGGACGGCGAAGAAGCGCGCCACCTCGCGCGGGGTGGCGGTGGCCGGATCCGGCAGCGGGCGGTGCAGGAAGTGGTCCGCGCGCCACGCGGCGGCGCCGGCCGGGGGGCCGGTCACGGCGGTCTGCTCGCCGCCGACGGCCCAGCCGGCCGTGCCCGCCATCACGGTCGTCGTGAGTGCTGCGGCGACCAGTGTGCGCTTGAAGCGGCGCATGCGTGAATTCCCCTCGTCTGCTGCGGTGACGAGGGGAAACGTAGGAAGCAGGTGTGTGGCGCGGCGTCACACCACGGGGCCAACCGAGGGGTGATACCGGGGTATGAGAAGCGCCCGGTCCAAGGTCAGGAGGGTTCTACCGTAGGGGAATGATCACTGACGACCGCTCGCACACCATCGCTCCGGGCATCCTGCTGCGCCCGGTGACCACGGACGACGCCGAGGCCCTCGCCCGGGCCTACCGCGCCAACCGCGCACATCTGCGGCCCTGGGAGCCACGGCGCGACGAGGCGTTCTTCACCGCCGAGGGACAGGCGGAGCGGCTGCGCGACCTGGCCCAGCTGCGGCGGGCCGGGCGGGCGATGCCCTGGGTGCTGGTGGCCGGTGACGGCGGCGAGGTGGTGGGGGTGATGAACCTGTCCAACATCGTGCAGGGGGCCTTCCGCAGCACCAACCTCGGGTACTGGATCGCCGCCGGCCATACGGGCAAGGGCCTGGCCAGTGCCGCCGTCAGCGCCGTGTGCCAGGACGCCGGCGAACGGCTGGGACTGCACCGGATCGAGGCCGGGACGGTCGTCAGCAACTCCGCTTCCCAGCGGGTGTTGGCCAAGTGCGGCTTCGAACTGATCGGCACGGCACGGAACTACCTGCACATCGACGGGCAGTGGCGGGACCACCTCCTCTTCCACCGGATCCTCAACGACCGCGACCTGTCTGCCCCTGCCTGACCCGGGCGGAGCCGGCCGGACCCGCGCGGCGAGGCCGGGCCGGGCCTCGCCGCGCTCCTGCTCCTAGGCCCAGTTCTGGCGCTGCAGCCAGAGGTTGCGCTCGGGTCCGGAGCCCTGGGTGAAGACATAGAGCAACCCCACCCGGTTCATGATCACCGGACTGACGTGGACGTCCCCGATCTCGCCGTCGAGCGACCGGAACTCCTCATAGGCAGCGCCGTTCGCCGACGTCTGCACCGTGACCAGCAGCGTCCTGTCCGTACCCTTGGCGAGGACGGTGATGCGGCCGTCCTGCCCTAGGCACGCGGTCGGCCGGTCGGTTATCTGCCCCTTGAGCGAGGCCGAGCGCTGCCAGTTGTCGTAGTCGTCGCTCTGCCCCACGCGCCAGGCCGAGCCGTCGGACCCCCGGTAGAAGATGTGGACCCGCGACGCGGCGTCCGCGATCGCCGAGGGGCGGCTGGTGACCCCGGTGGTCTGTCGCTGGAACGCGTCCCAGGCGTCGGCGGCGTTCGACGCCTTCTGCTGAATGGTGTGCAGCGTGTCGTCGGCGCCCCTGACGGCCACGACGATCCGTCCGGAGCCGTCGAGAACGGGCGAGGGGGTCGCGAAGATCGCGCCGCCCAGCGAGGCGGGGGCCGTGTACGACTCATAGCTCAGCGCCTGGTTGCGCGTGTACCACAGGGCGCCGTCGGTGCCCCGGAAGAAGATCTGCAGGCGTCCGTCGGAGTTGAGCGCGGCGGCCGGGTCGCCCCCGATGTTGGTGACGATGCGCTGCGGCGGGGCGAAGCCACCGTTGACGACGCCCTGGGTGACCGCTTCCAGATGGCCGTCCGGGGTGCGGTAGAAGACGCGGATCCGTCCGTCCCTGCCGCGGATCGCGCTGGGCGCGCCCGCGATCCGCGTGCCTTCGTGCCGCAGCCACGAGGACCAGCCCCGGTCGCGCGTCTCCCATATCGTCCACAGCGAGTTGCCCCCGCCCTGCACGAAGGCCTGGACGCGGTTGTCGGAGTTGAGGGCCGCCGAGGGCTCGCCGTGTACGGAGCCCTGCAGGTTGGTCCAGTTGCCCCACTTGGTGCCGGGAGCGGTGGAGACAGGCATGCAAACTCCTCGATCGTCGATGTGCCGAGTTGTCGCGCCGGGCTCCAACTTAGCCACGCCCGGCAGGAAGGCCACAGAGCGGAATGAGCTGGCGCGATATCGGCCGTGCCGGCGCCGTCAGCGACGGCTGCGGGCCTCGGCCCGCCCGGCGGCGTCCGAGGCCAGGACGAGGGCCACGCCCAGCACCACGAGCACCCCGCCGGCGTATATCTCGTGGCCGTGGAGGAAGCCCAGGTGGCGGAGGAGGCCGAAGTCCCGGAACCAGCCGGTGGTGTCGTGGAGGATGCCGGCCAGGCCCTGCAGCGCGAGGAGGACGCCGAGGCCCTCGAAGAGTTTCTTCATGCCGCCATCGTGGTCCGGCCACCCGGCCCCGGTCGTCGGCCGGAGGGCTGTACGGCCGCGACGGAAGGAGCCACGCAGCCGGGTGGCCCGCGTCCAAAGTCTCGACCTCCCCGACTTTGGTCGACGGTCACCCCGTGACGGGCCGGCGGAGGACGTCCGGTCCGTAGATTGATGGCATGAGCAGCGGAAAGACGACCGGGGATGCGGGGCGCGCGGCGGGCCAGGAGTACGGATGGCTGCTGCCGTCCGCCGTCGCGGACCCCGCGGGGAGCGGCGCGGCCGCGGGCCGCTCCCGGCGCACGGTGCGCGACTGGGCCGTCGACATCCTCTGCCTCGCCGTGGCCGCGGTGGTGGGGCTGCTCGCCGCCGAGCCGCTGCGCGCGGATCCGCACACCTCCGCCTCGGTGTTCCTCGCCGATCAGATCGTCGGCGCCCTCGCGGTCACGGCGTTGTGGACGCGCCGGCGGTGGCCCGTGGGGCTGGCCGTGGCGCTGGCGGCGGTGAACGCCGTCTCTCCGCCCTCGGCCGGCGCGATGCTGGTGGCGGTCTTCACCGTCGCCGTCCACCGGCCCTTCAAGGTGACCGCGTCGGTGGGCGCGCTCGCGCTGGTGAGCACCCTGGTCTCGGCCGTCGTGCGCCCCGACCGCGATCTGACGTTCATGGCGTCGGCGGTCATCGGGACGCTGCTGGTGCTGACCCCGATCGGCTGGGGCATGTTCGTACGCTCCCGGCGGCAGTTGCTGCTGTCGCTGCGCGAGCGGGCGCAGCGCGCCGAGGAGGAGGCGGCGCTGCGCGCCGAGCGGGCGCAGCGGCAGGCGCGGGAGCGCATCGCACGGGAGATGCACGACGTGCTGGCGCACCGGCTGTCGCTGCTGTGCGTGCACGCGGGAGCGCTGGAGTTCCGGGCGGACGCCAGCCCCGTGGAGGTGGCGCGGGTCGCGGGGGTGATCCGCGCCAGCGCGCATCAGGCGCTGCAGGAGCTGCGGGAGGTGATCGGTGTGCTGCGGGCACCCACCGGTGCCGACGCCGGCGATCCGGGCCGGCCCCAGCCCACGCTCACGGCGTTGGAGGGGCTGGTCGAGGAGTCACGGCAGGCGGGGGCGGCGGTCGTCTTCGAGCAGCGGGTCGCCGATCCGGCGGCCGTGCCGGCCGCGACGGGCCGCACCGTCTACCGGATCGTGCAGGAGGGTCTGACCAACGCCCGCAAGCACGCGCCCGGTTGCGAGGTCACGGTTGTCGTCGAAGGTTCCCCGGAAAGAGGGCTGACGGTCGAGGTGGGCAACCCCGCAAGCGTGGCGGCGAAGGACGGGGCCCCGGCCGTCCCCGGTTCCGGACAAGGCTTGATCGGGCTTGCCGAACGGGCCGCCCTGGCGGGTGGACGGCTGGAACACGGCCCCGCCCCCGGCGGCGGTTTCCTGCTCCGGGGCTGGATACCGTGGCGGCCATGAACGCGTCACCGCCACCGCAGTCTCCCGCAGGGTCCGGGGCCCCGCCCGAGGCGCAGTCCCCGCCGATCCGTGTGCTCCTGGTCGACGACGATCCGCTCGTGCGGGCCGGGCTGTCGTTCATGATGGGCGGGCTCGCGGACATCCGGATCGTGGGCGAGGGCGCGGACGGCAGCGAGGTCGCCGCGCTCGTCGACCGGCTCGAGCCCGATGTGGTGCTGATGGACATCCGCATGCCGTCGATGGACGGGCTGGCCGCCACCGAGCGGTTGCGCGGGCGCGACCGGGCCCCGGAGGTGATCGTCCTGACCACCTTCCACGCGGACGAGCTCGTGCTGAGGGCGCTGCGTGCCGGCGCGGCGGGCTATGTGCTCAAGGACACCCCGCCCGCCGAGATCGTGGAGGCGGTGCGCCGCGTGGCGGCCGGTGCCCCGGTCCTCTCCCCCACCGTGACCCGCCGGCTCATCGCCCAGGTCACGGAGCGGGGGCAGGACGCCCGCGGCAGCCGGGCGCGGGCCCGGCTGGCCGGGCTGGGCGAGCGTGAGCGGGAGGTCGCGGTGGCCGTGGGCCGCGGGCAGTCCAACGCGGACATCGCCGCCGCGCTGTACATGAGCGTGGCGACGGTCAAGGCGCATGTCTCCCGCATCCTGACCAAGCTCGGTCTGAACAACCGTGTGCAGATCGCCCTGCTCGTCCATGACGCGGGGGAGCTGGACGACGCCGAGGACTGAGCCGCCCGACACCGCACGCCCCACCAGCGGGACCCGTCGTAACCCACGGTAGTGACCCCACAGCACCGGGCATCGCGTTGCCTGATCGCCTGGGAATCTATGCCTCGCCGTGGCACGGCTGTTACACGACCGCAGGGAAACAGGGGGTTGCGGATCATAAGATCGAACTCTTGATCAGCGGGCGATTAAGTGCTAATCGCCCGCTTCCGCGTACTACCGCGCTCACTTGGCGCAGGGGATGGGAGATACGCCTGTGCCAGGGCGAATACCGCGTCGGCGCATGCTCCAAGCGGCCGGTGGCGGCCTGGTCGTCGGAACGGGCGCGGTGGGTGCCTGGCAGTGGCTGGCCCCCGACGCACAGGGGGGCCGCAGCTCCAAGGAGTTCTCGGCGCGGCCGGCGAAGGCCGCGCTCTCCGAGTCGTTCGTCCACATCATGGCCCACGCCGACGACTCCCTGTACTTCATGAACCCGGAGCTGGAGCAGGCCATACGCAGCGGCGCCCCCGCCGTGACCGTCTGCATGACCGGCGGCGAGTCCGACGGCCGCAACGCCCTCAGCCGCAGCCCCGGTTACGCCCAGCTGCCCGAGAAGCGCGCCGAGTTCGTCCGCGCGCGGATCAACGGCCTGCGTGAGGCGACCGCCCACATGGCCACCGGCGACTGGCTCAGCCCGTGGACGGTGGAGAAGACGACGCTCCTGCCCGGCTTCGAGGTCGAGCTGCAGACCCTCAAGGCCGCTCCGCAGGTCCAGTTGATCTTCATGGAGCTCGTCGAGGCGCGGGTGATGCGGGCGCCGCGCAAGGACAGCCTGCGCGGTCTGTGGCTCGGGGCCACCCCGGGCCTCACCACGCTCGTGCCCGCCGCGAGCCCGGTCGAGCGCACCTTCCAGTACAGCCGTCAGCAGGTCGTCGACTCCCTGACGGCCGTGCTGGAGCGCTACCAGCCGACGGTCGTACGGACCCTCGACCCGAACCCCACGCACCTGCCGAAGCAGCCGCACTACGCCGACACCCCGCCCGTCCTGCAGGGCATATCCACCCACGACCACCAGGACCACACGGCCTCCGCCCACTTCGCGCAGGCCGCCCTGGCCCAGTACTGGGGCCGCAAGCACGCGCGGCCCACGGCCGTGGACAGCTACGTCGGCTACGAGGTGGCGACGCTGCCCAACAGCCTCGACGCGGCCACCACCGCCCACAAGGTCGAGATACTCGACATCTACGGCTGGGCCGACGGCAGGGACTGCGGCGACCCGGCCGGCTGCGGCGACCGCAAGGTGGGCAACCGCTCGAAGGACACCCGCTGGTCGGACAACCTCCGCCACCGGGCCACCGGAACCCAGCGGTGGGTGCAGCCGCTCACCGACGGCCGGCTCGCGGCCTTCGCGATCCTCGACGGCCAGGCGCAGTGCTGGACCGAGACCAGGGCCGGCAACGGCATCTGGTCCAAGGCCGTGCCGGCCGGCGGCTCCATGCTCGAAGGCCAGATCCAGGCTCTGCGCCGCGCCGACGGCACGCTGCGGCTGTTCTCGGTGCGGACGGTCCTGCCGACGCCGGACTCGGCGCACCGGCGCGAGATCGTGACCGCGGCCCAGACCGGCGCGACGCCGGGCGGTGCCCCGTCCTTCGGCTCCTGGGAGTCGCTCGGTGCGCCCGAGGACGAGCCCGGGCGGTCGATGGAGATGGGCTACCCCGTCGCGGTGGAGGAGCAGGACGGCACCGTCCACGTCTTCGTCAAGAACTGGGCCGGCGGCGTGAGTGTGCGCTCCGGCGCGGGCGGCCGGGACTGGACGGAGTGGGAGGAACTGGCCACCGACACGGACCGGCCGGTACGGGTGGAGGACGGCCTGGACGCCGTGGTCGACGCCAAGGGCCGCGTCCACGTGGTCGCCGCCGACACCAAGACCGTCCACCACTGGATGTCCGCCGGACCCGGCGCGCCGCTGGAGCCGGCCGGCCCGACCCGGCTGCCCGCCGCCACCGGACCGCTGACCCTGGCCCCGCTCTCCGGCGGGGGCGTGCGCCTGGCCGTGCGCCAGCCGACCACCGCCCGTGTGGTGATCGCCGACCGGCAGGCGGAGGGCGGCTGGCGGGTGACCGCCCAGGGCCGGTCCATCGCGGGCTACGGCCGGGTCGCGCTGGCCCAGGTGGGCGGCACCACGGTGCTCGCCGCCCGCGACGGCAAGGGCATGATGCGGCTGTCCGCCGGCGCGGGCCGCCCGGGCCCCTGGCAGGACGGGGGCGTGCCGCACCGCGGGACGGCCGGCATCGCCCAGGACGCCAAGGGGCGCCCGGTCGTGGTCGTGCTCGGCATGGACGGCCGGCTCAGCAGCGCCCGCGGCAGGGGCACGGGCGCGTCGGCCTTCACGGACTGGGTCGCGCACGACGGCAGCGTCCTGAGCGATCTGCAGACGTCGTAAGCACGTCGGCCGCCGTCCGCCGTCCCGCCCGGTCGCGTACCGGGCGGGACGGCGGACGCGTTCGTCAGGAAGCCGAGACGTCCTGCTGGATGATGCGCTCGATGTTGCGCTCCGCCAGGGCCGTGATGGTCACGAAGGGGTTCACGCCGATGGAGCCCGGGATGAGGGACCCGTCCGTCACATAGAGGTTGCGGTATCCGGAGACCCGGCCGTAGAGGTCCGTGGCCTTGCCGAGGACGCAGCCGCCGAGCGGGTGGTAGCAGAAGTCGTCGGCGAAGTTCTTGAGCTTGGCGCCGAAGAGGTCGTACCGGTACATCGTCGTGTTGGCCTTGTTGATCCGGTCGAAGAGCGACTTGGCGGCGTTGACCGCGGGGGTGTTCTGGTCGCGGGTCCACCGCAGGTTCGCCCGGTCGTTGGCGCTGTCGTACACGAAGGTGCCGCGCTCGGGGTTCTTGGTGATCGCCAGGTAGAGGCTGACCCAGGTCTCCAGGCCGGCCGGCATGGGGGCGATCTCGGCGAAGACGGGGGCGGCGGCGTTGTTCCAGTCGTCGATGCCCAGGGCGGGGATCGAGGACTGCTTGGCGCCGGTGGGGTTCCACATGTGGTTGGCGCGGGCCGTCATGATGTTGCCGTTCGGGCCCCAGCCCGCGCCGACCTCGCCGCTGAGGTCGGGCAGCGCGCCGGTCTCGCGGGCGCGCAGCAGGAGTTCGGTGGAGCCGAGGCTGCCGGCGCCGAGGAAGAGATAGGTGCAGGTGATCTGCTTGGTGGCGAGCCGCTTGCCGTAGGCGTCCTTCTCCTCGACCGTCAGGACGTAGGAGCCGTCGCGCTGCCGGCCGATGGCCTTGACCGTGTGCATCGTGCGGATGGTCACCTTGCCGGTGCCCAGGGCCGAGGCGAGGTAGGTCTTGTCGAGGCTGAGCTTGCCGTGGTTGTTGCCGTAGATGACCTCGGTGCCCAGCGCGGACTTCGGCACCTCACCGGCCGCTTCGCGCCGCATGTAGTCGAAGTCGTAGACGTTGGGGACGAAGGTGGTGCCCAGGCCGGCCTTGCCGGCCTGCTCCCGCGAGACGCGGGCGAACTTGTACCACTCCGTGTCCTCGAACCAGCCCTTGTCGATGTGGTTGACCCTGAGCGTGGAGTTGGCGCGCGGGAAGTACCGGTCGTACATCTCGGCGGCGTCGACCCGCGGCAGGACCTCCTCGAAGTACGAGCGCTTGGGCACCACGGCCATGCCGCCGTTGACCAGCGAACCGCCGCCGACGCCGCGTCCGACGTACACGGACATCTGGTCGAAGTTGACCCGGTCCAGGACGCCCGCGTACGGGGTGATGTTCTTGTTGACGACGTCGAACCACAGGAACGAGCCGAGCGGGGCCTCGGTGCGGCTCTTGAACCAGCTGGAGCGCTCGTCGGGCTTGAGCATGTTGCAGAAGGTGTTGCCGTCCGCTCCCGGCTTGTCCCACTGCTGCCCCATCTCGAGCATCAGCGTCTCGACGCCGGCCTCGCCCAGGCGCAGCGCGGAGACGGCCGCGCCGTAGCCGGTGCCGATGACCACGGCCGGCACGAAGGAGCCGTCGTCCGCCCTGGTGGCGGCGTGCGCGCGCGAGGCGGTGCTGATCGTCGTCGCTCCGGTGAGGGCGGCGGCGCTCAGGGCCGCCATGCCCAGCAGGCGGCGGCGCGAGAGGTGCTGGTTCATGACCATGCGGGGATACCTGACCTTTCGGATACTGCTGACGGGCCGCCGGGGTTGCGGCCTTGGTGAAGCGTGGTGGTCTGTGGGGCCGGGGGCGGGCGGGCCGCCGCTACCAGGCGACCGGAAGCCGCAGGACGCCGTGGACCTGGGCGTCGTGCCGGAGGGGGACCTCCGCGGCCGGTACGGCCAGGCGCAGGCCGGGGAAGCGGTCGAGGAGGGCGGTGAGGCCGGCGCGCAGCGCGATGCGGGCGAGCTGTCCACCCAGGCACCGGTGGATGCCGTGGCCGAAGGCGAGGTGGCCGGTGGCGTCGCGGGTGACGTCGAGGCGTTCGGGGTCGGGGAACCGCCCGGGGTCGCGGTTGGCGGCGGCGAGGCTGACCACGACGACCTCGCCGGCCCGCACCGTGGTGCCGCAGACGTCGACGTCCTGCCGGGCCGCCCTGGTCGGGCCGTGGTGGACGACGCTCAGATAGCGCAGCAGTTCCTCGACGGCGCCGTCGGTCAGTGAGCGGTCGGCGCGCAGCGCGGCGAGCTGGTCCGGAGCGCCGAGGAGGGCGAAGACGCCGAGGCCGAGCTGGTGGGCGGTGGTCTCGTGGCCGGCGAGCAGCAGCAGGAAGGCCAGCGCGGCCAGTTCCTCGTCGGTGAGGGCGGGGTCGGCGTCGATCAGGCCGCTGAGGACGTCGTCGCCGGGCCGGGCGCGCTTGAGCTCGACGAGCCGGTGGAGGTACGCGCCGAGCGAGGCGAAGGCGGCGGTGATCTCCTCGGCGGAGGTGCCGTGGCCGCTCCAGACGGCGGCGTCGTGCCCGAAGCGCTCCCGGTCGGCGTGCGGCACTCCCAGCAGTTCGCAGATCAGCAGGGCGGGCAGCGGCAGGGCGTAGTGGGCGAGGAGATCGGCCGGGGAGCCCGCGCGCTCCATGGCGTCCAGCAGCTCTCCCGCGGCCTTCTCGGTCCGTTCGGTGAGCCGGCGGATGCGGTGGGCGGTGAACTGGCCAGCGAGCAGGGTGCGGTAGCGCTGGTGCTCGAGGTTCTCCGGCCGGACCGGCATGCCCGGCGGGGCGGCCGGGAATTCGGCCAGGGTGACGGCGCGCGGCACCGCCGGATGCTCGTTCTCCCCCCGGGCACCGAACCGGGGGTCGGTTAACACGGCGCGGGCGGTGGCATGTCCGGTGGCGAGCCAGCCGAGGCGGCCGTCGGTGAAACGCAGCCGGGTGAGCGGCTCCTTCGCGCTGGATTCCCGGGCCGGGACCGGCGGGTCGAAAGCGTTCCCACGAGCAGTGGGGAAGGCCACCGGCACGCCCTGGGTCATGTCCCGCCTTTCAGGGGAGCGCGCCGCCCGGACTCCTCTTCGGCCCTGCCGACGGCACTTCACATACGCACGAGTCGTTCACGGCGCGCCGAGACAACGCTGTCAGCCGCCGGAACGACCGTATGGAGGCGCCGAGAAGGCTGTCAACGACTTCGGACACCGGCGGCGTTAACCCTGTGGGGGCCGACGCGGGGGTTCGGTTCCCACGGGCCGGCCGGGACTTCGGTTCGGTACGGTTCGGTACGGTCCGCCGGGGAGGGCGGGGGCCACCGCGCCGGGTCAGGGGCGCCCGGAGTTGGCGGCCGAGCTGGGCAGCAGGTGGGCCATGGCGGCGAGCTGGGACCTGCCGGCCACGTTCAGCTTCCGGTAGGCGTGGGTGAGGTGCTTCTCCACCGCCCGCGAACTGACCTCCAGCCACTCGGCTATCTCCTTGTTGGACGCCCCGTGCGCGGCGAACCCGGCGACGCGCCGTTCGGTGCGGGTCAGCGCTGCGACGGCGACCGAGGCCGTGGAGCTGGCGAAGTTCTGCAGTTCCCGGTCGGCTCCCTCGGCGAGCCAGGACGCACCGCAGGCAAGCGCCTGGTCGCGGGCCAGGCGCAGCTGGGTCTCGGCCTCGGACAGCCCGGCGCGCAGCAGCCGCCGGCCGAGCAGCAGGGAGGTCCGGGCCCGCTCCATGGCGTTGACGGAGGCCGCCAGGGTCGCCGCGGACTCGCGCAGCAGCTCGATGCCGCGCTCCCCCGTGGTGAGGGCGCCCTTGACGCGCTGGGCGCGGCCGATGGCGACGGGGGTGCCCCAGGCCACGGCGCGGGCGTATTCCTCCTCGATGAGGTCGTGGGCCCGGTGGGTGTCGCCCATGCGATAGTGCAGCCCCGCCGCCCACGCCCGCCAGGGGAAGACGGCGGGGTTGCGCCAGTCGGCGCGCTCGGCCGAGCGGCCCCAGTCCAGGAAGTACTCGAGGGCGGTGGGCAGGTCGCCGCGCTGGGCGGCGGACGAGCCGCGGATGAGCTGGAGGGAGGAGGGGCGGTAGCCGTGGTCGGCGCCCTCGCGGCGGAAGGCCAGCAGGCGGCGGGCCAGTTCGCTGTCGCGGCTCTCGATGGCGAGCATGACCACGGCGGTCATGCCCTGGAGGGTCGCCCAGTCGGCCGCGCCCAGTTCGAGCGCCTCGTCCGCGCAGGCCCGGGCCTCCGCGAGGCGGCCCTGGGCGAGCCTCACATGGGTGAGTTCGACGGCCGTCACGGCTTGGGGAACGGTGGCGTGGTCCCGGCGGGCCCGGTCGCGCGCGGTCTCGAGCCAGGGCCCGATGGCCTCGAGGGAGTCGGCGGCGATGAGGGTGTTGGTCAGCAGGGGCAGGGCGGTGTGGGCGTGCTCGGGGGAGGCGGGCTCGTACTGCAGGACGCGGTTGGCCAGCGGCGCCACCTCCGCCGCGGACATGCCCTGCGACATGGTGGTGCCGTGCAGCAGCACGGTGACCAGCTCGCGCTCGGCGGCGGTGCACAGCCGCGGTGCGGGTCCCATGGCCCGCAGGCGGTCGGCGCACAGGGGCAGTTGGCCCGGTCCGACCACGGCCACGTGGCGCAGCCGCGCCTCCAGGCGCAGGGCCAGCTCGCGGTCGTCGCCGGTGAGCAGCCCGGGGTCGCCCAGTTCGGCGGCGAGCCCGGAGACCGCTTCGACGGTGGGCCGGGGGGAGCTGCCGAGCAGGGACGGGGGGATGCGGACGGCGGCCTTGGCGCGCTGTGCGGCGGAGGGGAGCAGCAGCAGGGCCTGGGAGATGTGCCGGACCGCGGCGGGCGGGTCGAAGGACCGCTCGATGGTGGCCAGGTCGACGAGGAGGGCGGCCCGCTCGCATCCGGTGGGCGCGCTGCCCAGCAGGGCGCGGCGCAGGTAGCGGGCGGCGTCCTCGGGCGCGCCGCGGCGCAGGGCCGCGCTCGCGGCGGCCCGCAGGACCTGGACGGCCCAGGCGTCCTGGCAGGAGGTCGCCGCGAGGAGCTGGGCGGCGGCCCGTTCGGCGGGGTGTCCGCCGCTGTGCAGGAGGAGGGCGGCGTAGACGTGGATGTCCTCCTGTTCGGCGGGCGTCATCAGCTCTTCGACGGCGTCGCGCACGGCCGGGTGGACGAAGGCGAGGTCCACTCCGTCGGCGAGCAGCCCGAGCCGGTGCAGTCCGCGCGCGGCCTCCTCGCGGCCCGTGTCGTCCAGTCCCGCGAGGCGGCCGACGAGTTCGGGGTCGGTGTCCTCGTCCAGGACGGCCAGGGCCTTGGCCAGCTCCTGTACGGGGCCGGGCTGGGAGCGCAGCGCCACGGCGAGGCGGTCGCGCAGGGCGGGCAGGCGCGGTGCGCGGACGGTGTGGGCCTGGGCCGCGACGGGGTCGCCGGTGCCGGCGAGGGCGGTCAGGGTGGCGCTCAGGAGCATCGGGTGGCCGCCGGTGGCCTCGTGGAGGGCCGAGGCGTACTCGGGGTCGGCGGGGCGGCCGAAGCGGTCGGCGGCGAGCGCGGCCGTGCCGGCGGGGCTCAGGGGGCAGGGGCGCAGGATGTGGGCGGCGCGGTCGGTGATGTCGTGGATGCGGGGTTCCTCGGCGCCGGGGTCGCCCTCGCGGACGGCGACGACGACGGTGACGCGCAGGTTCGTCAGCCGTTTGGCGAGGTAGCCGAGCCAGCGCAGGGAGGGCGCGTCGGCCCAGTGGAGGTCGTCGACGAGCAGCAGCAGGGGCTTGTGCGCGCTGCGGTCGGCGACGAGGGCGAGGAGTTCGCCGTGCGGGTCGTCGCCGGGCGGGTCGAGGAGGGCGTCGGGCCGCAGGGGTTCGAGGAGCTGGGCGACCACGCCGAAGGCGAAGTCGCGCTCGAGCGCCGCGCCGCTCGCGGTCAGCGCCTGGATGCCGCGCCGCTCGGCGAGGGCGGGCAGGGCCCGCAGCAGGGCGCTCTTGCCGATGCCCATGCCGCCGGTCACGGCCAGCAGCGAGCCGCCGGCACCGGCTTCGGCGGCCTCCAGGGCCGCGGTGATCAGGTCCAGCTCGTGCCGCCGGTCGAGCAGGGGTGTCATGGGTTCTCCCTCGGTGCGCGTCCCAGCGCGTCGGCCAGCTCGGGGCGTCCTTGGATGCCCAATTTGCGGTACACCTTCGTCAGGTGGAGTTCGACGGTGCGCGGCGTCACCGCGAGCTCGGTGGCGATGGCCCGGTTGGCGAGCCCCTGGACGGCCAGGGTGGCGACGCGCAGTTCGGCGCCGGTGAGGGTGCCGGGTGGTGCGGGGGTGCGGGCGGGCGGGGCGGTGTCCTCGGCCGGGGGGTGCTCGGGGCCGGGCGCCCCGGCTTCGCCGGCCCGGGCCTGGCTGCTGAGCAGGGGGCCGATGGTGTCCGGGCCGGAGAGCGGTGCCGTGGCCAGGGCGACGAGGGCCTGCCGGTACTGCCAGCCGGCCGGTGTCGCGGTCCCCGGGCGCAGGAGTGCGGGGCCGCCGGTCCCCCCGGTGGCGAACAGGGTCCTGGCGAGCACGCCGGGTGCGCCCCAGGACAGGGCGAGGCGGCGTTCCTCGGCCAGCAGGGCGGCGGCGGTGCCGTCGTGGGGGTCGGAACCGCGGGCGGCGGCCGCGGCCGAACGCCAGGGCAGCAGGGCGGGGTTGGCCGCCTGCCGGGCGAGCAGGAGGCGGCCGCATTCCAGCAGGTCGGCCAGGGCCTGGTCGCGGTGTCCGGCGGCCAGACGGGTGCGGCCACGCGCGTAGAGCAGGAAGGCCCAGCCGAGGCCGCCCTCGGCGCAGCCGGTGCGGGCGAGCCCGATGGACCGCTCGGCGTTGGGGACGTTGCCGTTCTCCAGGTAGATCAGCGTCTTCAGGGCGACGAGGAGGGAGGTCATGCGGGGGTGCCAGCAGTGCGGGGGCATCAGTTCCTGGGCGCGGTCCAGGGCGGCGGACGCCTCGTCGGGCCGTCCTTCGTACAGCCGGGCGAGGGCTCGGATGACCAGGGTGGCGCCGGCCACGGCGCGGGCGTCGGCGTGTTCGGCGCGCAGCAGGACGGCGTCGAGTCCGGCGTGCGCCGCGGTGAAGTCGTCGGCGAGGACGAGGGCGCAGCAGGCCGCGGCCTGGGCGGCCAGCGGGGTGGTGCCGGCGGCGGCCGGGGCCAGGGCGGTGCGGGCGAGCCGGCGGGTGCGGGCGATGTCGCGGCCCTGGAGGGCGGCGCGCCAGGCGGCGACGGCGGCCTCCGCGGGGTGCTCGGGGTGGTCGGCGAGCGGGGGCATGGGGGGCCGGTCCAGGGCGTGGGCGGTGTCGCACTGGCCGTGTTCGCTGAGCCAGTACAGCGCGCGCAGCGCCGCCTGTTCGGGGGCGCGCAGCTGGGGGCGGGCGGCGACCTGGGCGATGAGGGGCTGGGCGGCGCCGACGTCGCCGCGGGCGACGAGCAGGTCGGCGGCGCGTACCCAGGCGGGGCCGGCTGCGGCGTCGGCGGGGGTGAGCAGGGCCTGGCGCAGGTGGCGGTCGGCGGCCTCGGGCGCGGAGGGCAGGACGGCGGCGGCGAGTTCGGCGAGGGTGCGCACTCTCAGGTGCGGGGCCATGGGTTCGCGCAGGGCGCGCTGCAGCAGGCGGGCCGCTTCGGCGGGTCTGCGGGTGGCGCGGTGGCGGGCGGCTTCCCGGCGCAGGACGTCCACCGCCCAGGAGGCGCCGAGCACGCGTGCGCCGAGCAGCATGCCGGCGAGCGCGCCGTCGGGGACGGCGGCGCGCTGGGCGCGTTCGGCGGCGCGGGCGTACAGCTCCTCGCGGCGTTCGGCGCTCATGCGGGCGAGGACCACGTCGGCGGCCTTGGGCTCGCGGAAGGCGGGGCGGTCGGGGCCGGTCAGCAGGCCGGTGCCGCACAGCAGTTCCAGGGCGCGGCGGGTGCTCATGGTCCGGGGTGCCGCGATGGCGGCGACGGTGTCGGCGGTGGCGGCCGGCCCGCAGACGGCGATGGCGCGCAGGACGTCGAGCAGTTCGCCGGGGAGGGCGGTCAGGGTTCTGGCGGCGCGTTCGCGGACGACCTCGGCGGCGCTGTCGATCAGGTGCGGGAGGTGGTCCACGCGCGGTTTCCAGCCGTGCCGGGCGAACCGTGCGGCGACCGCGCGGAGCACGGCGGGGTTGCCGTCGGTGACGCGGGCCGCCGCGTCCCGGAAGGCCGGCTCGGCGGGCTCGCCGAACGCGTCGGCCAGCATCCGGCCCACGCCGTCGGCCGACAGGGGGGAGAGGTCGAGGGTGTGCCGGGCGACGGCTCGTCCGTCGTCCAGGGTGCGCACCTCCACGCGGTCGTCGGGTCCGGCCGGGGTGACGGTGCTGCGGGCGGTCAGCAGCAGCAGCGGGGCGGCGGACAGCCGGCGGGCCAGGGCCTGGAGCCAGCGCAGCGAGGGCGTGTCGGCCCATTGGACGTCGTCGACGACGATCATCAGGGGGTGGGTGCGGGCGGCGGAGAGGAAGGCGTGGCACAGCTCGGCGGTGAGCCCGGGGCGGGGCCGCAGGTCGTGGGCGGGCGGCAGGTCCACCACGGCCGGCGCGAGCGCGGCGGTCAGCTGGGCGACGACGCCGTGGCGCAGGTCCGTCTCCTCCCAGGAGGCCTGGGCCGCGGCGACGTGGACGCCGGCCCCGCGGGCGAGGTCGGCGGCGTGCTCCAGCAGGGTGCTGCGGCCCAGGCCGGGGGCGCCGTGGACGTCGACCAGCGCGGAACGGCCGGAGCCCAGGGCGGCCGTCAGTTCGCCGAAGAGCCGTTGTTCCCGGTCGCGTCCGATGAGTGGCGGGGTGGTGCAGGGGCCGCCGACCGGGGGGCGCCTGGGCGGGCGCTCGTCTGACACCTGCGACTTCACCCGTCTCTCCTCGTGGCTTGGATGCTAGTGGCTGGGCGCGGGGACGCCGGGGGGCGCTCCCCGGCGGTGGGGTGCGGGCGGGCCGCCGGGGCGCAGTCCGCCGGGCAGGTCGGCGCGGCCGCGGACGTCGAGCTTGCGGTAGACGTTGGTCAGGTGCATCTCGACGGTGCGGGGGGTGATGAACAGCGCCTCCGCGATCTCCCGGTTGCTGATGCCGCCCTGGGCGAGGGTGGCGATCCGGCGCTCGCTGTCGGTGAGCGAGTCCAGCGGGCTGGCGGCGATCTGGGGCATCCGGCCGCCGGCGGTGACGAGCAGGGTGCGGGCGACGGCGCTGAGCGCGTGGTAGCCGCAGCGGGTGGCCAGTTCGATGGACTGCCGCAGGTTGCGGCGGGCGCCGCGGGCGTCGCCGCGGGCGAGCAGCTCGTGGCCGAGCTGGTAGGCGGCCTTGGCGTGTTCCAGGCGGGCGGGGGAATCGGCGAGGACGTCCACGGCCTCGGCGAGCCGGTCCACCCGGGTCCGGCCGTCGGCGACCACGGCGGCGGCGATCAGGCCGATGCCGTGGGCGCGGGGGGTCCCCCAGCGTCGTATGTGCTCCTCGGCCCGCTCGACGATGCCGATGGCCTCGGCCGTGCGGCCCAGGCGGACGAGGGTGGTGGTGGCCGGCAGCCACCAGGGGGCGAGGACGGGGTTGGTCACGCCCGCCTCGTCCAGGCTGCGCCCGCAGCGCAGCCACAGCTCCAGCGCGCCGTCGAGGTCGCCGAGTTCCCGCAGCACCCGGCCCCGGGTGTGGAGGTAGTGGTGCCACTCCCAGATGTGCCGGTCGGCGCCCGCGCGGCCCAGCGGCTCGAGGAGGGCGGCGGCCTCGCGGGCCTTGCCCTGGGAGAGCAGGGCGGTGCTCAGGGCGATGTGGGGCAGCGGGGAGCCGGCGGTGCGCTCGCCGTGTTCGCAGATGTCGACGGCGGCCCGGGCGTCCCGGGCGGCGCCGGTGACGTCGCCCACGCTGTGCAGGGTCAGCGAGCGGCCGGCCAGGGCGGCGACGTGCATGCGCGGCTCGTAGCGGGTGCGGCTGCCGGCCAGGGCCCGCTCCAGACCTGCCAGCGCGTCGTCCACCTCGTCGGCGAGGCCGAGGACCAGGGAGGAGCCGAGCACCCACCATCCGGAGGGCGCGGTCTCCTCGACCCGCAGGGATCGCCGGGCGAGCGAGGCGGCCTCGTGGGCGCTCCCGCCGTCCAGGGCCGCGTAGGTGCTCATGGCGGACAGCAGGCGGCGTTCGGCGGGGCTGTCGCCGTCGGGTACGGGCCAGGAGCGGGCCCGTTCGCGGACCGCGGTCATGGCCGCCTTCTCGTTGACGGCGGTGACCAGGAGGGCGGATTCGACGGAGGCGCGCAGCTCCCGTGCGGCGGGGGCGGGTTCGGCGCCCAGGGCGGTGTGCAGGCCGTCCAGGACGCGCCCCAGGATGCGGACGGCCTCGGGGGCCCTGCTGGTGTTGAGGGCGGCCAGGCCGTACTCGACGGCGATGGGCGCCTGGTCGAGGGGGCCGGTGGCGGCGTCGAGGGCCGCGCGCAGGTGCCACAGCGCCATGGCGGGGGCGACGCGGGCGCAGGCCCTGGCCAGTTCGACGCGGATGTCCTTGTGCTGGGCCTCGGTGCGGGCGGCGGCCAGGGCGCGCTGCAGATAACGGACGGCGGCCTCGGCGGCGGCGCGGCCCGGGGCCTCGGCGGCGGCGTCGCGCAGCACGTCCAGCATCCAGGGCTCGTCGAGTTCGGCCAGCAGCACCAGCTGGTCGGCCACGTCGGCGGCGGGGCGGCCGGTGTCGTTGAGGATGCGGGCGGCGCGGGCGCGCAGTTCCTCCAGCTCCGGCGCGGGCAGGTCGGCGAGGACCGCCGTGCGGACGGGGTCGCACATGGTCAGGGGGGTGCCGGGGCCGGCGGGCACGAGGACCTCGTGGCGGCGCAGGGCGTCCATGGCGGCGGTCATGCGCGTTCCGCTCACTCCGGACAGGGCGGTGAGCAGGTCGGTGTCGGCGTGGCCGAGGACGGCGAGGGCCCGGGCGAGCCGGCGCACCGGGCGGGGCTGACCGGCCAGGCACTCGGGGATGATGGAGGCGACGACGCCTTCGCCGGCGGCCTCGAGCCGGTGCACTCCCGAGGCGTCGGGGCGGACCCCGGCCTCGCGCAGCCGGGCCAGGAGGCGGTGCAGCAGCTGGGGGTTGCCGCCGGTGACGTCCGCGCAGCGGGCGACGAACCGCTCGTCGGGGCCCGGGCCCAGGGCGCGGGAGACGAGCTGGGCGGTGGCGCCGAGGCCGAGGGGGCCGAGTTCGACGAGGGACAGGCGGTCCTGGGCGAGCATCTCGGCGAGGACGTCCGTGCCGGGGCCGTCGCAGTCGGTGCGCTGCGCCAGGAGGACGAACAGGGGCCGGGCGGAGGCCCTGCGCAGGACGAAGTCGAGGCATCTCAGGGAGGCTTCGTCGCACCACTGGGCGTCGTCGAGCACGAGCGCCAGGGGATTTTCGGCCATGAGTTCCACGGCCTGTCCGTAGACCCGGCGGTGGGCGGCGTAGGCGTCGTGGGGGCCTTGGGCGGGGAGGCCGTCCGGGGAGCCGGGGGTGGCCGGCGACGCCGGCCCGAAGAGGGCGTTCACTCCACGGCAGTCGCGAAGTCGCTCGCCACCGGGGCGTCCGGTGTGGTGACGGACAGTGAACCCGGCGGGGCGCAGACGGTCGGTGACGGCGCCCAGGAGGGTGGTCCGGCCGATGCCGGCGGGGCCTCGTACGAGGACGGCCCGGGCGGTTCCCTCGCGGGCCCGCACGGCCAGCCGTATCAGGCCGCTCAGCTCGACGGAACGGCCGGCCGGGCGCCGGGGACCGCCCTGACCTGCATCGAAGGTGACCGCCATGGCGTTCCTCTTTCGTGAAGCCACACTGGACCTCTACTGATCGACGTGCCAGGACACGACCCTTCGGAGGCCGACTTGCACGATCAAGATCGGAAACGACGGTAACAGTACCCCTAATGAGGACCCATCACGTTTGAGCCAGAATGCCAAGCACCGTCGGCCAAGGGGAAACGCCGGGTAACCGCCTGCCCAGAAGGCGTACCCCAGCGACTGCCTTTGTCAACGCAATTACCCTTCTTGATAGACAGAGCCCGAAAATGCACGCCTTACGTGAGGCTGATATCCGGCAGACATATGACTGATGTACGCTGCGGCGTTCTGCCCGTCCGGCCGGGTACGTCCCCGCCGACCGCTGCCCCGGCCGGGTATCCGTCGCGGCCGCCACCGCCCGGCCGCCACCGACAGACCGGAGCGACCTGTGCACCTCCACATGGACCCCGCCGGCACCCTCCGCCAGGGCACCGGCCTCGACGTCCCCTGGCCGCGGACCCTGGACGCGCCGCACGAGGGGACGCTCGACCTCTGGCTGCTGCACACACCCGCCGCATGGCTCGCCGCCAACCCCCTGGACCCGGCCCCGCTCGACGAGCGGGAGCGCGAGCGGGCCGCCTCCTTCGTCCGGCCCGCCGACCGCGCCGTGTACACCGCCGCCCACCTGATGCTGCGCAAGGTCCTCGGCGCCTACCTGGACGTACCGGCCGCGGAGGTGCGCTTCACCCGCGAGACGTGCCCCTGCTGCGGCGCACCGCACGGCAGGCCCGCCGTCGCCGCGCCCGGCGCCCCGCACTTCTCCCTCTCGCACGGCGGCGAGCTCGTCCTGCTCGGCGTCGCCGCGGCGCCCGTCGGCGTGGACACCGAGCAGCTGCCCGCCGAGCACACCGTCAGCGACGTCGCCGAGGCGCTCCACCCCGACGAGCGCCGCGAGATCATGGCGGCGCCGCCGGAGCGGCGGGCGGCGGTCTTCACCCGGCTGTGGGTCCGCAAGGAGGCCTACCTCAAGGGCCTGGGCACAGGGCTGGGCCGCTCCCCCGACCTCGACTACCTGGGCAACGGCGGTCCGGGCACCCCGAAGTGGCCGGCCGGATGGACGATCGTCGACGTGCCGGTGGGCGCGGGGCACGCCGCGGCGGCGGTCCGCGGCGAGCTCGACAGCCGCTACGACGTCAGGCGGCTGGCCCCGGAGGGCCTCACCGCCTGAGCCACGGGCCCGCGGATCAGCCGCGGGCCGGACGCCTCGTCACTTGGCGACCTTCCACTGGCCGGTCTCCTTGGCGAACCCGGAGTCGGGGGTGAAGGTGACGGCCTGGGGCTTGGAGTTCTCGGGCACCGAGACCACGACGTAGCCGAGGGCCTTCTCGCCCGCCTTGAGCTTGACCGCGGCGGGCATGTTGGGGCCCGAGGTGGTCTCGCCGATGGACGTGGTGAACGCCTGGCCCTGCTCGTCGAGGACCTTCACCCCGTTGCGCGGGCTGTCGTCATAGACGGTCTGGCCCTTGTTGACGATCTCGAACTGGGCGGCGACCCAGCGCTTGCCCGCCTTCGGCATCATGTACTTGTTGTTGCTCTTGGCCGGGTCGACGAAGTCCTTGAGCGTGACCGCGATCTGGGCGCCGTTCTTGGCCTTGAGCTCGGCGGTGCCGCCGACGGCCAGGTCGACGCCCTTGGCGCCGCCCTTGTCGGCGCCGCCCTTGTCGGCACCGCCCTTGTCCGGCGCGGGAGCCGGGTCCTTGGGCGCCTGGCTCTGGGCGGCGCCCGCGCTGTTCTCCGGCTTGGCGTCGACACCATCGCTGTTGCAGGCGGTGGCGGTGGCCGCGATCGCGATGACGATGGCGGCGGTGCTGAGCTGACGACGCATGTGGTGGATCCCCCGTGGTGGTTTCTTGCTTGACGTGCACATTCTTACCTGCACATCTGAGCGGGATCCCGCCGATGAGCGCCCTGTGGGGCTCCTGTGACAGTTGGGTGATCAAACCGTGGCAGCGTCACACAGGACGTATCAGGCCTTACCGGATCGGCATCCCCGACAGGGCCCGTGCGATCACCAGCCGCTGGATCTCGCTGGTGCCCTCGAAAACGGTGTAGATCGCGGCATCCCGGTGCATGCGCTCCACCGGGTACTCCCTGGTGTAGCCGTTGCCACCGAGGATCTGCATGGCCTGGGCCGTGACCTTCTTGGCCGTCTCCCCCGCGAAGAGCTTGGACATCGAACCCTCGGCGGCGGTGAAGGGCCTGCCCGCGGTGGCCATCCAGGAAGCCCGCCAGACCAGCAGGCGGGCGGCGTCGATGCGGGTGCGCATGTCGGCGAGCTGGAAGGCCACGCCCTGGTTGTCGATGATCGGGCGGCCGAACTGGACGCGGGTCTTGGCGTAGTCCAGGGCGACCTCGTACGCCGCGCGCGCGATGCCGACGGCCTGGGCGCCGACGGCCGGGCGGGAGGCCTCGAAGGTGGCCATCGCGGCGTTGCCCGCCCGTTCGCCGCCGGCGGCGCCGGCCCGTTCGCGGGCGCGGGCCAGGCGCTCGTCGAGCTTCTCCTTGCCGCCCAGCAGGCAGTGGCCGGGCACGCGGACGTCCCTGAGGACGACCTCGGCGGTGTGGGAGGCGCGGATGCCGTGCTTCTTGAACTTCTGCCCCTGGGAGAGGCCGGGGGTGCCGGGCGGGACGACGAAGGAGGCGTGGCCGCGGGAGCCGAGCAGGGGGTCGACCACGGCGACGACGACGTGGACGTCGGCGATGCCGCCGTTGGTGGCCCAGGTCTTGGTGCCATTGAGGACCCACTCGTCCTTGGCCCGGTCGTACACGGCACGGGTGCGCATCGCGGAGACGTCCGAGCCCGCGTCGGGCTCGGAGGAGCAGAAGGCCGCGACCTTCACATCGCTCGCGTCGCCGTACATCTGCGGCACCCAGGTGCCTATCTGCTCGTCGGTGCCGTTGGTGAAGACGCTGATCGCGGCGAGCCCGGTGCCGGCGATCGCCAGGCCCAGGCCCGCGTCGCCCCAGAAGAGCTCCTCCAGGGTGAGGGGGACGCCCAGGCCGGTGGGGTCGAAGAACTGCTGGGCGTAGAAGTCCAGCGAGTACAGCCCGATCCTGGCGGCCTCCTGAACGACCGGCCAGGGGAATTCCTCCCGTTCGTCCCACTCGGCCGCGGCGGGGCGCATGACGTCCGCGGCGAAGCCGTGGATCCAGTCCCGGATGGCCCTCTGGTCGTCGTCGAGCTCCAGCGCGAAGTCCCCCATGTCCCCTCCCAGCACGCCTTACTTGCGGTAACGCGAGTCTGTTACCCACCGGTAGAATGTGTCAACGCCCCTGCCCGTCGAATCCGCTCCGTGGAGCGGGTGTTACGTTGCGCAGGCGTTTGTGAATCACTGGGCGGGGAGGCACGTCACATGGAGAGCAGTCAGCGGGACGAACAGCAGAAGGCGGCGGAGCAACGGCGGAGGGAATTGCTGGAGGCGGCCGACCGCGTGGTGCTGCGGGACGGCCCCGGGGCCTCGATGAACGCCATCGCGGCCGAGGCGGGGATCACCAAGCCGATCCTCTACCGCCACTTCGGCGACAAGGGCGGCCTGTACCGGGCGCTGGCCGTGCGCCACACCGACGCGCTGCTGTCGGGGCTGCGCGCGTCGCTCGACGCCCCGGCGGGACGGCGCGAGAGGGTCGAGGCGACCCTCGACAACTACCTCGCGGCGATAGAGGCCCGGCCTCAGGTCTACCGCTTCCTGATGCACCCCTCCGACGAGGGCAAGCCCGCCGAGCAGGGCTTCGACGTGGGCCGGCACTCCGCTCCGCTGCTGCGGCGGATGGGCGAGGAGCTGGCCCAGGTCATAGCCGAGCGGGTGGACCTGGGACCGGAGGGCGAGGAGCTGGCCCGCGCGTGGGGCCACGGGATCGTCGGCATGATGCACGCCGCCGGCGACTGGTGGCTGCGGGAGCGGCCCTGCTCGCGCGGGGCGCTCGTCAGCCACCTCGCGGACCTGCTGTGGGGACGGCTGGCCGTCTCGGGCGAGCGGCCGGACGGGCCGGGCTTCTGAGGAAGAGGGGTCTGGCCCCTCAGGCGCCGGACGGGCCGGCCGTGGCCCACGGCGCCCGCCGCACGGCCCGCAGCGCGCGGCGCCGGCGCAGGCCCGTCACATGGTCGAGGTACAGACCGCCCTCGAGGTGATCGCACTCGTGCTGCAGGCAGCGGGCGAAGAACCCGGTGCCGCGCACGCGTGCGGGAGCGCCGTCCGCGGTGAAGCCCTCGACCACGGCCTCGTCGAAGCGCGGCGTCCCCGCCTCGATGCCCGGCACGGACAGACAGCCCTCGGGGCCGCGGACCGTGATGCCCTCGGCGGCCACGAGCCGCGGATTGACCAGATGGCCCAGGTGCCGGCGGTCCTCGTCGTCCGGGCAGTCGTAGACGAAGACCCTCAGCGGGACGCCTATCTGGTTGGCGGCCAGCCCCACGCCGCTCGCCGCGTACATAGTGGCGAACATGTCCTCGATCAGTGCGGAGAGCTCCGCTCCGAAGTCCGTGACCTCCTCGCAGGGTGCCCCGAGACCCGGGTCTCCGAGCAGCCTCATGGGCCGCACTCGTCCTGAACTGCCGGGAATCGTGCCTCTTCGCATGGGCCCAAGAGTACGTTCCGAGGACGGCGGGTTCGGGCCCGCGCCCGGATCTCGATAGGCTGATCCCCGACCGAAGCCTCCTGGCTGACGATTCGGCGCGGAGGGGGCGTTCCACCGGCGGACCAGGGACAGGCGCGGCGCCGGAACAAGGAGGATCTAGGACGATGGCAGGCAACTCGGGGCCACTGTCGCCGCGGGCCAAGCTGGCCGTGACGGCGGGCAAGGCGGCTGCGGCGGTGTCGCGGGCCGCGGGCCGCGGCAGCGGGTCGGTGATCGGCGGCAAGGTCGCGCTCAAGCTCGACCCCGACCTGC
Source organism: Streptomyces sp. NPDC021096 (assembly GCF_040641275.1). Taxonomy (NCBI): domain Bacteria; kingdom Bacillati; phylum Actinomycetota; class Actinomycetes; order Kitasatosporales; family Streptomycetaceae; genus Streptomyces; species Streptomyces sp. NPDC021096. The sequence continues at coordinate 108,446 of NZ_JBFADG010000013.1, read as the reverse complement.
TGGCCCGGCTGGCAACCCACCTGGACGTGGTCCTGGTGTCGGCCACCAACGGCAAGACGACCACGACCCGGCTGATCGCCGAGGCGCTGCGGGCCAGCGGACCGGTGGTGTCCAACGCGCTGGGCGCGAACATGCCCGCGGGCATCACCTCGGCCCTGGCGGGCGGCTCGGACGCGCGCTACGCCGTGATCGAGGTGGACGAGAAGTACCTGGCGGGCGTCGCCCGCGACACTTCGCCGAAGGCCATAGCGCTGCTGAACCTCTCGCGCGACCAGCTCGACCGGGCCGCGGAGACGCGCATGCTCGCCGAGAAGTGGCGTGAGGGTCTGGCCGGCACCAAGGCCGTGGTGATCGCCAACGCGGACGACCCGCTGATCGTGTGGGCCGCTTCCTCGTCGTCGAACGTGGTGTGGGTCGCGGCCGGCCAGGAGTGGAAGGACGACGCCTGGTCGTGCCCCTCCTGCGGTGGCGTGATGCAGCGCCCGGGCGACGACTGGTTCTGCGGCGAGTGCGGCTTCAGGCGGCCCACGCCGAGCTGGGCGCTGTCGGGCGACTACGTCCTCGACCCGCACGGCTCCGCGTGGCCGATCCACCTGCAGCTGCCGGGCCGGGCCAACAAGGCCAACGCCACCAGCTCGGCCGCCGTGGCGGCGACCTTCGGGGTGCCCCCGCAGGTCGCGCTGGAGCGGATGTACCAGGTGCAGGCGGTGGCCGGCCGGTACGACGTGGTGACCTTCCTCAACCGCGAGGTGCGGCTGCTGCTGGCGAAGAACCCGGCCGGCTGGCTGGAGACCTTCTCGCTGATCGACGGGCCGCCGGCACCGGTGATCCTGTCGGTGAACGCCCGCGGCGCGGACGGCACCGACACCTCGTGGCTGTGGGACGTGGACTACACCCGTCTCGCCGGGCACCCGATCATGGTCATCGGCGACCGCAAGCTGGACCTGGCGGTGCGCCTGGAGGTCGCGGGCGTGGACTTCCGGGTCTGCGAGAACGTCGACGAGGCCGTGCAGGCCTGTCCGCCCGGGAAGATCGAGGTCATCGCCAACTACACGGCGTTCCAGGACATCCGTCGCCGCGTCGGCAACTGACGACCCACGGACAGCACTGAAGGATTGTGAGCATGAGCCAGAACAGTCTGCGTGTGGTGTGGGTCTACCCCGACCTGCTCAGCACCTACGGCGACCAGGGCAACGTCCTGGTCCTGGAGCGGCGCGCCCAGCAGCGCCGCCTGGACGTCCAGCGGGTGGACGTCCGCTCCGACCAGCAGATCCCCACCTCCGGGGACATCTACCTCATCGGTGGCGGTGAGGACCGTCCGCAGCGGCTGGCGGCCGAGCGGCTGCGCCGGGACGGCGGCCTGAACCGGGCCGTCGCCAACGGCGCGATCGTCTTCTCGGTCTGCGCCGGCTACCAGATCCTGGGCCACGAGTTCATCAACGACCTGGGCCAGCGCGAGCAGGGCCTGGGGCTGCTGGACGTCGTCAGCACCCGGGGCGAGGCCGAGCGCTGCGTCGGCGATGTGCTGGCCGACATCGACGCTCCGCTGGGCCTGCCCCCGCTGACCGGTTTCGAGAACCACCAGGGCATCACCCACCTGGGCCCGACGGCCCGCCCGTTCGCCCGGGTCCGCTACGGCAAGGGCAACGGCACCGGCGACGGCACCGAGGGCGCGTACAACGAGACCGTGTTCGGTACGTACATGCACGGCCCGGTCATGGCCCGTAACCCGCACATCTCGGACATGCTGATCAAGCTGGCGCTGGACGTCAACGCCCTGCCGCCGGTCGACGACCGCTGGTACGAGGCGCTGCGCGCCGAGCGGATCGCCGCGGCGACACAGCCCGCATAGCGGACGGTTCCGATCCCCGCCGCCCTGCCCGGTTAGGGTGGCGGGGATCGCACCGGACGACGGGGTCCGGTCTCCGGCCCTGATGCGGCCCCGGCGCCGCCCTGTTGCGAGGTTCCCTGTCATGCGCATCGGTGTTCTCACCTCCGGCGGCGACTGCCCCGGACTCAACGCCGTCATCCGTTCCGTCGTGCACCGTGCGGTCGTCGACCACGGCGACGAGGTCATCGGCTTCCACGACGGCTGGCGCGGCCTGCTGGAAGCGGACTACCGCGAGCTGGACCTGGAGGCCGTGGGCGGCATCCTGGCCACCGGCGGCACCATCCTCGGCTCCTCCCGAGTACGGCCCGACCTGCTGCGCGACGGCGTCGAGCGGGCCAGAGGCCACGTCGCCGACCTGGGCCTGGACGCCGTGGTCCCCATCGGCGGCGAGGGCACGCTCAAGGCGGCGCGCCTGCTGTCGGACGCCGGGCTGCCCGTCGTGGGCGTGCCCAAGACCATCGACAACGACATCGCGTCGACCGATGTGACCTTCGGTTTCGACACGGCGGTGGGGGTGGCGACCGACGCCCTGGACCGGCTGAAGACGACGGCCGAGTCGCACCAGCGGGTGCTCATCGTCGAGGTGATGGGCCGCCACACCGGCTGGATCGCCCTGCACTCGGGCATGGCGGCCGGCGCGCACGCGATCGTCGTGCCGGAGCGGCCCTTCGACATCGACGAGCTGACCGCGGTGGTCGGCAAGCGCTTCGAGGCGGGCAAGCGGTTCGCGATCGTGGTGGTGGCCGAGGGCGCCAAGCCGCGCCCGGGCACCATGGATTTCCAGGTCGGCGCCACGGACGTCTACGGGCACGAGCGGTTCGCCGGCGTCGCCGGCCAGCTGGCGGGCGAGCTGGAGCGGCGCCTGGGCAAGGAGGCCCGGCCCGTGATCCTCGGCCATGTGCAGCGCGGCGGCACGCCCACCGCGTACGACCGGGTGCTGGCGACCCGCTTCGGCTGGCACGCGGTGGAGGCGGTGCACCGGGGCGCGTTCGGGATGATGACGGCCCTGCACGGCACGGACATCGCTCTCGTACCGCTGGCGACCGCCGTCGAGCACCTCAAGACCGTGCCGGCGGAGCGGTACACCGAGGTCGAGTGCGTGCTCTGAGCCCACCGCCGTCCACCGTGCGGTCGGCCGCCCCGGCCTCGGGGCCGGCGGGCGGCGGCTCTACTCTGGTCCCGGCGCATTGGTGCGAAATGGGAGAGAGCGGATGGATCACAGCGGGCACGGCATGATGCATATGGACATGCCGCCGTTCACGCTGGAGCGGGGTCTGCAGTTCAGTGGCGAACCGTTCTTCATGATCGGCTGTCTGCTGGGGCTGGGCCTGTACGGCTGGGGCGTGGTGCGGCTGCGGCGACGCGGGGACGCGTGGCCGTGGGGCCGGGTGGTGGCGTTCGTCCTCGGCGTGCTGAGCGTCTGGCTGGTGATGTGCACCAAGCTCAACGACTACGGCATGGTCATGTTCAGCGTGCACATGGTGCAGCACATGGTCATCAGCATGCTCTCCCCCATCCTGCTGCTGCTCGGCGCGCCCGTGACGCTCACGCTGCGGTCCCTGCCGGCGGCCGGGCGCGGGCGCCGGGGGCCGCGCGAGTGGCTGGTGGCCCTGCTGCACAGCCGCTACATGCGCGTCATCACGCACCCGGCGTTCACCATCCCGCTGTTCATCGCGAGCCTGTACGCCCTGTACTTCACCCCGATCTTCGACTTCCTCATGGAGTCCAAGACGGGGCACATCGCGATGATGGTCCACTTCCTCGCCGTCGGCCTGGTCTTCTTCTGGCCGATCATGGGCGTGGACCCCGGCCCGCACCGGCCGGGGTATGTGATGCGGATGCTGGAGCTGTTCGCCGGCATGCCCTTCCACGCGTTCTTCGGCATCGCGCTGATGATGGCCTCGGAGCCGATGATCGGCACCTATATGCACCCGCCGGCCTCGCTGGGCATCGACGCCCTGGAGGACCAGCAGGCGGGCGGCGGCATCGCCTGGGCCTTCAGCGAGATCCCGTCCGTCGTGGTGCTGCTGGCGCTCGTCTACCAGTGGTACCGCTCGGAGCAGCGGCAGGCCAAGCGCAGCGACCGGGCCGCGGACCGCAACGGCGACAAGGAGCTGGCGGCCTACAACGCCTATCTGGCCTCGCTCAACACCCGGGGGCAGTGAACCGGGCAGGTCACAGGTATAGCGGTACGGGCCGCGGCGGGGAGACGATGGTCTCCTGGCCGCGGCCCGCGCGTATATCTACGACAGGGCCGCCGTGAGGAAGGTGCGGGGATGCCCGGATCGGCGAGAACGATGGCGACGCTGACCGTCGGCGCGCTGGTTCTGGTGACCGCCTACACCGTGACGATCGGCAGCAACGGCTGGCTGTGGTTCACGTGGGTGGTCCTGGGGCTGGCGACCATTGGGACGCTGGCGGCCCGCGGGACGTGAGCCGCCGCGCGGCTCAGAAGCGGAAGACCGGGCCGGTGGCCGACTCCAGGGTGCAGACGTTGGGGAAGGTCTTGCGCCAGGCGACCGCGACGCCGCGCCATTCGCCGTCGGCGGTCGCGGTGACGGGGTCGTACTCCCGGCCGCACACCGCCTGGGCGTCCGCGGTCAGGGCGTCCGGCTTGCCGCCGGCCCGGCGCAGGCTCTCGCAGGCCTCGGAGGCACGGGGGTGGTGGCTGCCCGGTCCGGGGCAGACGAGCTGGACGCCGCGGATCCAGGTGCTCTGGGCGCCGGAGACGGTGAGCAGGACCCGGCCGCCGTCCCGCTCGTCGGCCCCCGCCGGGGCGGGGGGCAGGGTGAGCAGGGCGGTGGCGGTCGCCGCTGCGGCCGCGGTGGTGCGTACGGACATGGGTGGTGCCTCCAGGGGCGCGGGGGTACCCGCGCCAGGCCACCGCGCACGCGCCCGTGCGGCAAGCGTCCGCACCGGGGACGTCACCCGTGTGGGGGTGCCGGGCCACTCGGTCGGCCGCCAGGGGTGACCTGCGGAAAAGGCGTCGCGGCCCGGGTGCCGGCGGCCCTACGCTCGGCGCTTGTGACACAGCTTCTGACGAGGGACGACGCATGAGTGCGCGGCTGCGCGAGGTCGCGCGGATCACGGAGGTGATCGTCGGGGCCGGCCGTTACACCACGCCCGGCGGCCGGACGGTGGACATCGCCGACGCGGTCGGGCGGGCGAGAAGGGGGACCCTGCTGTACGGGCCCGGCCCGGTGGACCTGCCGGAGGGCGGCCGGCCCGTGGCGGCGACGGTGTTCGAGGTCACCGGCGAGGGCAGCCTGGACGCGTCGCGCCGGCTGGCGGCGGACGGTCCGGTGGCGGTCCTCAACTTCGCCTCCGCCCGCAACCCCGGGGGCGGCTACCTCAACGGCGCCCAGGCCCAGGAGGAGGCGCTGTGCCGCGGCTCGGCGCTGTACACGTGCCTGCGCCGGGCCCCGGAGTACTACGCGGCGCACCGCGCCGACCCGAGCCCGTTCTACAGCCACCGCGTCATCCACTCCCCCGGCGTCCCGGTCTTCCGCGACGACCGCGGCGAGCTCCTCGAAACCCCCTATACGGCGGGCTTCCTGACCTCGCCGGCGCCCAACGCCGGGGTGATCGCCCGGCGGACCCCGGACGAGACGGACCGCGTCCCGGCGGCGCTGGCGGAGCGTGCCGGCCGCGTCCTGGAGGTCGCGGCCGCGCACGGCTACCGCCGGCTGGTGCTCGGCGCCTGGGGGTGCGGGGTCTTCCGGAACGATCCGCACCAGGTCGCGGCGGCGTTCGCCGGCCACCTCACGGGGGCGGGACGGTTCGCGGACCGCTTCGAGCACGTCGTCTTCGCGGTCCTGGACCGCCGTGCCGACTCCCCGGTCCGGGCGGCGTTCGCCTCGGTGTTCGCCCCGCGCGGGCGCTGAGCGCTCACACCGCGGCGGGGTCCGGCCGGGGCAGCACCTCGCGGGCGCCGTCCGCCCGGATCCGGAAGAGGCCGGGCCCCACCTCGTCCGACCGCTGCCAGATCGCGGCGCACCGGTCGGCCGGCCACACGGTGTGCAGGGACCACCAGACCCCGCCCATGCGGGTGCCGGTCAGGTCGGCGTCGGTCAGGTCCGCGTCCTGCAGCCGGGCCCCGCTGAGGTCGGCGTCGGTGAGGTCGGCGGCCCTGAGCCGGGCCCCGGTCAGGGCGGAGCCGGTCAGGAGGGCGCCGCGCAGCCGCGCACCGCTGAGGTCGGCGGCCGTGAGGTCGGCGGCGTGGAAGCGGGCCCCGTCCAGTGTGGTTCCGGCCAGCAGCGCGAACCGCAGGCCGGCGCCGCGCAGTTCGGCGCCGGTCACATCGGCGCCGGACAGGTCGGCGCCCTCCAGGGCGGCGCCGGTCAGGCTCGCCCGGACCAGGCTCGTACGACGAAGGTCCATGCCCCGCAGGTCGGCGCCCGGCAGATGGGCCCCGGGGCGGATGTCGAGCACGGGCCGGAAGGCGAGCGCGGCACGCAGCCAGGCGAACCGGCCGCGCAGAGCCCCTCCCACAAGCCCCCACAGGTATGCCGCCCACACCCCCACCTGCCGTCCCTCCCCTGGCCCCCGCGCGGACCGCGGCTGACGGGCCGATCCCCGTAGAACCTGCCAGCGGTGGGGGCCGCGTGGCCGGAAACCGCCGAACCGGGGACCCGGGGCGGCCGGGCGTGTCATAGTGCTGCGCCCCGGTCCATGACGGACCGGGGCGCAGTGTCGCCGTGCGGTGGTGCGGCTTCGGCCTTACTTGGCGGAGGCCTTCGGCGGCTCGGGGGTGGCGTGCGGGGTGCACGTCACGTCCTTGCCGTCCACCTTGCCGGTGAGGAGGTACGCGTCGACGCGGTCGTTGACGCAGGGGTTCTTCAGCCCCGTGACACCGTGGGAGCCGGCGCCCTTCTCCACGATCAGCTGGGAGCCGCGGAAGCGCTTGTGCAGCTCGAGCGCGCCCTCGTAGGGAGTGGCGGCGTCACGGTCGGCCTGCACGATGAGGGTCGTGGGCAGACCCTTGTGCGTGGTGACCTCGACGGGGTTGTACTGCGGGCCCTTCCAGGTCGCGCAGGGGAGGTTCATCCACGCGTTGGACCAGGTCATGAACGGGGCCTGGCGGTGGATGCGGGTGTTGTCGCGGTCCCACTTGTTCCAGCTGGTGGGCCACTTGGCGTCCGCGCACTCGACCGCGGTGTAGACGGCGTTGCCGTTCTCCGAGGCGATGTTGCCCGCGGTGTCGGACAGGTTCGGGCCCGCCGCCTCGACGAGCGCCTTCTCGTCACCGGCGCGGTACTTCTTCCAGGTGTCCGCGACCGGGAGCCAGGAGGAGTCGTAGTAGGCGGCGCTCTGGAAGAAGCTGATCAGCTCGGCGGGGCCGACGACGCCGCCGATGGGCTGCTTCTTGGCGGCGGCGCGCAGCTTCTCCCACTCCTGCTGGACCTTGTCGCGGGTGTCGCCGATGTGGAAGACGGAGTCGTACTTGGCGACCCAGCTCTCCCAGTCCTTGAAGCGGCCCTCGAAGGCGATGTCCTGCTCGAGGTTGGCCTTGTACCAGATGTTGTCCCGGTCCGGGTTGACGACGCTGTCGACGACCAGGCGGCGGACGTGGGTCGGGAAGAGCGTGCCGTAGACGGCGCCGAGGTAGGTGCCGTAGGAGACGCCGAGGTAGTTCAGCTTCTTGTCGCCGAGGGCGGCGCGGACGACGTCCACGTCACGGGCGGTGTTCGGCGTGGTGAGGTACGGCAGGAGGTCGCCGCTGCGCTCGGCGCAGCCGTCGGCGTACTCCTTGGCCAGCTTGCGCTGGGCACGCTTGTCGGCCTCGCTGTCGGGCACCGGGTCGGCCTTGGGGGCCTTGACGAACTCCTGGGGGTCGACGCAGGAGATCGGGGCGGAACGGCCCACGCCGCGCGGGTCGAAGCCGACGAAGTCGTAGGCCTTCGAGGTCTTGGCGTACAGCGGGTTCTTGGTCGTCACCTTGCGCGGGAACTTCAGCCCGGAGCCGCCGGGACCGCCCGGGTTGTACACGAGCGAGCCCTGGCGCTCCTCGGCGGTGCCGGTGGAGCGGGCGCGGTCCACGGCGATCTTGATGGTGCGGCCGTTGGGCTTGGCGTAGTCGACGGGGACGGTCACGAAGCCGCACTGGATCGGCTTCTCCAGGCCCCAGTCGGCCGGGCAGTCCTGCCAGTCGATGCCGGCCTTCTCGGCCCGCTCGGCGGCTATCTTCACGCCCTTGGCCTCGGCGGCGCCGCCCGGCACCGCCTGGGCCGCGCCGGCCGCCGGGGCGGTCAGGAACCCGGCGACGAGCGTACCGACCACGACGGTGCCGGCCGCGATGGATATCGCGTTTGGTCTCACGTAGGAATCCCCCTGCTGAGTGCCGCCCGAGGCGGCGATGATCACGCGGTCTGCAAGGGGGAATCCTTTCGCCTCCCATGCCATAAAGGACAGGGCGGAGGGGCGTTCTTTACCAACACGTAAACGCGACGAAACACAGAACGACACATGAGGCGCCGTTCGCCCCAACTCTCTTTAAAACGTCCGAGTTACGGCATTCAGCTCGGATAGCGCCGAATCAAGCATCTTGCGTAGGCCCAGCGCGTCCGGCGCCACCGCGCTCACCACCACGGCCGGGCCGGCGAGCGGACTGAGCGCGGCCGTCGCCCCGAGCTGCCGGGGAGCCACCGGATGCTCCTCGAAGGCCGGGTCGACGACGAGGAGTTGACCCACGGCCCGGTGGCCGCCGAGCACCGCTCCGCCGTCCCAGCCGGGGGCCCCGGGCCCGTAGCCCAGCTCCTGGTCGAACAGCGGACGCCCGGCGCGGCGCACGGTCAGCCGGGCCGCCAGCCGCCCCGGCCGCTCCCCCGCCCGGCCCAGCACCTGCTCCTCGCGCAGCATCAGGCGGGCGCCGGCGGCGAGGTCGACGCGGGTCGTCGTCCGCAAGTCGCTTCCCCGGGCCGAGATCAGCGGCTCGGGCAGCCAGCACAGGCGCGCGCCCTCGCCCACGCCGATGAGCGTGTCGTACGCGGCGGGCGCCCCCGTGCGACCCGGCAGGGCGATCGTGGCGGCCGTGGTGGTGAAGCGCAGCGCCGCCCCCGCCGCGACCTCCACGGTGAGCCCGAGCAGGTCTCCGCCCAGCGGCGCGCTCATGGCCCCGACCAGCGCCACCCGGGCCTCGGGCCCGCACGGGCGCAGCCGGCGCAGCGCGAAGGGGCCGCCGCCCTCGAGCACGGGCAGCGCGGTGCCGCCCCTGCCGTCGGGCGCGGCGACGACGCGGGCGGCGGCCCGCAGTCCGTGGCCGGACGCCGGGAGGGCGGCGGTGCTCACGGCGCGGGCGCGGTCCACGCGGCCAGCTGCCCGCGCACCCAGTCGCGTACGGGCGCCACTCCTCCCTCCGCGGCCAGGGAGGTGAAGGCGACGGGGAGTTCGCCGCGCTGGACCTTGGCGTCGCGGGCCATGCCCTCGAGGTCGGCGCCGACGTAGGGCGCGAGGTCGGTCTTGTTGATCACGAGGAGGTCGGCGGTGGTGACGCCGGGGCCGCCCTTGCGGGGGATGTCGTCGCCGCCGGCGACGTCGATGACGAAGATCTGCGCGTCGACCAGGCCCTTGGAGAAGGTGGCGGTGAGGTTGTCGCCGCCGGACTCGACGAGCACGAGATCGAGCGGGCCGACCCCCGAGGAGGAAAACACAGCCTCGAGGTCCTCGACGGCCTCGAGGTTGGCGGAGATGTCGTCGCGGATGGCGGTGTGCGGGCAGGCCCCGGTCTCCACGGCGGTGATGCGCTCGGGCGGCAGCACGGCGTTGCGCAGCAGGAACTCGGCGTCCTCGCGGGTGTAGATGTCATTGGTGACGACGGCGATGGACAACTCGTCCCGCAGGGCCCGGCACAGCGCGGCGACGGTCGCGGTCTTCCCCGACCCCACGGGCCCCCCGAGCCCGATGCGCAACGCACGCCGGCTCCCGTCGGGACGCAGGGGGGAGGCGGCGCTGTAGGTGTGACGGTGGGGGAAGGCGTCGGGGTGGTCCAAGTGCATGGGTTCCTCCAGGGGTTGAGAATCAAGCCCGTCCGGCGATTGAGGACCGGGGGTCCGGGGGCGGAGCCCCCGCCTTACGAGGCGAACAGCCGCACCGGCCACGCCGCGTGCTGCTCCGCCGTGATGTCGAGCAGCGGCGCGGACGGCGCGGGCAGCGCGTCGAGCCCGTCGTACCGGGCCCGCTGCGCCGCCGCGGCGGCCCGCTCGGCGACCCGGTCGAGCTCCGGCGCCAGCCGGGCCAGCACGGCGGTCGCGGCGAACGGATCGAGGCTCAGCAGCCGGACGACCGCGGTGGCGGGACCGCTCACCGACTCGTACGCGGCGGCGTACGCGGCGTCCAGCGGCCCCAGCCCGGCGGCGCGCGCGGCGAGGCCGAGCACGACGGGCTGGTGGGCGCCGCGCGGCCGTTCGGCGGCGAGGGCGTCGAGGGCGGGTGAGGGCCACGCGGCCCGTGCGGCGCGCATCATCTGGCGGCCGAGCCGCCGTCCGGCGGTGCGCAGGGCCTGCGAGGGGGTGCGGGCGTCGGCGGCCTCGTCGAGCAGCAGCGGGTCGAGCCCGGCCGCCGCCGCCGCGGCGAGCCCGGCCGCGGCCAGCCCGGCGGTGTGCAGCCGCCCCCGGCAGAAGTCCGCCAGGGACGCGGCGTCCGTCACCCTCCCCGCCTTCACGGCGGCCTCGGCGCCTCCGGAGTGCGCGTGGCCGCCGGCGGGAAAGCGCCCGTCCGCGAGCACCAGCAGCGCGCCGCGCGCGCCCGTGGCACCCGTGGCGGCCGTCGGCGCGCCGGTGTCGCCGGTGCCGTCCGGCGGGGTGGTGAGCGGACGTGCCCGGTGAACGGTCATGTCGACCCCCGCATCAGAAGAGGAAGTACCGCTGGGCCATCGGCAGTTCCACCGCCGGCCGCGGCTCGACGGCCTCCCCGTCGATGGTGACGGTGAACGTGTCGGGGTCGACTTCGACGCGGGGCCGGGCGTCGTTGTTGCGCATGTCCGCCTTGGTCACGCCGCGCGTGGAGCGGATCGGGGTGAAGCGCTTGCCGAGGCCGAGCCGCTCGGGGAGCCCGTCGTCCATGGCCCACTGGGTGACGAAGTTCAGGGAGTTGGCGGCGGGGGCGCGGCCCAGCGCGCCGAACATGGGGCGTGCCAGGACGGGCTGGGGGGTGGGGATGGAGGCGTTGGCGTCGCCCATCTGCGCGTAGGCGATCTGGCCGCCCTTGATGACGAGCTGCGGCCGGACCCCGAAGAAGGCCGGGTCCCACAGCACCAGGTCGGCGAGCTTGCCGGCCTCGACGGAGCCGATCTCGTGGTCCAGGCCCTGGGCGACGGCCGGGTTGATGGTGTATTTGGCGACGTAGCGCCGGGCCCGGGCGTTGTCGGCGGGGCCGTCGCCGGGCAGTGCGCCGCGCCGCTTCTTCATCACGTGCGCGGTCTGCCAGGTGCGCAGGACGACCTCGCCGATGCGGCCCATGGCCTGGGAGTCGGAGGAGATGATGGAGATCGCGCCGAGGTCGTGCAGGACGTCCTCGGCGGCGATCGTGCCGGGCCTGATGCGGGACTCGGCGAAGGCGAGGTCCTCGGGGACGGCCGGGTTGAGGTGGTGACAGACCATCAGCATGTCGAGGTGCTCGTCGACGGTGTTGACGGTGTGCGGCCGGGTGGGGTTGGTGGAGCTGGGCAGGACGTTGGGCTCGGAGACCACGGTGATGATGTCGGGCGCGTGCCCGCCGCCCGCGCCCTCGGTGTGGTAGGCGTGCAGGGTGCGGCCGGCGACGGCGGCCAGGGTGTCGCCGACGAATCCGGCCTCGTTGAGCGTGTCGGTGTGGATGGCGAGCTGGGCGCCGCTCTCCTCGCACACGTTCAGGCAGGCGTCGATGACGGCGGGGGTGGCCCCCCAGTCCTCGTGGATCTTGAATCCGACCGCTCCCGCCCGCAGCTGGGCGCGCATCGAGTCGTACGAGACGGTGTTGCCCTTGCCGAGGAGGCCGATGTTGAGCGGGTACCCCTCCAGCGCCTCGAACATCCGGGCGAGGTGCCAGGAGCCGGGGGTGATGGTGGTGGCCTTGCTGCCCTCGGCGGGTCCGGTGCCGCCGCCGACGAGGGTGGTGATGCCGGAGGCGAGGGCCTCGTCCGCCAGTTGGGGGCAGATGAAGTGGACGTGGGCGTCGATGGCGCCGGCGGTGAGGATCTTGCCGTTGCCGGCGATGACCTCGGTCTCGGGGCCGATCACGAGGTCGGGGTGGACGCCGTCCATGGTGTCGGGGTTGCCGGCCTTGCCGACCCCGGTGATCCGGCCGTCGCGCAGGCCGACGTCGGCCTTGACGACGCCCCAGTGGTCGAGCACGACGGCACCGGTGATGACGGTGTCGGGGGCGCCGTCGGCGCGGGTGGCGCGGGACTGGCCCATGGACTCGCGGATGACCTTGCCGCCGCCGAAGACCGCCTCGTCCCCGGCGCGGCCGGGACCGCCGCAGCGGTCCTCCTCGATCTCGATCAGGAGGTCGGTGTCGGCGAGCCGGATGCGGTCGCCCGCGGTCGGCCCGTACAGATCGGCGTAGTCGGCGCGGGCGAGCTCAGGCATCGAGCGGTCCCCCGCACTCGCCGCGCAGGCCCTCGACGACGCGCTTGCCGCCGATGGGGACCAGGTCGACCTCGACGGGGATGCCCGGCTCGAAGCGCACGGCGGTGCCGGCGGCGATGTCCAGCCGCTTGCCGTGCGCGGCCGCGCGGTCGAAGCGCAGGCCGGGGTTGGCCTCGGCGAAGTGGTAGTGGGAGCCGACCTGCACGGGCCGGTCGGCGGCGTTGAGCACGACGAGCCGGGTGCGGTGCCGCCCCTCGTTGAGCCGTACGGGCTCGGTGGCGTGCAGTACCTGTCCGGGAATCATCCGCGTCGCTCCCCCGTCACGCGATCGGCTCATGGACGGTGACGAGCTTCGTCCCGTCCGGGAAGGTGGCCTCGACCTGCACGTCGTGGAGCATCTCGGGGATGCCCTCCATGACCTCGTCGCGGGTGAGGACCTTGCGCCCGGAGGACATCAGCTCCGCCACGCCGCGTCCGTCCCGGGCGCCCTCGAGGATGTGCGCGGTGATCAGGGCCACCGCTTCGGGGTGATTGAGGCGCAGCCCGCGGGCCCTGCGCCGCTCCGCGACGTCGGCGGCCACATGGATGAGCAGTCGTTCCTGCTCGTGCGGGGATAGTTGCATGCGTCCCACCTCAACACAGTGTTGACCTGGGGTTCTTCTGCCCGTGGCCACTCATTGCAGATTAGGGCGCAAGCTTTTCCAACGCGTTAACTGGACTGACCCACTCTTTACATGGCCATGACGTCGCGGCCCCGCCGCCCGCCCCCGGCGCGCTCAGCGCCGCCGGGTGTCGCCGGGGTCGCGGTGCTCGGCGGCGATGCCGAAGCGCCGGCGTTCGCCGGGAGCGGACGTGCCGGAGGGGTGCAGCGTGGTGACCGTGGTGATCACCGGCTCGTCCGCGGCGGCCTCGACCGAGCTGCTTTCCTCCAGTCGCTGCAGGTCAGCGGCGGACACCAGGGCGACCAGCGGCTTCCCGTGGCGCGTCACGACGACCCGCTCGCCGCCGTAGACAACGCGATTGATCAGCTCCGCCAGCTCGGCTCGGGCTTGCGTCACAGGAATTTCGTAGGCCATGCTCCCCATTCTAACGAGGTGTACGTCCTGTACATTTTTTACAGACGACCGACGAGAGGATCGGCCATGGACCGACCAGCAGCCCGCCATGTCCTGCCCGAGTTCACCGAGCGCACCTCACTGGGGACCCACACCCTGGACCCCTACGCGAAGCTGTTCTCCGAGCGCATCGTCATGCTCGGGACCCCCATCGACGACACGGCCGCCAACGATGTGATCGCGCAGCTGATGCACCTCGAGCACGCGGCGCCCGATCAGGCGATCTCCCTCTACATCAATTCCCCCGGCGGCTCCTTCGGGGCCATGTGCGCCGTCTACGACACGATGCGCTACATCCACTGCGACATCGAGACCATCTGCCTGGGCCAGGCGGCCTCGGCCGCCGCCGTCCTGATGGCGGCCGGCACCCCGGGCAAGCGCCTGGTGCTCCCGCACGCCCGGATGCTCATCCACCAGCCGTCCCTCGCCGAACCCGTACAGGGCCAGCCCTCGGACCTGGCGCTGCAGGCCGAGGAGCTGCTGCGGGTCCGCGACGGCCTGGTGGAGATGCTGGCGCTGCACACCGGGCAGGACGCCGGGCGCGTCCGGCGGGACATCGAGCGCGACACCTTCCTCGACGCCCGGGCGGCCGTGGCCTACGGCCTGGCCGACCGGGTCATCACCGACCGCCGGGCGCCCGCCGCGCCGGCCGGGGCGAGGTGAGGGGGATGCCGTCGGAGAAGTGGCCCCCGGAGCTGACCCCGCTGCCCGCCCTGACCCGCGCCGAGGGCGAGGTGATCGACCGCTATCTGGAAGTACTGGATCTCCTCGGACGGATCAACCCGGCTCGCACGCACGGCACGTACAGTGCGCTACGAGCCGCGCAGACGCTCGCGCTCGCGGCCGCCGGGCTGCGCGACGCGCTGACGGTCATGCACGAACGCGGCGAACGCGAGGTGTACGGGGGAACGCTGGCGCGAGCGATGCGGGTCCTGGACGGCGAACGCCGGGCCAGGCGGGTGATGTTGCCGCCGGAGCCGCCGAACTGAGGAGCGGAAACATTCTGCCCCCGATCTCCTTCAGACAGCGGATGCGATCGTAGACGAGCCGCAGTGATCACTTCGAGCGGTGCGCGCACTCGACGCTCGAAGAGATCGCTTCGCCGCAGGTGACGAACTCACCAGGGAAAGGTCACCACCGTCAAATCGCCCCGCGTCCACCCGAATTGACCAGAGGTGACGAGCGTCACATATGGCGGGATCCACTCGGCGTGGGCACCGGGACTGCGCCAAGATCCGTGCCGACGACAAGACCCCGCCACCGCGGCGGGGCGGTCCGGGCGGACGCCGAACCCTGCCGCCGCCGGGGCGACTGGTCGACATAAGTGCACCGGCAGGGATGGAGGACCCGAGCACGACGGGACGGCGGAGGCGCGACAACTGCCGTACGTCCCTTGGGGTGAAGCCGCTCACGCGGCCGGGCATTCTTCGCCTGCCCGAACCCGACAGGTCATCCTTCACAGGCGGCTGACGAAGGGTTTGGCATGGGCGCGCACAAACGTCCCTCAATGCTGTCCAGGACGGGGGCTCTGCCCCTGACCGTGAAATCCGCCCTGACTCTCGCGGCCGTCGGCGCCACGGTGCTGGCACCCGGCGCCACGAACGACGCGGAAGCCGCGACCATCTCCAACACGGCCCTGCAGATCGCGGCCTCGAAGGCGGGATCCCCCTACCAGTGGGGCGCGACGGGGCCCTTCCGCTTCGACTGCTCCGGACTGACCCAGTACTCCTTCAAGCGGGCCGGCAAGCAGCTGCCGCGGACCGCACAGGACCAGTACAACCGCACCCGGCACATCCCCGGATTCTCCCGCACCCAGGGCGACCTGGTGTTCTTCCACGGCCGCGGCGGCGTCTACCACGTGGGGATATACGCCGGGAACAACAGGATCTGGCACGCCCCCAAGACCGGATCGGTCGTCCGACTCGAGCGCATCTGGACGCGCAGCATCTCCTACGGCCGCGTGAACGGCTGACCGCCGCGCGGGGCCCCGGCCGCCCGGTGTCACCCACCCATCGCGCCGGACCCGCCCACGCCGCACCCGAAGCGCCGGGCACACCTTCCGTGGCAGCGGACCCGACTGCCTTCCCGGTGCCCCACCGGCACCCGCGACACCTGTGAACCCACCGGTTCAGGAGCGCGCTCCACGAGAGCGCCGGGCCGGGCGGACCCCCGCCCGGCCCTCCGCGCGCTGCCGGTTCAGCGGACCGGCACCGTCCACGGCATACGGATCCATACGGTCTTGCCGCCGTCCTCGGTCGGCGTGACACAGAGCCTGCCGCCGTGCTCGGCGGTGAGACAGCGAATGATCACCAGGCCGCGCCCGTTGTCCTGCCGGCCGGCGGCCGGCAGCCGCCGCGGACGGCAGGGGTGGCTGTCCGTGACCCCGATCCGCAGCTGCTCGCCCCGTTCGAGGCGCACGTCCACCGTGAAGGTGGGCGACTGGCCGTGGGTGTGCTGCACGGCATTGGTGGCCAGCTCGGAGACGATCAGCCGGATGGCGTCGCCCGCGTCCGTACCGGCCGGCAGGCCCCATTCCGTGAGCACGTCCATGACATAGCGGCGGGCCGCGGAGACCGAGGCGGGGCCGCTCGGCAGAGTGACGGTTGCTTCCTGGTGGTCTGCCATGGCGCTGTCCCTTTCCACCGGTGCCGGACTCCGACGCGCGGCATGCGGTGAAGTCGGGACGGCCCCGGACGGCTCTTCGCGACAGAGTGCCACTGTTCACGGGTGCGATGGGTGCGATCCACCGGATTGTGGATATATCTGTCGCTCAAAGCGGTGAACTCTGCTACGAGAGACCGGATTTGGACGGCAGACTGGTCTATTGACTCTGACGAGTGGATTTGAGCGGCGGGGAGGAGAGCTGATGCGGAACGGACCCGCGGTGCGCCGCCGCAAACTCGGCGCGGAGCTGCGCCGACAGCGCGAACTGACCGGGATGACGAGCCGGGAGGCGGCGGGAGCGGTCGGCTGGCACCAGTCGAAGGTGAGCCGGATCGAGACGGGCATCAGCGGAGTGAAACCCGCGGACGTGGCCCGGCTGCTCGATGTGTACAGCGTCTCGGACCCTGAGCTGAGGGCACTGCTGGGAGCGCTGTGCGGGGCGGGGTCCAGGGATGCGGAGGGGTCCCGGCGCGGCTGGTGGTACGCCTACCGCGATCTGCTGCCTTCGGCGTATCTCGACTTCATCAGCCTGGAGTCGGAGGCGTCCCACGCCCGGACGCTGGAGACCACGGTGGTGCCCGGCCTGCTGCAGACGCGGGAGTACGCCCGGGCCGTGACCCGGGCGGCGCTGGCCGACCCGCCGGAGGAACAGGTCGAGGAGCTCGTACGGGTGCGGATGGCCCGGCAGTCGGTGCTGGACGGGGAGCGGCCGCTGCAGCTCTGCGCGGTGCTCGACGAGGCGGTGCTGCGGCACGAGGTCGGCGGACCGGAGGTGATAGCGGCACAGCTGCGGCATCTGTTGGCCATGGGTTCGCTGCCGCATGTGCGGCTGCATGTGCTGCCGTTCACCAGCGGAAACCATATCGGCATCACCGGCCCTTTCGTTATCTTCTCCTTTCCGCGCATCGCCGATCTGGACGTGGTTGTTCTCGACCATTTGACGAGTAGCCTCTATCTGGAGCGCAAAGAGGACCTCCGGGCGTACGGCTCGGCGTTCACCACGCTCCAGGCGCACGCCCTCTCGCACGAGAACTCGTTGGATTACATCGCCGGGATCGGCGACGGCTCGTAAGGAGGCAACATGTCCGCAATGCCTCGGTACGTTCCCTCTCCATCGGTTCACACCGGCCGCTGCGACGCCGTATGGCACCGCAGCAGCTACAGCACCGGCATGAACAACTGCGTCGAAACGGCAAGCCTGGGACCGCGGCAGCTCGCCGTGCGCGACTCCAAGCGCACGGCCGGGCCGGTTCTGCGGTTCTCGCCCGCCACCTGGTCCGCGTTCGTGACGGACCTGGGCTGCACCTGCCCGGGCGGCCCGGGCGACGGGAGTACCGCCGCACGGAGTTGAGCGTTCAGGCGGCCGGCGCGGTCCCTACGATCGTGTCGGCCGCCGCCGCTACCTGGGCGTCCGACAGATCCGCCCGCGCGGTCAGCCGCAGCCGGGAGACGCCGTCCGGCACGGACGGCGGCCGGAAGCAGCCGACGGCCAGCCCGGCCTCACGGCAGTCGGCCGCCCAGCGCACCGCCGCCCCGGGCGAGGGAGCCCGGACGGAGACCACCGCCGCGTCGGGACGCACCGCCGTCAGCCCCGCCGCCGTCAGCCGCCGGTGGAGTGCACCGGCCACGGCCCGCACCCTGGAGGCCCGGCCCGGCTCGCGGCGCAGCACCCGCAGGCTCGCCAGCGCCGCGCCGGCCGCCGCCGGGGCGAGGCCGGTGTCGAAGATGAAGGTGCGGGCGGTGCTGACGAGGTGCTCGATGACCCGGGCGGGGCCGAGTACGGCGCCGCCCTGGCTGCCGAGGGACTTGGAGAGCGTCACCGTGGCCACGACGTCCGCGTCGCCGGCCAGGCCCGCGGCGTGCACGGCCCCCCGGCCGCCCTCGCCGAGGACCCCCAGGCCGTGCGCGTCGTCCACCAGCAGCGCCGCACCGCCGGACCGGCATGCCTCGGCGAGGGCGCGCAGGGGGGCGGCGTCGCCGTCGACGGAGAAGACCGAGTCGGTGACCGCGATCGCCCGGCCCCGGTGGGCGGCCAGGCTCTTGCGGACGGCCTCCGGGTCGGCGTGCGGCACGACGGCCCGCTCGGCGCGCGCCAGGCGGCAGCCGTCGATGAGCGAGGCGTGGTTGCCCTCGTCGCAGACCAGGAGGGTGCCCGAGCCCACCGACCCGGACAGCGCGGTGACGGCGGCGAGGTTCGCGGCGTAGCCGGAGGAGAAGACCAGGGCGGCCTCGAAGCCGCAGAACGCGGCGAGCTCCGCCTCCAGCCGGGCGTGCAGGGCGGTGCTGCCGGTGACCAGGCGGGAGCCGGTGGCGCCCGCGCCCCAGCGGCGCGCCGCCTCGGCCGCGGCCTCGGTGACCTCCCGGTGGTGGGTCAGGCCCAGGTAGTCGTTGCCGGCCAGATCGAGGAGGGCGGAGTCGGCCGCCCGGGGGCGCAGGGTGCGCACGAGCCCCGCGGCCCGCAGCCGCTCGTGCTCCGCGTCGATCCAGTCGAACGGGTCCTGGGGCATCGGCCGTCCCTCGTCATTTGGTGGGTTTGCATAAAACCTAGCCGCCGCCGGGCCGGGGCAGGGTGTGGCGATACACACACCTCAAACGGACTCTGTTGTGCGATCCCTACCTTGGCCGGGCGTGGTGGCGTAGGCGAGGATCTGCGCCATGGACCTGCTGAACACGCTGGTGGACAAGGGGTTGCGGCGGGAGCTGCCGACCCGCGAAGAGGCGCTCGCCGTGCTGGCGACCTCCGACGACGAGCTGCTCGACGTGGTGGCCGCGGCCGGGAAGGTGCGCCGCGAGTGGTTCGGGCGGCGGGTGAAGCTCAACTACCTGGTCAACCTCAAGTCCGGGCTCTGCCCCGAGGACTGCTCGTACTGCTCGCAGCGGCTGGGCTCGAAGGCCGAGATCCTCAAGTACACCTGGCTCAAGCCGGACGAGGCGTCGAAGGCCGCGGCCGCCGGGGTCGCCGGCGGCGCCAAGCGGGTCTGCCTGGTGGCCAGCGGCCGCGGGCCGACGGACCGCGACGTCGACCGGGTCTCGAAGACCATCGAGGCGATCAAGGAGGAGAACGCGGACGTCGAGGTGTGCGCGTGCCTCGGGCTGCTCTCCGACGGCCAGGCGGAGCGCCTGCGCGCGGCGGGTGCCGACGCCTACAACCACAACCTCAACACGTCCGAGGCGACGTACGCCGGCATCACCACCACCCACACCTACGCCGACCGGGTGCAGACCGTGCAGCAGGCCCAGGCGGCGGGCATGTCCGCCTGCTCGGGGCTGATCGCGGGCATGGGCGAGAGCGACGCGGACCTGGTGGACGTGGTGTTCTCGCTGCGTGCGCTGGACCCGGACTCGGTGCCGGTCAACTTCCTCATCCCCTTCGAGGGGACGCCGCTGGCCAAGGAGTGGAACCTCACCCCGCAGCGCGCGCTGCGCATCCTGGCGATGGTGCGGTTCGTCTGCCCGGACGTGGAGGTGCGGCTGGCGGGCGGCCGTGAGGTGCACCTGCGCTCGATGCAGCCGCTCGCGCTGCACCTGGCCAACTCGATCTTCCTCGGCGACTATCTGACGAGCGAGGGCCAGGAGGGCAAGGCCGACCTGGCGATGATCGCGGACGCGGGCTTCGAGGTGGAGGGCGCGGACACCACGACGCTGCCCGAGCACCGCGCGGACGCCCTCGCGGGCGCGGGCTGCGGCTCGCGCGGCGCGAGCGGCTGCGGCTCGCACGACGCCGGGGACAGCACGGGCGGCGGCTGCGGCTCGCACGGCGCCGGCGGCTGCGGGCCGTGCGGCGACGGCGGCGCGGCGCAGGAGCCCGTGGCCGCGGCGGCCCCGGACGGCGCCGGTGAGGCCCGTACGGACCTGGTGGCCGTGCGCCGCCGGGGTGCGGGAACGGACCTGCCGCCCAATGCCTGAGCCGCTCGCCGCCTCCGCACTGCTCTCCCTCGACCGACGGCACGTCTGGCACCCCTACGGACCGATGCCGGGCCGGCAGGAGCCGCTGGTCGTGGAGTCCGCCTCCGGCGTCCGGCTGCGGCTGGCGGAACCGGCGCACGGCTCGCACGAGTTGGTGGACGGGATGTCGTCGTGGTGGTCGGCCGTGCACGGCTACAACCACCCGGTGCTCAACGAGGCGGCGCAGGCGCAGCTGGGGCGGATGAGCCATGTGATGTTCGGCGGGCTCACTCATGAGCCCGCCGTGCGGCTGGCCGCCCGGCTGGTGGAGATCACCCCGGAGGGGCTGGAGCACGTCTTCCTCTGCGACTCCGGCTCGGTGTCGGTCGAGGTCGCCCTGAAGATGTGCCTGCAGTACTGGCGCTCGCTCGGCCGGCCGGAGAAGCGCCGGATGATGACCTGGCGCGGCGGCTACCACGGGGACACCTGGCAGCCGATGGCCGTGTGCGACCCGGACGGCGGGATGCACCAGCTGTGGTCGGGGGCGCTGGCGCGGCAGGTCTTCGCCGACGCTCCCCCGCACGACTACGAAACCGACGCGGTGCCCGCGTACTCGGCGCACCTGCGGGAGTACATCGCGCGCCACGCCCATGAGCTGGCGGCGGTGATCGTGGAGCCGGTGGTCCAGGGTGCGGGTGGCATGCGCTTCCACGACCCGGTGTACCTGCGGGTGCTTCGGGAGGCGTGCGACGAGCACGACGTCCTGCTGGTGTTCGACGAGATCGCCACCGGCTTCGGCCGTACGGGGCGGCTCTTCGCGGCGGAGCACGCGGGGGTGACCCCCGATGTGATGTGCCTGGGCAAGGCGCTGACCGGCGGTTATGTGACCCTCGCCGCGACCTTGTGCACCTCTCGGGTGGCCGACGGCATCAGCTCGGGCGAGGTGCCGGTGCTCGCGCACGGCCCGACGTTCATGGGCAACCCCCTGGCCTGCGCGATCGCCGACGCCTCGATCGGCCTGCTGCTGTCGCAGGACTGGCGGACGGAGGTCAAGCGGATCGGGGCGGGGCTGCGCGACGGGCTGGCGGAGCTGGCCGGGGAGCCGGGGGTCCGGGACGTCCGGGTGCTCGGTGCCATCGGTGTGGTCGAGCTCGACCACGAGGTCGACATGGCGGCGGCCACGCGCGCCACCGTGCGCGAGGGGGTGTGGCTGCGGCCGTTCCGCAACCTCGTGTACACGATGCCGCCGTACGTCACGGACGACGAGGACCTCGCCCGGATCTGCGCCGGGGTGCGCGCCGCCGCCCGTCAGGGCTGAAGAACAGAACAGTACAGAACAGAACAGATCGGAGTGCGCATCATGTCGGTCTTGGTCGTCACGGGGACGGGCACGGAGGTCGGCAAGACCGTGGTGACGGCCGCCGTCGCGGCGGCGGCCCTGTCGGCCGGCCATTCGGTGGCGATGGTCAAGCCCGCCCAGACCGGGGTCGGGCCCGACGAGCCGGGGGACGTCGCGGAGGTGCTGCGGCTCGCCGGGCCGGTCACCGGTGTCGAACTGGCGCGCTTCCCGGAGCCGTTGGCGCCGGCGACCGCCGCCCGCCGGGCCGGCATGGCGCCGGTGCCGCCGAAGGAGATCGAGCGGGCGACGGCGGAGCTGGCCGCCTCCCACGACCTGGTCCTCGTCGAGGGCGCGGGCGGACTGCTCGTACGGATGGACGAGGCGGGCGCGACGCTCGCGGACGCGGCCCGCCTGCTGGACGCGCCCGTGCTGATCGTCGCGCAGGCAGGGCTGGGCACGCTCAACACCACCGCTCTGACCGCCGAGGCCCTGCGCTCGCGCGGCCTGCGCTGCGCGGGCGTGGTGATCGGCAGCTGGCCGGCCGACCCGGACCTCGCCACGCGCTGCAACCTCGCCGACCTGCCCGAGGCGGCCCAGGCCCCCTTGCTGGGCGCGGTCCCGGAGGGCGCGGGCTCCCTGCCCCCGGGCGACTTCCGCGCGATGGCGACGAGCTGGCTGGCTCCGCGGCTGTCCGGCGTCTGGGACGTCGAACGCTTCGCGCGGGCGCAGGGCTGAGCCGCCGGCGCCGGGTCGCCCGGCGCCCGGGGGCGGGAAACGGCGCAGCGGCGGGGAGAGGATAAATCCACTGGCCGGGGAACAATCGCGGTAGCCGTCATATCCCCGGGAAGGGGTGCCCCATGCCGCTCCGCAGCACCAGAACACCGCACGACGCCGTGCACCACCCGGTCTTCGCCCGGGTCTACGCCAAGTGGAGCCCGGTCCTCGACGAGCGGGCCGGTGTGGGCGCGCACCGCAGGGACCTGCTGGCGGGGCTCTCCGGCCGGGTCATCGAGATCGGCGCCGGGAACGGTCTGAACTTCGCCCACTATCCCGGCACGGTCTCGGAGGTGGTGGCGATCGAGCCGGAGCGGCGGCTGCGCCGGCTGGCGGTGGACGCGGCGGTCCGGGCGGGCGTACCGGTGGACGTGGTGCCGGGCGCGGCGGAGGCGCTGCCGGTCAAGAGCGAGGCGTTCGACGCGGCGGTGGTGTCCTTGGTGCTGTGCTCGGTGCGGGACGTGCGGCGCTCGCTGGCGGAGCTGCGCCGGGTGCTGAAGCCGGGCGGTGAGCTGCGGTTCTTCGAACACGGCGTCGCGCAGGGGCGGGTGCTGGCGGATGTGCAGCGGGGGTTGGACCGCACGGTGTGGCCGCTGCTGTTCGGCGGGTGTCACACCTCCCGTGATCCGCTGGCCTCGATCGAGGCGGCGGGATTCGACATGGGCGACTACCGGCGGCTGCAGGTGCCGCGGAGCAGGGTGCCGATGCCGAGCTCCTCGTGCGTGCTGGGGGTGGCCCGGCGCCCGGCCGAGCCGGGACATTGAGGCCGGACAGGTGAGTTGGCTCACGAAGGAGGGGCCCGCCGAACAAGCGGAGCCACCCTCCGGTACGTTGTCGCCCAACGACATCCAGGGGGTTTCTCATGTCACGTCCGTTCCGTTTCGCCGTCAACATGCTCGACGGCGGCACGTCCGCCGAGTGGCGCGCGAAGTGCCGCAGGGCCGAGGCGATGGGCTATGACGTCATCCTCGTGCCCGACCACCTCGGCATGCCCGCGCCCTTCCCCTCCCTCGTGGCCGCCGCCGAGGCCACGGAGCGACCGCGCGTGGGGACGTTCGTCCTCAACGCCGGCTTCTGGAACCCTTCGCTGCTGGCGCGGGAGGTGGCCTCCACCGATCAGCTGACGGGCGGGCGGCTGGAGTTGGGGCTGGGCACCGGCTACGTCAAGGCCGAGCACGACAGCGCCGGGCTGCCGTTCGGCTCCCCGCGCGAGCGGGTCGACCACCTGGAGCGCACTGTCACAGAGCTCAAGCGGCTGCTCGCCGACCCGGAGCACCGGCCGGCGACCGCGCAGTCGCCGCGGCCCCCGCTGCTGCTCGGCGGCAACGGCAACCGCGTGCTGCGGCTGACGGCGCGGCACGCGGACATCGCGGCCTTCACCGGCGGTGCGACCGGGCCGGACGGGGCTCTGCGGCTGATCACCCCGGCGGAGCTGGAGGACCGCGTCGCGGCCTACCGCGGCTTCGAGGGCGAGCGGGCCGAGCCCGCCGAGCTCAACTACCTGGTGCAGATCGTGGCGGTCGGCGGCGACCCGCGCGCCAAGGTCCGCGACCTGATGGGCTACTCGGAGGACATGTCCGAGGACGAGATCCTGGAGCACCCCGCGATGCTCGCCGGCTCGGTGAAGGAGATCGCCGAGCGCGTCCGGGGCCACCGCGAGCGCTTCGGCTTCACCTACTTCACGGTCCTGGAGCCGTACATGGAGGCGTTCGCCCCGGTGATCGAGGAGCTGCGGAACTGATTCGCCTCCCGCTTTGCCGCTCCTTTACCATTGAGGGTCATCGACCGGTTCTCGTGAAGTGAACCCTCAGCGAAAGGTGTGAGCGTCCGCCCATGGGCGAGCCCCCCAGTAGTCCCCGGAGCCGACACCGCGCGGTCCTTCCGCCCCTGCCCGATCATGGGACGGAGGTGAACCGATGACCGAAGTGCTCCTTCTGGTGCTCGCCCTGCTGCTGACGCTCGCCTGCGCCGTCTTCGTGGCGGCGGAGTTCTCGCTCACCACCGTCGAGCGCGCCGAGCTGGAGCGGGCGGTCGAGCGCGGCGAGCGCGGCGCCGAGGGCACCCTCAAGGCCGTCCGCAGCCTCACCTTCCAGCTCTCCGGCGCCCAGCTCGGCATCACCGTCACGGGCCTGATCATCGGCATGATCTCCAAGCCGTCCATCGCGGCGCTGCTCACGGGCCCGGTCGAGGCGCTCGGCCTGCCCGCCTCCGCGGCCTCCTCGACGGCCCTGATCCTCGGCACCGTGATCTCCACGGTGGTGCTGATGGTCGTCGGGGAGCTCGTCCCCAAGAACTGGGCGATCTCCCGGCCGCTGTGGGTGGCGAAGAAGGTCTCCGGCCCGCAGCGCGCCTTCAGCGCCGCCTTCCGGCCGCTGATCCGGCACCTGAACAACAGCGCCAACCACGTCGTGCGCCGGATGGGCCTGGAGCCCGCCGAGGAGCTGGCCACCGCCCGCGGCCCGCAGGAGCTCGCCGCGCTGGCCCGGCACTCCGCCAAGGAGGGCGCGCTGGAGGCGGACGTCGCCGAGATGTTCGTCCGCACCCTCAACCTCGCCGACCTCACGGCCGAGAACGTCATGACCCCCCGCGTCCAGGTCACCGCGCTCGACGCCCGGGCCACGGCCGAGGACGTCGCCGACGCCACCCGGGCCACCGGCCTGTCCCGCTTCCCCGTCTACCGGGGCACCCTCGACGCGGTCGTCGGCGTCGCCCACATCAAGGACGTCCTGGCCATACCCGCCGAGCAGCGCCACCACCGGCCCGTCACCTCCTTCCTGCGGCAGCCGCTGCTGGTCCCGGAGTCGCTGACCGTGGACCGGCTGCTGGACCGGCTCTCCGCCAAGCGCAGCATGGCCGTGGTCATCGACGAGTACGGCGGCACGGCCGGCGTGGTCACCCTGGAGGACATCATCGAGGAGGTCGTCGGCGAGGTCCGCGACGAGCACGACCCGCACGAGCTGCCCGACCTGGCACCGGCCGGCGAGGACGCCGAGGGCCGCGCGCTCTACGACGCCGACGGCGCCGCCCGCACCGACCAGCTGGAGCACATCGGGCTGCGGGCGCCGGACGGCCCGTACGAGACCCTGGCCGGCCTCGTCGCCACCGTGCTCGGCCGCATCCCGGCCGAGGGCGACACGGCGGAGGTCGCCGGCTGGCGGATCGAGGTGACCGACGCGTCCGGGCGACGCGCCGCCCGCGTGCTGCTCACCGCCCCGCTGCCGCCCGGCGCCGCCTCGGGTGCGGAGGCCGGCCGATGACCGCGATCCAGCTCCTGATCGGCCTGGCCACGCTGGTCGCCAACGCCTTCTTCGTGGGGGCGGAGTTCGGCATGATCTCCGTGCGCCGCGGCCAGATCGAGCCGTACGCCGAGCGCGGCGACCGGCGGGCCCGCAGCGTGCTGTGGGGCCTGCGGCACATCTCGGCGCTGATGGCGGCCGCCCAGCTCGGCATCACGCTGTGCACGCTGGTCCTCGGCGTGGTCGCCGAACCGGCCATCGCCCAGCTTCTGGAGCCCCTCTTCCACGTGGTGGGGCTGCCGCAGGGGCTCGTCCACCCCGTGTCGTTCGTGATCGCGCTGGCCGTGGCGACGTATCTGCACATGCTCTTCGGCGAGATGGTGCCGAAGAACATCGCCCTGGCCGATCCGGTGCGCACCGCGCTGCTGCTCGGCCCGCCGCTGGTGACGCTGGCGCGGACGCTGCGCCCGTTCGTCTTCGCGATCAACCGGCTGGCGAACGCGATCCTGAAACTGCTGCGCGTCGAGCCCAAGGACGAGGTCGCGGCGGTCTTCTCGGACGATCAGCTCGCCCGCATGGTCGCCGACTCCAGCGAGGCAGGGCTGCTGGACCAGCGCGCCACCAAGCGGCTGCGGGACGCCCTGGGCCTGGGCAAGCGCCCCGTGGGGGACGTCATCCTGCCCATCGAGCGCGTGGTCTCCGCCCGCTTCGGGGTCACGCCCGAGGAGCTGGAGCGGCTCGCCGCCTCCTCCGGCTTCTCCCGCTTCCCCGTCGTCGACGACGCCGGGCGCATCCTGGGCTACCTGCACGTCAAGGACGCCCTGGACGCCAAGCCGCGCGACATGCCCTTCCCCCTGCGCCGGATGCGCCCCATCGCCCGGGTACGGGCGGATACGCCGCTGGACGACGTGATCCCGGCGATGAGCCGCACCGGCGCCCACCTCGCGGCGGTCATCGGCGAGGACAACCGGCTGGCCGGCCTGGTCACCCTCGAGGACGTGCTGCGCCAGCTGGTCGCCCCGCGGCAGTGACGACGGCGCGGCGCCCGCCCGGCACTCCCGGGCCGGCCGCCGCGGCCGCCCCGCACAGCGGTAGGATCACGGCGCCATGCCGATGAATGCCACGTACACGCACACCAGTTTCGTCGCCGTGGGCGACTCCTTCACCGAGGGCATGTCCGACGCCCTTCCGGACAGCTCCTACCGCGGCTGGGCCGACCTGCTCGCCGCCCGCCTCGCGGCCCGCACCCCCGGCTTCCGGTACGCCAACCTCGCGGTGCGCGGCAAGCTGATCGGCCAGATCGCCGACGAGCAGGCGCCGGTGGCGGCCGCCATGGGCGCGGACCTGGTGACGCTGGTGGGCGGCCTCAACGACGTGCTGCGCCCGCAGTGCGACGTGGACCTGGTGTGCGCCCGCCTCGCGGAGGCCGCCGGCAAGCTGGCCCCCGGCTGCCGGCAGCTGGTGCTCATGCGCAGCCCCGGCCGGCGCGGGCCGGTCCTGGAGCGCTTCCGGCCCCGCATGGAACAGCTCTTCGCCTTCATCGACACGCTGGCCGAGCGGCACGACGCCCTGGTCGTCGACCTGTTCTCCGCCGAGGTGCTGGGCGATGCGCGGCTGTGGGCCGAGGACCGGCTGCACCTGAACGCCGAGGGCCACCGGCGCGTGGCCGAGGCCGTGTGGCAGGCCCTGGGCCACGCGCCGGAGTCCGACTGGCGCGAGCCGCTGCCGCCGGCCGTCCGCCCCGGCTGGTCCACCCGGCGCGCCTCCGACGTGCGCTTCGCCCGCGAACACCTGGTCCCCTGGATCGGCCGCCGGCTCACCGGACGCTCCTCCGGGGACGGCCTGCCGCCCAAGCGCGGTGAGCTGCTGCCGTACGAGCCGCTGCCCTAGCCGGTGATCCAAGCGCTCTCGTAGCAACCCACAAATCGGACCGGGGCGCTGGCCTGCGTGAATCGCCAGTAGAATTCCGTCACGTGACTGCAAAGCCCCGCATCCCCAATGTCCTGGCCGGCCGCTACGCCTCCGCGGAGCTCGCCGTGCTGTGGTCCCCCGAGTACAAGGTGACGCTGGAGCGGCGGCTGTGGCTCGCCGTCCTCCGTGCGCAGAAGGACCTGGGGATCGAGGTGCCGGACGCTGCCCTCGCCGACTACGAGCGCGTCCTGGACCAGGTCGACCTGGCCTCGATCGCCGAACGCGAGAAGATCACCCGGCATGACGTGAAGGCCCGCATCGAGGAGTTCAACGCCCTCGCCGGCCACGAGCACGTCCACAAGGGCATGACCTCCCGCGACCTGACGGAGAACGTCGAGCAGCTGCAGATCCGGCTCTCCCTCGAGCTGGTGCGCGACCGCGTCGTCGCCGTCCTGACCCGGCTGGGCAAGCTGGCCGCCGACCAGGCCGAGCTGGTCATGGCCGGCCGCTCGCACAACGTCGCCGCCCAGGCCACCACCCTCGGCAAGCGCTTCGCGACCACCGCCGACGAGCTGCTCGTCGCCTTCGGCCGGACCGAGGAGCTGCTGGCCCGCTACCCGCTGCGCGGGATCAAGGGCCCCGTCGGCACCGCCCAGGACATGCTCGACCTGCTCGGCGGCGACGCCTCGAAGCTGGCCGAGCTGGAGCAGCGCATCGCCGCCCACCTGGGCTTCGCGCACGCCTTCACCTCCGTCGGCCAGGTCTACCCGCGCTCCCTGGACTACGACGTCGTCACCGCGCTGGTGCAGCTAGCCGCCGCGCCCTCCTCGCTCGCCAAGACGATCCGGCTGATGGCCGGCCACGAGCTGGTGACCGAGGGCTTCAAGCCGGGCCAGGTCGGCTCGTCCGCGATGCCGCACAAGATGAACACCCGCTCCTGCGAGCGCGTCAACGGCCTCATGGTCATCCTGCGCGGCTACGCCTCGATGACCGGCGAGCTGGCGGGCGACCAGTGGAACGAGGGCGACGTCTCCTGCTCGGTGGTGCGCCGCGTCGCGCTGCCGGACGCGTTCTTCGCGCTCGACGGCCTGCTGGAGACCTTCCTGACGGTCCTCGACGAGTTCGGCGCCTTCCCGGCCGTCGTCGCCCGTGAGCTCGACCGCTACCTCCCCTTCCTCGCCACCACCAAGGTGCTGATGGGCGCGGTGCGGGCCGGGGTCGGGCGCGAGGTCGCGCACGAGGTCATCAAGGAGCACGCGGTGGCCTCGGCGCTGGCGATGCGCGAGCAGGGCGCCGAGCGCAACGAGCTGCTGGGCAAGCTGGCCGCCGACGAGCGCATCCCGCTGGACCGCGCCGCCCTGGACGCGCTGATGGCGGACAAGCTGTCGTTCACCGGTGCCGCGAGCGACCAGGTGGCCTCGGTGGTCGCCCGCATCGAGGAGATCGCCAAGCGCCACCCGGAGGCCGCGGCCTACGCACCGGGCGCCATCCTCTAGGGATGACTCCGGAAGAGCTCGAAGCCGCCCGCGACCGCCTCGTTCCCGATGTGGTCGCGGGCGGCCTCCGTGTGTTGTTCTGTGGAATCAACCCCGGGCTGATGTCCGCGGCCACCGGCCATCACTTCGCCCGGCCCGGCAACCGGTTCTGGCCCGTCCTGCACGCTTCGGGCTTCACACCGCGCCGGCTGCTGCCCGCCGAGGAGCGGGAGCTGCTGGACCACGGGCTGGGCATCACCAACGTCGTCGCCCGGGCCTCCGCGCGCGCCGACGAGATCAGCGACGCCGAATTCCGCGAGGGAGGCCGCATCCTCACCCGGAAGGTGGAGCTGCTGCGGCCCCGCTGGCTGGCGGTCGTCGGGGTCACCGCCTATCGGGTCGCCTTCGGCGACCGCCACGCGAAGATCGGCCCCCAGGAACGGACCATAGGCACCACCCGTATCTGGGCGCTGCCCAATCCCAGCGGCCTCAACGCCCATTGGCCCCTGCCGAAGATGGCGGAGGAGTTCGCCCGGCTGCGCGCCGCCGCCGACGGCACCGGCTGACCGAGGTTTCCGCACGCCGCGTGCGGTCCAAGGCTCGCCGGGTTCCGGTCGACCGGATACGATCCGTGCGGCAAAGGGCGCGCAAAGCGAGGAGGCGGCACGTTGGGGCGGCTCACCGGCGGGGACCCGTCTCTGTTGCGGCGGATCAATTCGGCCGTGGTGCTGCACGCCCTGCGCTCCGCCCAGGCGCCCACGCTCACCGACCTGGTCAACGTCACCGGTCTGTCGCGGCCGACCGTGGAGGGCGTGGTCGAGGGCCTGATCGGTTCCGGCCTCGTGGTGGAGGCGGCCGCCGACGAGAACGCGACACGGCGTCAGGGCCGCCCGGCGCGGCGCTTCCGGTTCCGGGCGGAGGCCGGCCATCTGCTGGGCATCGAGATCGGGCCGCACCGCATCGCCGCGCTGCTGGCCGACCTCGACGGGCGGGTGATGGGCTCGGCGCACGTGGAGGTCGCCGCGACGGCTCCGGCGGACGAGCGCCTGGAGCAGGTCCGGGTGGCCGTCGCCGATCTGCTCCGACGCGCCGGGGTCCCGCGCAGTTCGCTGCGCGCGGTGGGCGTGGCCACCCCCGGCATCGTGGAGGCGGACGGGACCGTACGGCTGGGAACCGCGCTGCCGCAGTGGACCGGGCTGCCGCTCGGGGAGCGGCTGCGTCGCTCGTTCCGCTGTCCGGTGCTCGTGGAGAACGACGCCAACGCCGCCGCCGTCGCCGAGCACTGGAAGGGCGCGGCGACCGCCTCCGACGACGTGGTCTTCGTGCTGGCGGGGCTGAGCCCGGGGGCCGGATCGCTCATCGGCGGGCGGCTGCACCGGGGCTTCGGGGGCGCGGCCGGGGAGATCGGCGCCCTGCACCTGCTGGGCCGGGAGGCCACCCCCGAGGAGGTGCTGTCCACCACCGGGGAGCCGCTGCACCCGCTCGACGAGGCACAGGTGGCCCGGGTGTTCGCGCGCGCGGAGCAGGGCGACGAGCGGGCCCGGGCCGCGGTGGAGAGGTATCTGCGCCGGCTGGTGCACGACGTGGCGGCGCTGGTGCTGGCGCTCGACCCGGAGCTGGTCGTGGTGGGCGGCTGGGCGGCCGGGCTGAACGGGGTCCTGGAGCCGCTGCGCACCGAGCTGGCCCGCTACTGCCTGCGGCCGCCGCAGGTGGCGCAGTCGCTGCTCGGCGAGGCCGCGGTGGCCACGGGTGCGCTGCGGCTGGCCCTCGACCACGTGGAGAAGCAGCTCTTCGCGGTCGAGAGCACGGTCACGGCGCGTCGCTGAGCGGCCGTCAGCCCGCGAGGAGCTGTACGGCCGCGCCGCCGGCGTCCCCGAAGGTCAGCCGGCAGGTGTCGGCGCGGTAGGTGGCGACGGCTACGGCCGCGGTGCGGCCGCCGGAGACGTAGCGGGTGGTGACGACGAGCACGGGCGCCCCGGGGAGCCGGTCGAGCTGCTTGGCGTCGTCGGCGCGTGCGGAGCCCAGCTCCACCGCCTGGTCCTGGCCCTCCAGTTGCAGGCGCTGCAGCTCGCGCAGCACGGCGCGGGCGCGGGCCGTGCCGGCGGGCGCGTCGATGGCGGCGAGGCCGGGGACGCTGCTCGCGGGGACGTACAGCAGCTCGGCGGCGACGGGCTGACTGCGCGTCTTGCGGGTGCGGCGCACGGTGTGCACGCTCTGGCCGGGGCCGGTGGCCAGAAGCCGGGCGACCGGGGCGGGGGGTACGTCCTCGGTGCTGTCGACCGGCTGCCAGGCGTCGCCGGCCGTGCCGGGCCACGCATGGGCGGCGTCGGCGACGGCGACGCCCATGCGGGGCGGGGCGACGGTGGTGCCGACGCCCCTGCGGCGCTGGAGGCGGCCCTCGAGCTCCAGCTGTTCGAGCGCCTGACGGAGCGTGGCCCGGGCCACGCCGAAGCGGGCCGCGAGCTCGCGCTCGTTCGGCAGGATCTCGCCCACGGCGAACTCGGAGTCGAGTGCGTCGCTGAGGACGGTCTTCAGGTGCCAGTACTTCGGTTCCGGCACCGATTCCAACTGCGTGGTCCCCACCCTGATCCTCCGCAAAGGCTTTTCGCGCGCTTCTTTATTAAAGGTTGTTGCAGTATGCCTGCGACCATAGGACGGTGTGCGTACTTGGTCAAGACCAATGGCGTCCCGCACCGGCCGCTGTCAGAGCCCTGAGGTACCGTCGGTAATCATCGGAGGGTGTGACGGGGGGAAGCGCGATGGAGCGGGCATCGGACCAGGTCACGGTGGTCACCGGGGGCGGCAGGGGCATCGGCGCGGCGGTGGCGCTGCGGCTGGGGCGCGCCGGGCACCGCGTGGCCATCGGCTACGAACGGGCGCACGAGGCGGCGCGGAAGACGGCGGACGCCGTGCGCGCCGAGGGCGTCGCCTGTGTGGCGGTCCAGGTCGACACCAGCGACGAGCGGCAGGTCGACGACTTCTTCACGACGGTGAAGGAGGAGCTGGGGCCGGTCACCGGCCTGGTCAACAACGCCGGGATCACGGGCTTGCTGGGCCGGTTCACCGACACTCCGGTGGAGCGGATGCGCCGGGTCGTCGACGTCAATGTGATGGGTGCGCTGATCTGTGCCCGCCGGGCGGCGCTGGAGATGTCCACGCGTCACGGCGGCCGGGGCGGCGCGATCGTGAACATCTCCTCGGGCGCCGCGACGCTGGGCAGCCCGGGCGAGTACGTGCACTACGCGGCGAGCAAGGCCGCCGTGGACGCGATGGCCGTGGGGCTGGCCAAGGAGCTCGCCGCGGAGGGCATCCGGGTCAATTCGGTGCAGCCCGGGGCGGTCGTGACCGACATCCACGCCTCGATGGGCGACCCCGACCGGGCGTGGCGCATAGCCGACCGGATCCCCATGGGGCGCCCCGGCGAGCCGGAGGAGGTCGCGGGGGCGGTGGCCTGGCTGCTGTCGCCGGAGGCGTCGTACACCACCGGCGCGATACTGCGGGTGGCCGGAGGGCTGTGACCGGCCCGCGGCGGGCCCGGTCAGGGCCGCAGCGCCGTGAGCTTGTCGGGGTTGCGGATGAGGTGGATCTCGGCGATCCGGCCGTCGGCGGCCTCGAGGCTGACGAGGGAGTCGAGCCGGCCCCCGAGGAACAGCAGCACGGCCGGCGCGCCGTTGACCTCCGCGAAGCGGACCTCCGGTGCGGCGGTGGCGCCGAACGTCTCGCCGGCGACGGCCAGCAGGAAGCGCCCGACCTTGTCGGCGCTCTCGATGACGCGCAGCGCGGCCTTCACCTTGCCGCCGCCGTCGCTGACGAGCCGGACGTCGGGTGCGAGCAGGGCGAGCATGTCGTCGATGCTGCCGCCGGTGGCCGCTGCGAGGAAGCGCTCGGTGAGGTCGCGCCGACGGACCGGGTCGACGTCGAAGCGCGGCCTGCGTTCCTCCACATGGCGCCGGGCCCGCCCGGCGAGCTGGCGCACGGCCGCCTCCGAGCGGTCGAGCGCCTGGGCGATGTCCTGGTAGGGGAAGCCGAACGCCTCGCGGAGGACGAAGACCGCGCGCTCCAGCGGCGAGAGCGTTTCGAGCACGACGAGCACCGCGAGGGAGACGGAGTCGGCGAGCATCGCGCGCTCGGCCGTGTCGGGCACGCTCGCGCCGAAGTCGGTGACGACGGGCTCCGGCAGCCACGGCCCCACGTAGGCCTCGCGGCGCGCCTGCGCCTGGCGCAGGCGGTCGATGGCGAGCCGGGTGGTGACGCGCACGAGATAGCCGCGCGCGTCCCGCACGGCCGCGCGGTCCGCGCCGGACCAGCGCAGCCAGGCCTCCTGGACGACGTCCTCCGCGTCGGCGAACCGGCCGAGCATGCGGTAGGCCACCGCCGTCAGCGTGGTGCGGTGTTCCTCGAAGGCGTCGAGCCCGGCGTCAGGTGCGGTCACGGAGCCCATCCCACCCGAGGTGCCCGGGGATTGTCCACGTGAACCGGGTCTCACCGGGGCGTACCGGCCGCCGTGGCGTACCGAGGTCTACCCAGCGGTAACCGCTGCTGACATCCTGTCTCGGTACGTCGCCCCACGGATGACGAGGAGCCGAGCCATGACCGAGACGATCTCCTTCCCCATCGACACCCCGGCCGGCCGGCGCACGGTCGCGGTGACATACGAGCGCCTGGGCGGCGGCGAGCCGCTGGTGCTGCTGCACGGCATCGGCCACCATCTGCAGGCCTGGGACCCGGTCGTGGGCATCCTCGCCGCCGAGCGCGACGTCATCGCCGTGGACCTGCCGGGCTTCGGCCGCTCCCCCGCGCTGCCCGACGGGATCTCCTACGACCTGCGCGGCGTGGTCCCCGTGCTGGGCGCCTTCTTCGA
This sequence comes from Streptomyces sp. NPDC021096, assembly GCF_040641275.1. Lineage (NCBI taxonomy): Bacteria > Bacillati > Actinomycetota > Actinomycetes > Kitasatosporales > Streptomycetaceae > Streptomyces > Streptomyces sp. NPDC021096. The sequence goes on along the minus strand of NZ_JBFADG010000013.1, from coordinate 74,730 downwards.
CGCGCTGGGCCTGGAGCGGCCGCACGTCGCGGGCAACTCCCTGGGCGGTCTGCTCGCCCTGCAGCTCGGTCACGACAAGCTCGTACGGTCCGTCACCGCGCTGTCCCCCGGCGGCTTCTGGAGCGAGGCCGAGCGCCGCTACGCCTTCGGGGTGCTGCTCGCCATGCGCCAGGGCGCGCTGCGGCTGCCGGAGCACACGGTGAGCCGGCTGGCCCGTACGGCCGTGGGCCGGGCGGCGCTGGTCAGCCCCATCTACGCCCGGCCCGGCCGCCGTTCGCCCGACGCCGTGGTGGCCGAGACGCGGGCTTTGCGGGAGGCGTCCGGCTTCGAGGCCGTGCTCACCGCCGGCCGCTCGGTCCGCTTCACCCACGACGTGCCGGAGGTGCCGGTCACCATCGCGTGGGGCACCAACGACCGGGTGCTGCTGCGCGGCCAGGGCGTGCGGGCCAAGAAGGCGATCCCGGGCGCCCGGCTCGTACGGCTGCCGGGCTGCGGTCACGTCCCGATGAACGACGACCCGGCGCTGGTCGCCCGCGTCATCCTCGACGGCTCGCGCGTCGGACAGTGACGCCCTCGCGGGGCGGTGGGAAGGTGGTGGGCACCCGAAGCCGGCGCGAGGAAGGTGCGGTGCTGTGGCCGAACAGGTGGATGTCGTCGTCATCGGCATGGGTCCGGGCGGCGAGCACGTGGCCGGGCGGCTCGCCGAGGCCGGGCTGAGCGTGGTGGGCGTCGAGGCGGAGCTGGTGGGCGGCGAGTGCCCGTACTGGGGATGCGTGCCCAGCAAGATGATGATCCGCGCCGGGAACCTGCTGGCGGAGGCGCGACGGGTGCCCGGCATGGCGGGCACCGCCCACGTCTGCGCCGACTGGGCGCCGGTGGCCGACCGCGTCCGGGACGAGGCCACCGACGACTGGAACGACCAGGCCGCGGCCGACCGCTTCACCGGCAAGGGCGGCCGCCTGGTGCGCGGCCGCGGCAGGCTGGCCGGCCACGGCCGGGTGGAGGCCGGCGGCGAGGTGTTCGAGGCGCGGAGCGGCATCGTCCTCGCCACCGGCAGCCGGCCGCAGATCCCGCCGGTGCCCGGCCTCGACGCGGTGCCGTACTGGACCAACCGCGACGCGATCGCCGCGAAGGAGCCGCCGGGCACGCTGCTGGTGCTCGGCGGAGGCGCGATCGGGCTGGAGCTCTCCCAGGTCTACGCCCGCTTCGGCACCCACGTCACGGTGGTGGAGGCGCTCGACGGGCTGATCCCGGCCGAGGAGCCGGAGGCCGGCGAGCTGCTGACCGGGGTGCTGCGCGGCGAGGGGCTGACCGTGCGGACCGGCGCGCGGGTCACCCGGGTCCGGCACAGCGGCGACGCGTTCACGCTGGTCCTCGAGGACGGCGCGGAGCTGACGGGAGACCAGCTGCTGGTGGCCACCGGCCGCCGGGCGGACCTGAGCGACCTGGGCCTGGACACCGTGGGGCTGGACCCGACGGCGCGGGCGCTGCGCACGGACGGGCAGATGCTGGTCGCACCGGCGCTGTGGGGCGTGGGCGATGTGACCGGGCACGGGATGTTCACCCATGTGGCGATGTACGAGGCGGAGATCGTGGTCCGGTCCGTGCTCGGCGAGCCCGGCCCGGACGCCGACTACCGCGCCCTGCCCCGGGTCACCTTCACCGACCCCGAGGTGGGGGCGGTGGGCCTGACCGAGAAGCAGGCCCACGAGAAGGGGCTGCGGGTGCGCACGGGCACGGCCCGGGTGCCGGACTCGGCCCGCGGCTGGATCCACAAGGCGGGCAACGCGGGGCTGGTCAAGCTCGTCGAGGACGCGGACCGGGGCGTGCTGGTCGGCGCGACCACGGCGGGGCCGATGGGCGGCGAGGTCATGTACGGCCTGGCGGTGGCGGTCCAGGCCGCGGTGCCCGTCGAGGCGCTGCGGCACATGATCTACGCGTACCCGACCTTCCACCGGGGCATCGAGGACGCGCTGCGGGACCTGCGCGGCTGAGCGCCGCCCGGGCGGCCGGCGCGCGCCCGGATCGTCCGGACCCGGACAGATGTGTCCTTTACCCATCGGACACAGCACGTTCGTGATCACGCAACACCGCTCGGTCAGGGTGGGTCCATGACCGACGAGACCTTCGCGAAGAGCTCCCCCCGGCACCACGGTCACCACCACTGGCGCCGGGACCTGGTGGAACTGGCCGCCCTGTTCACGGCGGTCGCCGCTGCCGACTCCGTCGCCAACACGGTCGCGCACGGCCCCGACGGCCCCGCCCTGCTGGTCGGCTCGGCCGCCGCCCTGATGGCCACGACCGGCTTCCACACCTGGTGGTCCCGGCGCCGGGGACACGCCTTCCCGCCGCCCGCCGCGGCGGCCGCCCCGGGCGCCGCGCCGGCCCGCGTCACCGCCGGCGACGGCGCGGACGGCGGCACGACGCTGTGGCGGATGCGCACGACCGTGCGCGACGAGCCGGGCAGCCTGGCCTCGCTGTGCCTGGCCCTGGCCGACCACCGCGTCGACATACTCGCCCTGCAGACCCACCCCCTGGCCGACGGCACCGTCGACGAGCTGCTGCTGCGCGCCCCCGCCGCGCTCGCGCCCGCCGAGCTGACCCGGGCCGCCGCGGGCGGCGGCGGCCGCGAGACCTGGCTGGAGCGGGCCGACGCCCACGACCTCGTGGACGCCCCGACCCGGATCCTGGGCCTCGCCACCCGGACCGCCCTGGACGCCGCCGAACTCCCCCTCGCCCTGCGACAGCTGCTCGGCCGCTGCACCATCCGCTCCATACCGGCCCGCTCCCCCCACACCGGCGCCCGGGCCGAACCCGTGCCGGAGGACGGGGTGTGGGAGGAGACGGTGCTGCGGCTGCGCGACCCCTCCGGCGGGTCGATCACCATCGAACGCCCCTACCTGCCCTTCACCCCCACCGAGTTCGCCCGCGCCCGTGCGCTGGTCGAGCTCGACGCCCGGCTGGGCCCGCGCGTCCCGCCGCGCACCGACGTACTCACCCTCCCCGAGGGCAACGAGATCACCGTCCGCCGGGCCGACGCCGCCGACCTCGCCGCCGCCCACGCCATGCACGAGCGCTGCTCCCCGACGACGCTCACCCGCCGCTACCACGGCCCCGTCGCCGACGCCGACCGCTACCTGCGCCACCTGCTCAGCCCGCGCTTCGGCCGCACCCTGGCCGCGTACACCGCCTCCGGCCGGCTCGTCGCCCTCGGCCACCTGCTGTGGGACGGCAACGAGACCGAGGTCGCGCTGCTCGTCGAGGACGCCTGGCAGCGGCGCGGCGTCGGCGGCGAGCTGCTGCGCCGGCTGATCACCATGGCCGGCGAGGCGGGCTGCGAGAGCGTGTACGCGGTCACCACGGCCTCCAACACCGGCATGGTCGGCGCCATGCGCGCCCTGGACCTGCCGCTGGACTACCAGATAGAGGAGGGCACCCTGGTGATCACCGCCCGGCTCGCCCGCGTCCCCGCCGCTCCCCGCACCACGGCCGGGACGGCGCAGCGGGTTTCGGACAGCTAACGGAAAAATCCCGCTGACGCGGCCGCCCCGGGCATACGAGGATGAGCGCATGCCGAACTCCACGAACACTCCACTGCCCCGTCAGGTCGCCGACTCCTACGTAGAGGCGTTCATCGAACTCGACCCCATCACCGGCACCTATCTGGGCATCGCGGAGTCCGCGCGGCGACTGCCGGACTTCTCCCCGGCGGGTCAGGAGGCACTGGCCGGGCTGGCCCGGACGACCCTGCGGGCGCTCGACGAGGCCGAGGCGCGGCCGGGTGCGGACAGCGACAGCGAACGGCGCTGCGCCCGGCTGCTGCGCGAGCGGCTGACCGCCGAACTCGCCGTGCACGAGGCGCGGGAGGCGCTGCGCACGGTCAGCAACATCCACTCGCCGCTGCACTCGGTGCGCGAGGTCTTCACCTTGATGCCGACGGAGACCGAGGAGGACTGGTCGGCGGTCGCCGCGCGGCTGCGCGCGGTCCCCACGGCGCTCGAGGGCTACCGCGCCTCGCTCGCCGAGGGCATCGAGCGCGGGCTGCCGGGCGGCCCGCGCCAGGTGAGCACCGTCATCGGCCAGCTGGACCAGTGGATCGGCACGGACGGAGGCTGGTTCGGCGAGTTCACGGCCGCAGGACCGAAGGAGCTGCACGAGGAGCTTCAGGAGGCGGCCGGCGCCGCGACGGGCGGCCTGGCCGCGCTGCGCGACTGGCTGCGCGACGTCTACGCCCCGGACGTCGAGGGCGCCCCGGACGTCGTGGGGCGCGAGCGGTACGCCCGCTGGTCGCGCTACTGGAACGGCACCGACCTCGACCTGGACGAGGCGTACGCGTACGGCTGGTCCGAGTTCCACCGCATCCTCGGCGAGATGCGGACGGAGGCCGAGAAGATCCTGCCGGGCGCGAAGACGCCCTGGGAGGCGCTGGCCCACCTGGATGAGCACGGGACCCACATCGAGGGGGTCGAGGAGACCCGCGTCTGGCTGCAGGAGCTGATGGACGAGGCCATCGAGGCGCTGGACGGCACCCACTTCGAGCTGGCCGAGCGCGTCAAGCGCGTCGAGTCCCGCATCGCCCCTCCCGGCGGCGCCGCGGCCCCGTACTACAGCCAGCCGTCCGAGGACTTCTCCCGCCCCGGCCGCACCTGGCTGCCCACGATGGGCGAGACCCGCTTCCCCGTGTACGACCTGGTGTCGACCTGGTACCACGAGGGCGTTCCCGGCCACCACCTCCAGCTCGCGCAGTGGGTGCACGTGGCCGACCGGCTCTCCCGCTACCAGGCGACCGTCGGCCTGGTCAGCGCCAACTGCGAGGGCTGGGCGCTGTACGCGGAGCGGCTCATGGACGAGCTGGGCTTCCTCTCCGACCCCGAGCGCCGCCTGGGCTATCTGGACGCCCAGATGATGCGCGCCGCCCGCGTGATCGTCGACATCGGCATGCACCTGGAGCTGGAGATCCCCGGCCACTCGCCCTTCCACCCGGGCGAGCGCTGGACGCCGGAGCTGGCACGGGAGTTCTTCGGCATGCACAGCGGCCGCCCGGCGGACTTCGTCGACAGCGAGCTGGTGCGCTACCTGGGCATGCCGGCCCAGGCGATCGGCTACAAGCTCGGCGAGCGCGCCTGGCTGACCGGGCGCGAGGCCGCCCGCAAGGCCCACGGCGACGCCTTCGACGCCAAGGCCTGGCACATGGCGGCGCTGTCCCAGGGTTCCCTGGGCCTGGACGACCTGGTCGCGGAGCTGTCGGCACTGTGACGGCCACCCGTTAGGGTGCCGCGATGGCACCTTTGATCATTTTCTGCAGCGATCCGCTCGGGCCCCGACGGGTGGACCCGCACTTCACCGAGGAGGTGCGGGCCGCCCGTGAGCTGGGGCTGCGGACCTCGCTGCTGGACCACGACGCGCTGCTCGCCGGGGACGCGGCAGGAGCGGTGGCCGGTGTGCCGCGCGGGGCGGGGGCCGCGTGGTACCGGGGCTGGATGGTGCCGTCCGGGCGGTACGCGCAGCTGGCGGGCGCGCTCACCGCTCGCGGGGTCACCCTGCTGACCTCGCCGGACGGCTACCGCCGTGCGCATGAACTGCCGGGCTGGTACGGCACGTTCGCCCCGGTGACGCCGCCCAGCGTGTGGCTGGCCGCCGAGCCGGGCCACGCTCCGGGCGCCTGCGAGCTCGCGGCCCGCACGGCGGAGCTCGGGGGCGGGCCGGCCGTCGTCAAGGACTTCGTCAAGTCCCGCAAGCACGAGTGGCACGAGGCGTGTTACGTACCGGACCTCGCCGACACGGACCGGCTGGCGGCGGTGGTCGCCCGCTTCGTCGAGCTCCAGGACACGTTCCTCGCGGGCGGTGTCGTGGTACGGGCCTTCGAGCGCTTCACGGACGTGGGCGAGGCCCGCGTGTGGTGGGTGGACAGCCGCCCCGTACTCGTCACGGCGCACCCGGACCGCCCCGACCTCCGGCCCGAGCCGGCGCTCGCCGCCGTGTCGCCCCTGGTCGCGGCCCTGGGCTGCCGCTTCGTCAGCACCGATCTCGCCTTGCGCGAGGACGGGGTGTGGCGCGTGGTGGAGGTCGGGGACGGACAGGTCAGCGATCTGCCGCGGGGCATGGACCCGCGGCCGCTGCTGCGGGCCCTGGCCGGGGCCCGCTAGCGGTCAGCAGCCGCAGTCGCCGCCGTCGACCGGTGCCGTCAGCGGGTCCGGCGGGAGCTGCCGGGTGCCTTCCCACGTCTCGACCTCGTAGCCCTCGCGGATCCAGTACTCGATGCCGCCGAGCATCTCCTTGACGCGGTAGCCCAGGCGGGCCAGGGCCAGAGCCGCGCGGGTGGCGCCGTCGCAGCCGGGGCCCCAGCAGTAGACGACGACCGGAACGGCCGGGTCCAGGCATTCGGCCGCGAGCTGCGGGATCTGCGCGGTCGGCAGGTGCACGGCGCCCGGCACGTGCCCCTGGTCCCAGGACCCGGTGGACCGGGAGTCGACCACCACGAAGTCCGCGTGCCCGGCGGCCAGGGCGGCGTGCACGTCGGCCACGTCGGTGTGGAAGGCGAGACGGGCGGCGAAGTAGGCCGCGGCGGCGTCGGGAGCGGCCGGCGGAACGGCGAGGACGGAGCTGGGGGCCTGCGGGGCGGCGGTTGCTGTCATGCCCGAAAATCTACGGCCCTTGATCACGTACCGGAACCGATGATCCTCGGGGAAACTCTTGATGAACAGGGGATTTCACTGCTAGACATCGCACATGACCGGCTATTCCCCTGACGCCACCGACTGGCGCATTCTCGACGCCCTGCAGAGCAACGGGCGCGCGGGCTACGCGGAGTTGGCGCGCACCGTGAACATGTCCTCCAGCGCCGTCACCGAGCGCGTGCGCCGCCTGGAGGAGGCCGGCATCATCGGCGGCTACACCGCCGTCGTGGATCCCGAGCGGCTGGGCATGCCGGTGCTGGCGTTCGTACGGCTCAGGTACCCCAACGGCAACTACAAGCCCTTCCACGACCTGCTGGCCGGGACGCCGGAGATCCTGGAGGCCCACCACGTCACCGGCGACGACTGCTTCGTGATCAAGGTCGCGGCCCGGTCCATGCGCCATCTGGAGGAGGTCGCGGGCCGGATCGGCGCGCTCGGCTCGGTGACCACGAGCGTGGTCTACTCCTCGCCGCTCCCCCGTCGCGCCCTCAGCCGGCGCACCCCGCCGTCCGGTGCCGGACAGCCGAACCCGAGCGCTCCTTGACGACCTGCAGCTGAGCCGGGATGCGCTGGCGCAGGTCGGCGACGTGGCTGACGATGCCGACGGTGCGGTCGCGTTCGCGCAGCGAGTCCAGTACGTCCAGGACCTCGTCCAGGGTCTGCTCGTCGAGGCTGCCGAAGCCCTCGTCGATGAAGAGGGTGTCCAGCCGCATGCCGCCCGCCTCCTCCGTGACCACATCGGCCAGGCCCAGGGCCAGGGACAGCGACGCGAAGAAGGTCTCCCCGCCGGAGAGCGTCGCGGTGTCGCGCTCGCTGCCCGTCCACGCGTCGACGACGTGCAGGCCCAGTCCCGAGCGGCCGCGCCCGGCGGTCCTGGCGTCGGAGTGGACGAGGGTGTAGCGCCCGGCCGACATGCGCTGCAGGCGGGCGGTAGCGGCGGCGGCGACCTGTTCGAGCCGTGCGGCCAGGACGTACGACTCCAGGCGCATCTTCCGCTCGTTGCGGGCGGAGGTGCCGGCCGCCAGCGAGGCGAGCTCGGCCACCCGGTGGTACTCCTCGCGCAGGGGGGCGAGGCGGCGGGCGTCGGCGACGGCCTCGGCGGAGAGCCGGTCCAGGTCCTCGCAGCGGGCGCGCGCGGCGGCCTCCTCGGCGGACGCCTGCCGCAGGAGCCGCGTCGCGGCCCCGGCCGTCGCCACGGCGGCCTCCGGATCGGCGGCCGGCCGTCCCGCGGCCCGGGCCACGGCCGCGTCGGCCAGCTCCGCGGCGACGGCGGCCTCCTCCTGCTGCCACCGCTCCAGCCGCTGCCGCAGCTCGCGCTGCTCGGCGGCGCCCAGCAGGGCGCCGGCCGCCAGCTGAGGGGTGTCGAAGCCGGCGCGGTAGGCGGCGTCGGCGAGCCGGGCGTCGGCCTCCTTGAGGCGGGCGGCCGTGCGCCCGGCCTCCCGGACGGCCTCGGCCGCGGTGGCGAGCCGGGTCAGCCGCTCCTCCAGGAGCTCCGCGCGGCGGGCGACGCTCCCGGCTCCCCCGCGTGCCTGCTCCAGCTCCTCCTCCAGCGCACGCAGTTCGCGGTCGAGGCCCTCGGCGCGCGTGGCGTGCGCGGCGAGCCGCAGCCGCGCCCGTTCCCGTTCGGCGCGGCGCCGCTCGCACTCGCGCTCGGCGGCGTCCTGCGCCTCCCGGGCCTTGTGCAGGTCGGCGCCCGCGGCGTGGGCCTCGGCGAAGGAGCGTTCCAGGGTGTCCAGGTGCGCGGCCAGTTCGCCGACGGTGGCCGGGCCCGCGTCGGCCGTGGCGCCGGCGAGGGCCTCGCGCAGCGGCCTGAGCTCCCGGTCGACGTCGTCGCGGGCGGCGTCGGTGCGCTGGTACGCCTCCAGCGCGGCCTCCTCGGCCGCCCGGTCCACCTGGTCGGCGTCCGCGCGGGCCGGGTCGGGGTGTTCGGTGGCGCCGCAGACCGCGCAGGGGGTGCCGGCGGTCAGGGCGGCGGCCAGCTCGGCGGCGATGCCGCGCAGCCGGCGGTCCTTCAGGTCCAGCCAGTGCTCGCGGGCGGCCGCGGTCCGTTCCCTGGCGTGCAGCAGCCGGGCCTCCGCGTCCTCCACCCGGTGGGCGAGCACGTCGCGCAGCCGGGCGGCCTCCAGGCGCCGCCGGGCCGGGTCGGTCTCCTCGCCGAGGCGTGCGGCGCGGTCGGCCGCCCGCCGGGCCTCCTCGACGCGCCGCTGGTGGGTGTCGCGCGTGGTTTCCCAGGTGGACAGCCAGGCGTCCGTCTCGGTGAGGATCTCCTCGTCCGCGCGGGCCGCGCCGTCCAGCGTGGCGCTCTCGGCGGCGATCGCGGCGGCCCGGGCCTCGGCCCGGCGTGCCGCGGAGAGCGATCCCAGGTCCTCGCGGTGGCGCCGTTCCAGGGACTCGAGCTGCTCGGCCCCGGCGTCGTGGTGCTCCCCGGGGAGCGCCGCGCGGGCCCGTTCCTCGGCGGCGGCCGCCGAGCGGTGGGCCCGCCCGGCCTCCTCGCGCAGCTCCAGCGCGGGGGCCACCGACTCCGCGGCCCGGGCCCGCTCCAGCCGCTCGCGCACCTCGTCGTGGGCGCCGCGCCGCTCCTCCAGGGCCTCGGCGCGGCGGGTGGCGTCGGCGTGCCGGCGCTGCAGCCGGTCGGTCTCCCGTGCCTCGTCGGCGCGGGCATGGGCAGCGCTGTGCGCCTGCTCGGCGGCCAGGACGGCGGCCCGGGCGATGTCCCGCCGCTCGCGTGCGCCCGTACGGGCCAGGGCCGCCCACTCCAGTACGGCCTCGGCCAGTCCGGGGTCGCCGGGCGCGAGCACCTGCGCTGCGGTGCGCTGCGCGGGGACGGCGGCCCGGCCGGGCGCGGACGGCGTCGCGGTGGCCGGTGCGGGGGTGCCCACCTCGGGCAGGGACGGGTCGGCGGCGGCCTGCCGCATGCGGTGGCCGAGGGCGAGCAGCCGTTCGTCGCCGGTGCGCACCTGTGCTTCCGCCGCGCGGCGCAGCTCGGCGAGGCGGTCCTCGACGGCGGCGAAGCGGCCGGTGTCGAAGAGCCGGCCCAGCAGCTTGGCGCGGGCGGCGTCCTCGGCGCGCAGGAAGCGGGCGAAGTCGCCCTGGGGCAGGAGGACGACCTGGCAGAACTGCTCGCGGCTCATGCCGAGCAGCTGCTCGATCTCGGTACCGATCTCCTGGTGCGAGCGGCTCAGCGCCTTCCACCCGCCGCCGCCCGCGGGCTTCTCGCGCAGGGCGCTGTAGGCCTTCTCCTTGGTGACGCCGGTGCCCCGCTTCTTGGGCCGGGGCTGCTCGGGGCGCCGGGTGATCTCCAGCCGGCGGCCGCCGACGGTGAGTTCGAGCACCACCTCGGTGGGGACGGCGGGGTCGGCGTGGTCGCTGCGCAGGGTGAGGCCGCTGCCCTGGCGGGAGCCGGGGACGCCGTTGTAGAGGGCGTAGCAGACGGCGTCGAGGACGGAGGTCTTGCCCGCGCCGGTGGGGCCGTGCAGCAGGAAGAGCCCGGCGGCCGACAGCTCGTCGAAGTCGATGTGCTGGGTGGCGCCGAAGGGCCCGAAGGCGGTGATCGTGAGCCGGTGGAGCCTCATCGGGCGACCTCGTCGAGGGTGTCGTCCAGCCGTACGGAGTCCAGGGCGGCGGTCAGCACCGCGCGCTCGGCCTCGTCGGGGCCCTGTCCGCCGCGTACGTGGGCCACGAAGTCCTCGGCGATCTGCGCTTCGGTGCGGCCCCGCAGCCGCTGGGCGTAGGAGGCGAGAGGGTCCTCGGGGGCCCGGTCGGGTTCGAAGACCAGGCTGACCGTGTGCGGGAAGCGGCGGGCGAGCCGGGCCATGGGCTCCTGGGGGCGCACCGCGTCGGTGAGGGTGGCCTCGATCCAGGCCTGCTCGTGGCGCTCGAGGTCCGGGTCGGCCAGGAGGTCCTCGAGGCGGCCGCGGATGCGGGCGAGCGGGCGCGGCACGGGGCAGTCGACCCGCTCGGCGCCGAGGGTGCCGTCGGCGGCGAGGTCGACGAGCCACATGGTCTTGCGGTGGTCGGCCTCGGAGAAGGAGTAGGCGAGGGGGGAGCCGGAGTAGCGGATCCGGTCGGTGATGGCCTGGCTGCCGTGGAGGTGGCCGAGGGCGGTGTAGTCGATGCCGCGGAAGACCTCGGCGGGGACGGCGGCCACGCCGCCGACGGTGATGTCGCGCTCGCTGTCGCTGGTGGTGCCTCCGGCGACGAAGGCGTGGGCGAGGACGACGGACCGGGTCCCGGCGGACCGGGTGGCGAGGTCGGCGCGGACCCGCTCCATGGCGGCGTCCAGCACGGCCGTGTGTCCGGCCCTGGCGGCGCCGAGCTGCTCGCGCACCAGCGCGGGTTCCAGGTAGGGCAGGCCGTAGAAGGCGACGTCGCCGTGGTCGTCGGAGAGGAGGACGGGGGTGGCGCACCCTGCGGGGTCGGTGCGCAGGTGTATCCCGGCCCGGTCGATGAGGCCGGCGCCGACGCCGAGCCGGCGGGGCGAGTCGTGGTTGCCGGAGATCATGATCGTGGGTACGCCGAGGGCGGCGAGGCGGTGCAGTGCCTCGTCGAAGAGCTCGACGGCGGCGAGTGGGGGTACGGCCCGGTCGTAGACGTCGCCGGCGACGAGGACGGCGTCGACGTCGCGTTCGCGCACGGTCCGCACGAGGTGGCCGAGGAAGTCGCGCTGGGCCGCCAGGAGGTTCACGCGGTGGAAGGACCGTCCCAGGTGCCAGTCCGAGGTGTGCAGCAGTCTCACAGGACGGCTCCGACCCGCATGTTCTCGGTCCCCTCCACTGTCGTCTCCCACCTTGGGCGAATGCCGGGCCTCGGTGGTCCCACCGGCCTCGTCCGCTCCGGGCGGCACGCTGTCCATCACTGCTCACAGTCTCGCATCCGGGCCGGGGGCGAAGGACACGGTTCGCCGGATGTCCCGTCGCCGGCCCGGCCGGTCGCTGTGGTCAGGCGCACTTCCTGTGGTCGTCCCGGGGCAGGGCGCGCGGTGGGGCGAAGGTGAGGGCGGGGGGTGAGGCGTAGGCCTCGGCGAGGCGCAGGAGGAAGATCCGCTCGTCGTCCAGGCTGCCGTGGCCGAGGCCGAGGCCGAGGGGTTCGGGCGGGCGGGCGCCGGTCCGCGGGAGGCCGGCGAGTTTGGCGCGGCGGGCCTCGCGCAGGACGCAGGCGAGCACGGTTGCCTCGGCCGGGGCGGCGCCCCGCGGGGGTGCGGCGGCGACGGCGGCGCGGGTGACGGAGGGGTCGGTGTAGTCGCGCAGGACGAGGATGGCGTCGCGGGTCTCGACGACCTTGCGGTAGGCCAGCAGCTTCCAGGAGTCCCGGGGCCAGAGGATCTCGGTGAGCCGGGGCCGGGTGCGGGCCAGGGCGACGTGCGGGACGGCGTCCACCAGCTCGCGCCACAGCGGCCACAGCCGCCAGACGGTCCTGATGTCGCAGGCCGTCTGCCGCAGGGCGAGGGCCGTCGGGACGAGCACGGCCGCGGCCCGGAGGATGCCGTGCAGGGCCATCAGGAGGGGCTGGTAGCGCAGGAGCGCGTCGGAGGCGGTGAACAGGCCGGCGAAGAGGCGGAGCCAGTACAGGCCGGCGAGGGCCGTGCCGATGCCGAAGAGCCGCAGGCCGAGAGCGAGCGCGGAGCCGCTGCGCCGGCCCCTCGCGTACCGCCAGCACACGGCGACGCAGGCCGCGTTGACGGCCAGGTGGGTGCAGGTCAGGAGCAGCCAGTAGGCGGTGGCGGCGGGCGGCATCGCGGCGAGGGTGCCGTAGGAGCGGTGGGCGCCGGTCGTGGTGCCGAGGACGGCCAGGGTCAGGGCCACCGCGGCGACGGCGCCGCAGGCCCAGGCGCGGATGCGTCGCCCTCCCATGATCGTGACGACGAAGCAGAGGACGGCGCCGGCGGACACGACGCCGGTCAGGCTGCGGACGAGCAGCAGGGCGGGGGCCGGCGGGTCGGTGCCGGGGAGACCGGAGAGCAGGGGCAGGCTCATCGCCAGGGCCGCCGTGGCCACCGCCAGCCACAGCCCTCGCTGCGGAGGGTGGCGCACGGCGGAGGGACATCGCACGATCACCGCGATCCACAGGCAGATCGCGCCGGCGCCCTCCAGGGCGTGGAAGGGGGCGTCAGCGGTCATGGGAGCCGACCACGCCCAGCGCCGCCTGCAGCCTGCCCAGCGCGCCCGGCGGCCGTTCCTCGGTGCAGGCGCGTTCGCTGGTGCGCATGAGGCTGGCGAGCATCTCCGCCTCCTGCTCCTGGCGCGTGGAGTAGTTGGTGCGCGCGAGGAGGCGGCGGATGAGCCGGGGGTCGAGGTCGGCCAGGAGGGCTCCGGTGTGGCCGCCGGCCGGGGCGAGGGAGTGGTGGTCGAAGAGCATGTGCCCGATCTCGTGCAGGACGATGTGCTCCTGGTGCGGGCGGACGGTGTGGCACTCGTGGAAGATGTGGTCGTCGGTGGCGGTGGCCAGCCACAGGCCGCAGGCTCCCGCCATGGCGGCCTGCTCCGGCAGCGGGTGCAGATGGATCGGCCTGCCGCGCTGCTCGCCGAGGTGCGTGCACAGGGCCTCGACGGAGAAGGGCTGGGGCAGGCTGATGCGGGCCAGTAGAGCCCGACAGCGTCGGCGGAGGGCGGCGTCGCTCGTGTACGGCATCTCGGGTTCCCGTTGACCCTTTCTCAGGCAGCGGCGGTAGGCGACGTACGTACGGCGTGGCATCGGTCCTCCAGGCCCACGGGACCGGCGTCGGGTCGTTGACTACCCTGAAGAAGTACGGGTGGCGTCGTCGTCATCGTCGATGGACGACAGGTTCTGGGTCTTGCGCGCCTCGTCCACCATGGCGATCAGAGCGTCCAGGCAGGCGGGCGAGAGTCCGTCCGCGCGCAGGGCGAGGTTGCGGACCTTGGCGTCGCGCAGGGCGACGGCGAGTCTGCGCCGGTCGTCGATGCCCCGGACCGCCTCGTCGTCGAGGAAGTACTCCGGCGGCACGCCGAAGAACTCGGCGAGGACGTCGAGCTGTTCGAGGGTGACGTTGCGCTTCTTGCCGGTGGCCAGTTCCCACAGGTAGGTGCCGGAGATGGTCCTGCCGGTGGTGTCGCGGATCTCCTTGGCCAGGCGCGCGTATCCGGGGCGTCTGCACCCGTCGGGGGTGGCGGTGGCGGCGATCAGTTCGCTGAGCCGCTGGTCGAACGTGCGCAGGAGTGGCCGGTCGTTGTGGTCGGGTGCCTGCTGACTGCCGCTCATGCCCCGTCCCTCTCGTAGGAGTTGCCCGGTCGACGTTTTCTGTCCGCTTGAGCGTATGGATAACGCCAGACAAGCCTGGCATTCATACGCCATAGTTGACAAGCAACTCTGTACGCAACGTACGCTGGCCGACCGAGACATCCGCTTGAGTTGACGGCGGGCACGGCACCCCCCAGCCGCCTTCACGGTGCGGCTCGATGAGCGAAGGGGAGAGTTCATGAGCCGGGAAACATCCTTCCGAGTTCTCGGACCGCTGAGCGTCACGGTGGGCCGAAAAAACGTTTCGCTACCCAGTGGCAGGCAACGATCCCTCCTCGCGGCCCTGCTCGTGCACCCGGGCGGGATCGTCCCGGTCGAGAAGCTCGTCGACCTGGTGTGGGGCGACGAGCTGCCGCACAGCCCGCGCCCCGCCCTCCACACCCTCCTCACCCGGTTACGACAGAGCCTGGACGCAGGCGGCGCGGGGCTGTCCGGACTGCTGCGCACCTCGCCCAGCGGGTACCTGATCGAGGTCCCCGCCGGCTGTCTCGATCTCACTCTTTTCCGCGAATCCGCCACCCGCGCCCGGCTCGCCGCCGAACTCGGCGACCGCGCCCAGGAGCACACCGCCCTCACCGAGGCGCTGGCCCTGTGGCGCGGCCAGCCGCTGGGCGGCGTGCGCTCGGACGCGCTCCACCGGGACGTGGTGCCGGGACTGATGGAGGAGTGGATCCGCGCCATGGAGCGGTACCACGACGTGTGCCTCGCCCTGGGGCGCCACGACGAGATCGTCGGCGACCTGCGGACGCTCACCGCCAAATACCCGCTGCGCGAGAGCCTGTGGCAGCGGCTGATGCTCGCCCTCTACCGCTGCGGCCGCAGGGGCGAGGCCCTGGCCGCGTACGCCGAGGTGAGCGGCTTCTTCCGGGACGAGCTCGGCGTCGACCCCGGGCGCGAACTGCGCCACCTGCACGTTGCGATCCTGCGCACCGACGTCAGCCTGTCGCTGGCGCGCTCGGCCTGAGGCCCGTACCGCCCCGCGCGAGCGGCGGCGGTGCACGAGCAGCCCCACGAGCACGGCCAGCAGGCCGGCGCCGGCCGCGCACAGCACCGGCAGGCCACCGCTCACCGCTGTCAGCCGCTCGTAGGACGCGCCCAGCGCGTACCCCGCCCCGGCCTCCGCGCCCGCCCAGACCAGGCCCGCCAGCAGGCTGTACGGCGCCAGGCGCCGGTACGGCATGCCGGCCGCACCCGCCAGGTGCGGCGCGAAGGTCCGTACGACCGGCACGAAGCGGCACACCAGCAGCGCGGGGCCGCCGCGGCGCTGGAGCACCGACCAGGCCCGCTCCCAGGCCGCTTCGGGCAGCCGCCGCCCCAGCCGGCTGCGCCGCAGCCCGGGGCCGAGGCGGCGCCCGGTGCGCTGCGCGAGCAGATCACCGGTCACCACCCCGGCCGTGGCGCACAGCACCACCAGCGGCAGCCGCAGCGTCCCGTCCTGGGCGAGGACCCCGGCGCACAGCATCAGGCTGAGCGTCGGCACGAACGAACCGAGCAGCAGCACCGATTCCAGGAGCACCAGGCCGAACACGACCGCGTACGCGGCCGTCGGCGGCACCCCTTGCAGCAGCTCGTCCGCGGTCGGCATCAGGCCGCGTCCGCCCGGGTGGCGTGCTCGGGGGCGCGCACGTGCCACACCCGGGCGGGCGGGATATTGCGCCACACGACGCTGTGCCGGCTGGCGTACCGGCGCGTGAACTCGTGCAGCAGGTCGTTGACTTCGCGGTGGCGGGCGGACTCCTTGCGGCTGCTCAGCAGGGAGCGGGTGGCGTGGGTGCCGAGGTAGCCGAAGAACGTCAAGTGACCGCCGGGTACGAGCACGGACAGGTAACGGTCCAGGATCGCCTTGACGGTGTCCGGTTCGAAGTTGGTGAAGGGCAGGCAGGAGACGATGACGTCGTAGCTGTGGTCGATGCGCATCTCGGTGATGGACTCGGGGATGATCCGGATGCGGTCGGAAGCGGCCGACATGGCGGGATCGGTGCGCAGCGCGCCGTTGAGAATCTCGACGAAGCGGGGGTTGATCTCGACGACGTCGAGCCGGTCGGCGGGACCGACGGCCCCGGCCAGCACGCGCGTCACCGGTCCCGTGCCGGCCCCGACCTCCAGTACCGCGGTGGGGCGGCGCAGTCTGCTCGCGGGGGCCAGCGGGGCGGCCAGCCGCTCCGCGAGCTGCCTGCTGCTGGGCGCGATGGCGCCGGTGGTACGGAAGGTGCGGGTCGCCTCACGGAGAAAGGCCAGCCCGGCAGCCGAACGCGGCTGTGCGGGCGTGGAGTTGGCTTGCGTCAGATCCATGACCATGAAACTAGGGGCCCGCGCGGGCCGCACCATCGGCCGTTGTGCGACGCTCGATCAGTACGAAAGTAGGGGGTAGCGTAGGCCGACTGGCGGAGGGACCGGAAACGTTGGCTGACTACGATTTACCCGTGCTGAGTGCGGACGACCGAAGGTGGCCGGGATGGGCGGAGGCGCTGCTGATCGCGGCCGTGGGCGTGCTGGCGGTGCAGAACGCCTATGTGGGCGCCGGCGCCACGCTGTTCGGCCCGGACACGGCCGTCGCCGCGGTGGGCAGCCTGTCGCTGGCGGTGCGCTATCGCGTCCCGGTGGTCACGGTCGTGGTGACGGTCGCCGCCGCGATCGCGGTCGGCGCGCTGCTGCCGCTGCTGGTGATGCTCTTCTACCTCGCCTCGCGCGGCTGGCGCGCGCTGGGATGCGCGTGCGCGGCGGTGGCACTGGCGGGCAACTGGTTCGCCCAGCCGGAGCAGTTGCTGTGGACCACCCGGGCCTACGGTCCGGTCCTGCCGTTCGCCCTCGTGATGGTGCTCGGGCTGTGGGTCGACAGCCGTAGACGACTGGTCGCGAGCCTGACGGCGCAGGTCGACCATCTGCGCATCGAGCGCGAACTGCGCGCCAAGCAGGCCCGGTTGAGCGAGCGCGCCCGCATCGCCGCCGAGATGCACGACGTGCTCGCCCACCGGCTGAGCCTGCTCGCCCTGCACGCGGGCGCCCTGCAGCGGCGCGCCGCCTCCCTTCCCGAGCCCGTCGCCGACCGGCTGGCGCTGCTGCGCACGACGTCCACGGAGGCGCTGGGCGATCTGCGCGACGTGCTGGGCGTCCTGCGCGACCCCGACCACCCCGAGCTGCAGGGCCAGCGCGTCCCGGGGCTGCGGGAGCTGCCCGCGCTGTTCGACGAGGCGCGGGCGGCGGGCCAGGAGATCGAGGCGGTCGTGGAGGGCACGGCCGCGCCGCTGCCGGCCAGCCACCGGCTCGCCGTCCACCGCCTGGTGCAGGAGGCGCTGACCAACGCCCGCAAGCACGCCCCGGGCGCCCCGGTCCACGTCACGGTGCGCTACGGCCCGCCGGCCTCCACCGTCGAGGTGCGCAACCGGGCCGGCGCCCCCTCCCCCGAGGGGGCGCCGGTCAGCAGCGGCTACGGCCTGGTCGGGCTGGCCGAACGGGTCACCGCCCTGGGCGGCCGGCTGGACTACGGTCCGGCCGGGGGCGGCGGCTGGAGCATCGCCGCGGACATTCCCCTCGAAGACCACCACCTCGCGCCGGGAGCGGCATGATCCGTACATTGATCGTCGACGACGACAGCCTGGTCCGGCTGGCCCTCGCCGACATCCTCGACGACGTCCCCGGCATAGAGGTGGTGGCCCAGGCGGGCGACGGCCTGGAGGCCGTCGAACGGGCCGGTTCCCTGCGCGTGGACGTGGCCCTGATGGACGTCCGCATGCCCCGCATGGACGGCATAGCGGCCACGGAGCGGCTGCGCGCCCTGCCCTGCCCGCCGGAGGTCGTCATGCTGACGACCTTCGACCTGGACCAGTACGTGTACGACGCGCTGGCCGCCGGCGCCTCGGGGTTCCTGCTCAAGGACACCGACCCGGCCGAGATCATCCGCGCGATACAGGTCGTCGCCGCGGGCCAGGCCATGCTCCACCCGGCCGCCGCCCGCCGCTTGGTGGACCGCTACCACCGCACGGCCTCCCGCGACTCCCAGGCCGCCCAGCTGCGCGTGGGCCGGCTGACCCCGCGCGAGGCCGATGTCCTCGGGCTCCTGGCGGGCGGGGCGTCCAACGCCGAGATAGCCGAGGGCCTGGGCATGCGGGAGAGCACGGTCAAGGCCCACGTCAGCCGCATCCTGGCCGCCCTGGAGGTCGGCAACAGGGTGCAGGCGGCCCTGTGCGCCCGGGATGCGGGGCTGGTGGTGTGAGGTGGGGCGGGCGGGGGCGTGCGGTGCGCGCTCCCGCCCGCGGCGGTCAGCGCAGCCGGGGAATCTCGATCGCCGGGCAGCGATCCATGATCATCAGCAGGCCCGCGGCCCGTGCGCGGTCGTAGGCCCCCTCGTCGATGACGCCGAGCTGGAACCACAGCGCCTTCGCGCCGACGGCGACGGCCTCGTCGGCGACGGCGCCCGCGAGCTCGGATCTGACGAAGACGTCGACCACGTCGACGGGGAAGGGGATGTCGGCGAGGGAGGCGTATCCCCGCTCGCCGTGGACCGTCTCCGCCCTGGGATGGACGGGCACGACGCGCTTGCCGTGGCGCTGGAGCACCTCCGCGACGCGGTAGGCCGCGCGCTGCTCGTTGGCCGACAGACCGACAACCGCCCAGGTGTCGCCGGTCCCCTCGATGATCTTCCGGATGATCCCCGGTTCTGCGTACATGCCGGCTCAACGAGCGAGATCACCGGAGCATTCCCGGGCGCGGGGGGACGTCTCGGCGGGATTAGGCTTACGGGATGCAGGACGAGTACCGGACGGTCGCGCTCGAGGGCGAGCACGAGATCGAGATCAGCAGGTCGCGCTTCATCTGCGCGCTCGCGCCCGCCGCCACCGAGGAGGAGGCGCAGGCGTTCGTCGCGCGTATCCGCAAGGAGCACCCCACCGCCCGGCACCACTGCTGGGCGTACGTCATCGGCGCCGACGGCTCGGTGCAGAAGGCGAGCGACGACGGCGAGCCCGGGGGCACGGCGGGCGTGCCCATGCTGCAGATGCTCGTGCGGCGCGACATGCGCTACGTCGTCGCCGTGGTCACCCGCTACTTCGGCGGCGTCAAGCTCGGCGCCGGCGGCCTGATCCGGGCCTACGGCGGGGTGGTCGGCGAGGCGCTCGACACCCTGGGCACCGTGACCCGGCGGCGCTTCCGGCTGGCGACGGTCACGGTCGACCACCAGCGGGCCGGCAAGCTGGAGAACGAACTGCGGGCCACCGGGCGGGACGTGCGCGAGGTGTCCTACGGGGCGGGCGTGCGGATCGGGATCGGACTGCCCGAGGCGGACGTGGAGGGGTTCAGGGCCTGGCTGGCGGACACCACGGCCGGCTCGGCGGTGCTGGAGCTCGGCGGCGAGGCGTACGGCGACGCCTGAGCGCGGCGGGACGGCCGCGGCGCCCGGTACGCACCTGCCGGCCCGGGGCGGCCGGGCCGGCAGGCGGATCGGGGTGGAGGCAAGGGTCAGCGGCAGTCGCGCACGGGGTTGTCGTGCGTCAGGACGCAGCCGATGCGCGCACCCTTGTCCTGGCCGTAGCGCTCGGTCAGCGAGGCGCGGAAGTCGGCCCACTGACGACGGGTGTCGGCGATCGCGCCCTTGACGGCGCGGTCGAAGTTGCCGGTGATCCGGCCGCGGTTGGTGGTCGGGTCACTGGTGGCGCCGGTGGCCGGATCGATCAGGCCGGTGTCCTTGTTGAGGGTGGAGTGCGTGACCCGGCTCGAGCAGCCGAAGGGGTTGAGCGAGAAGCAGCCGGTGGACAGCTGCGCCGGCACCGAGGAGGCGGCCGGCGGCCGGCCGCTCTTGAGGGCGAGCAGCGGGGACGGGCCGCTCATGTTCAGGCCGGGCGGGTTGGCGACGCCGACGGCCTGGTTGGGGTCCGCCTTGTCGGCCCAGTTGCTGTGCGAGTAGAAGTCCTGCACGCCGTGCAGCGCGCGGCCGAAGCCCTCGATGGCGTTGCACTTGCCGCGCCCGGGGACGCCGCCCGTGAAGGTGCAGTCCGTGGACAGGTCGCTGTTGCCCGGTGAGACGGTGCCGTCGCCGTTCAGGGTGGCGGAACCCGCGGAGACCCCCTGGCCGAAACGTCCCTGCAGCTTGGATATGCAGGCGATGAGCTGGTCGCTGGCCTGCTGCCGGGTGCGGGGGTAGCCGGAGGCCGTGAGGAAGTCGGCGTCGTCGCAGTGCGCCTCGGGGGTGAAGATCTCGTCCGAGTCGGGCGAGCCCACGGCCCCGAACGTGCCGGTGTGGCCCGCCACTTGGTCGATCGAGCGCGGCTCGAAACACGTCCCGTCGGATGCCTGGCCGGGCGCGCAGGCGAGCGCCGCCCGGGTGATGCGCTCGTGCTCGGCACGCTGCCCGAGCGAGTTGATCGTGCCGAACGCCTGCGCCTCGCCGGCCTGGACCGTGAGCAGCATCGGGGCCGCGAGCGAAGCGGTGCCCATGAGCAGAGCGGTACGGCGGCGCAGCGAAAGGCGTCTGGTGGTGCGCATGGTGCGGTCTCCTCTGATCGGTTCGGCGCTACGGTCGTGAGCGATGATCCACGGTTGGGTCGCCCGGGACGACGGCGTTTTCAGTCGCTTCGTGGGACTTCAGTCGGTCCGTGCGAAGCGGCGGGCGGCCACCGCCAGGGCCGCCGCGGAGAACGCGGCCACCAGGGCCACCGACAGCCCCGGCGGGACGTCCCAGCCTCCCCAGGAGACCGGGTCGAAGAACGGCGCCCCCGACGCCCCGGCCGCCGGGGCGGGGTGGAACGCGGT
Source organism: Streptomyces sp. NPDC021096 (assembly GCF_040641275.1). Classification (NCBI taxonomy): domain Bacteria; kingdom Bacillati; phylum Actinomycetota; class Actinomycetes; order Kitasatosporales; family Streptomycetaceae; genus Streptomyces; species Streptomyces sp. NPDC021096. Next base: position 54,055 of record NZ_JBFADG010000013.1, on the reverse strand, counting down.
GATCGTCTGCCGCATGGCGTCGACGGCGTACGTCAGGGGGTTGATGAGGGTGAGCGAGGCCATCCAGGCAGGCATGGCGCTGACGGGGAACATCAGCCCCGACAGGAAGACCATGGGGGCCGTCAGGACCGTCAGCGCGGTGTGGAACGTCTGGATCCGCTGGATCCTGACCGCGATCACCGCGCCCATGACCGTCATCGCGAGGGAGGCGAGGAGCAGTTCGGCCAGCAGGGCGGCGAAGAGGTCGATCCGGTACGGCACGCCCACGAGCCCGGCGCTGGCCAGGACGACCGCGCCCTGGCACGCCGCGACGGTGGCGCCGCCGAGGCACTTGCCGATCAGCAGGGTGCTGCGGTGGACGGGCGCCACGAGCATCTCGCGCAGGAACCCGCTCTGCCGGTCCCAGACGATGGACGCGCCCACCGAGATGGCCGGGGCCTGAGCCGCCATCACCAGCACGCCGGGGAAGAGGAAGATCATGTAGTCGTCGGAGGATCCGGCGCCGCTGAACATCCGGGACAGGCCGATGCCCAGCACGTACAGGAACAGCAGCGGTTGCAGCAGGGACACGGCGATCCCGGCGCGCGAGCGCAGGAAGTGGATCATCTCGCGTCGCCACACCATGGTGCCGGCGCGCCATTCGGCGGCGATGCGGCCGGTTTCGCGGGGGGCGGCGGCCGGCAGTGCGGCCGTGGCGTGCGTCATGCGCCGGCTCCTGAGTCGTCGCGGATTCCGCGCCCCGTGTGGTGGAGGAACACGTCGTCGAGGCTGGGGCGGGTGACGGTCACCTCGTAGACGGCCACGTCGAGGGCGGCGCACAGCGCCGGGACGAGCCTGGCGCCCTCCGCGACCTTGACGCTGAGGCCGGCCGGGCCGTGGACGGGGTCGAGGCCGAAGCGTGTCCGCAGCAGCGCGGCCGCGGCGACGTCGTCGCCCGTGCGCAGGTCCACGCGGTCGGCCCCGATGACCGACTTCAGCTCGGCCGGGCTGCCCTGGGCGACGATCCTGCCGTCGTCGATGATGGCGATGCGGTCGCACTGCTCGGCCTCGTCGAGGTAGTGCGTGGTCAGGAAGATCGTGGTGGCCTCGCGTTCGCGGATCTCGGCCAGGTGCGTCCACACCTGGGCCCGGGTCTGCGGGTCGAGGCCGATGGTCGGCTCGTCGAGGAAGAGCAGCCGCGGCCGGTGCAGCAGCCCGCGTGCGATCTCCAGCCGGCGCTGCATGCCGCCGGAGAAGGTGCGCACGAGGCTGCCGCCGCGGGCCGCGAGGCCGACGAGTTCGAGCATGGCGGTGATGCGCTCGCTCAGCCCGGCGCGCGGCAGGGCGTAGAGGTCGGCGTGGAAGCGCAGGTTCTCCACGGCCGTCAGCTCCGGGTCGAGCGTGGTCTCCTGGAAGACCAGCCCGAGGTTGCGGCGCACCTGCTGGGGGGCGGTGCGGGTGTCGTGGCCGGCGATCTCGATCCGGCCCGAGGTGGGCGTGGCCAGGGTGGTCAGCATGGAGATCGTCGTGGTCTTGCCCGCCCCGTTGGGGCCGAGGAAGCCGAAGGTCTCGCCCTGGGCGACGGTCAGGTCGATGCCGCGCACCGCTTCCACGCCCGCGTACGTCTTGCCCAACCCTCTGGCCAGGATGGCCGGCGGGCCGGGCCGCGCGGACCGGGGCCCGGCCGCGGTCCCGTCGGCCGGCGCCGGCCCGTCGGGCTCGCGCGCGGGCCCGCCGTCCGCCACCGGCTTGCGCGCGGTCCGCGGTCCTGCTCCGAACATCGCTCCTCCTTGGTGCCCCGCGGTGCGCGCGGCGACGGGTGCGGGGTCAGCCGTGGTGGCGGAGGGCATCCATCCAGTTCTCCGGCACGACATAGCCGAAGCTCCAGCGGTGCCGGTCCGTGGGGTTGGCGATGCAGTGCCAGAACAGCTTCTCCGGGTCCTGCTCGACCTTGAAGAACCGCACGATGCGCGGGCTCTCGCGCAGTGTGACGATCTCCCGGGTGCGCGGGTGGAGGTAGCGGAAGAACGAGGTCCGGTCGGGGTCGGCGAAGGGCCGGTCGACGTCCACCAGGTACATGCGCCATCCCGGCTGGTCGGCGTTGGTGTGCCACAGCCGGTAGCTGGACGGCGGGTACCACATGGAGCCCGAGCAGCGCACGTCGCCGCCGAAGAGGTTCTCCAGGGCCGCCACGACCCTGGTCTTCGCCGCGAAGTACTCCTCGTAGCCGGGGTAGTCGACGTGTTCGTCGAGGTTGAGGAGGTGGAAGTCCCGCCGGGGTGCGTCCGGTGCGGCAGCTGTGTCCTCGGCGTCCCGCCAGCCCCGCCCGGCGAGCTCCTGGTGCCAGGCCTGGTAGGCGGGGTCGGCGGGGGACATCGAGATCGTCCGCATGTCCTCGTCGCGGTAGCGGGCGGCGAAGCGGTCCGGTCCGACGGAGGGCGGCATGACCTTGAGCTTGGGGAGCTCCGCGACGACGGGTGCGAACTCGGGGAGCTCGTCCAGGCGGTACTCGTAGTGGGCGAAGCTGGTGGCGCCGGCCTCCGGGCCGGCCGTGGCGGCCCTGCCGGCGTTGCCGGGCGAGGAGCCGTTCTGCCCCGGCGCGCTCGCGCTCTCCCCGGGCGCCGCGGCACCGGCCGGCGGGGCGCCGAAGGACATGGCCTTCGTCAGGAACTCCTCGGCGGTGAAGCCGTATCCGTGGCGGTGGCCGAGCTTGACGATCTCCGGTATCTCCGTGACCGCCTTCATCTCCCGGCCGAAGCGGTCGGGGTCGAGGGCGTCGCGCAGGAATTCCTCGCAGGTCTTCAGGGCCATGGTGGAGCGACTCCTTACTGTTCGTGGTGCGACGGCGGGTCGAGGAGCAGCACGGACGGGACGCGGTCCGGGGCCGCCAGCCGCAGGAAGTGCATGCCGAATCCGGAGATGCCGATCATCAGTCCCGGAAAGAAGTCGGCGCTGTTGTCCGCCGTGCTGTCGCCCGCCTCGTCGAAGCTCCGCCACAGCGCCTGGACCTGGACGTTGGCCTCCAGCTGGAAGGCCGGTTCGTCGTTGAGCCGGGCGAAGCGCAGGAAGAGCTCGGCGTTGCCGGACGTGCCGTGGCACAGGGTGTGGTTCTTCAGCCGGGGGAAGTTGCGCATCGTCGCCGACAGCGCCTGCTGGGCCTCGCGCAGCAGTTGTTCGTCGGTCCGGCCGAGCGCGTCCCAGCTGGTGATCCGGGCGAGCCCGATGCCGGCCGCCCCGTTGCACCAGGCGTTGGAGAAGTGCCGGGCGCCCTTGACCGCGGAGCCGTTGTTGATCCGCAGGTCGTACCAGTCCTTCTCCGTCTCGTCGACGTACCGGTCCTCGTAGGCGAACGCCTTGCGCCCGGCCTCGATGTAGTCGCTCCGGCCGGTGTGGTGGCCGAGCTGGATCAGGGCCCAGCCGATGCCGCCGGAGCCGTGGGAGAAGCCGGTGAGGTTGCCGTAGGTCTCCTCAGGCGCGGACGGGGGCCAGCTGAGGGTCTCGCCGTCGTCCTCGGCGTGCCGCAGCAGGTGGCCGGCGCACCGGTGGGCGTGGTCGAGGCCGTGCCCGCCGCTCTCCTCGGCGAGGCCGAGCAGGACGGGGATGAGGCCCGCCGCTCCGTGCAGGATGTCGAAGTGCCGGTCCTCCTCGACGCGCCCGGGGATCTCGTCGCTCAGCCGGACGGCCTTCTCGAGCAGCTCCTCGTCGCCCCACAGCCGGTGCAGGTGGGTGAGGAGGTAGATGACGCCGCCGAGCCCCGCGAACGCGCCCAGCCGGTCGCGGTCCCATTGGGCGAGGACGTGGTCGAGGCCCTGCCGGGCGGCCTGCCGGTACTCCGGCCGGGGCACGAGCTGATCGAGGTAGGCGAGGAAGAGCACGACACCCGCGGAGCCCTGGTAGAGGTCGGCCTCGATGTCCACCTGCTCGAGCCGGCCGCCCGCCAGCTGGTACGAGGTCCAGGGTGCGGGGGCGTCGGGCGCCCTGAGCTCGCCGCACAGCCGGTTGCCGATCTTGACCGCGTAGTCCAGGGACGTGGCGACGAAGGAGGGGCTGCTGATCTCGTCCGTGGAGAGACTGGCGGCGATGTACTGGCTCTGCTGCTCGCGGTTCTCCTCCGACAGCCGCCTGATGCGGGCGGCGGCGTGGTCGATCGGCGAGAGGTCCAGGCGCGAGGGCAGCGGCTCGCCGTGCGCGTGCACCAGCTGCCTGGCATGGGCGCCCGCGGTGAACAGCGGCACGTCCAGCTGCCACATGGCGTTCACTTCGCGCACGGCGAGGATGCCCTCGGCGTCCCAGGTGCGGGGGAAGGTGCGCACGGTGTTGGCGAGCAGGTCCACTTCGAGGGGCTCGGTCAGGCACCTGGGGTGGCGGGCGGCGCTCAGCAGCTGGGCGTAGATCTGGGTGCCCCAGTTGATGAAGCGGGCCGTGACCCAGCTGAACGTCTCCATCACGAAGTCGACGGCGGCGTCGGGGTCCTTGGCGAACCAGGCGTAGACCCGGTTGAAGCCCTCCATGATCGACTCGGCGTGGTCCTCGGGGCGGACGAGCTCCTCGCCGAGGAAGACGCGGTTGGAGGCGCTGGTCTCCACGTGGACGCCGGTGCGGTGCACCACGGACGCCTCGAAGCTGAGCCCCTCGCCGTTCCTGCGGGCCACCGGCATGGGGACCTCGTATCCCTCGCCGCCCGCGTAGCCGCTGATCCGCATCTCGGCGGCGGCCTCCTCGCCCGGCCGGGCGGAGCGCGGCCACTCGAGCAGCCCGGTCTTGAACACGGAGTCGAGGAGGGTGCCTTCGGATTGCGAGCGGCCCTGCGGGTGGACGCCGAGGACCGTCTCCGCGTCGCACACGAAGGCGTGCCCGTCGGCGACGAGGATGTTCTCGAAGTGCAGGTCGCTGCCGCCCAGCACGTAGAAGACCGCCAGATAGCCGCCCAGCTCCTCGTAGATCCGCTCGACTTCCTGCGGCGTTTCCACGCGGTTGCGCCCGGCGGGTATCAGGGCTTCGTAGCCGTAGCCGTCCCTGGGCAGGACGGGCCGGGTCGCGAAGTCGACGACCCCGTCGTCCGCCAGGCGTGCGAGCAGGTCCTGGAGCGCCGCCTCGGAGCGGACGCTGCGCGGCTTGTAGAAGAATTCGGCGGTGCTTCCGTCGGCGAGCACGGCTTCGACGCGGGCGACGGTACGCGCGCCCGCGTGCGGGTCGGAGTCGCCCAGCCGAAGGGAGCGGAATTCGGTGATCCGCTGCCCGAAGAATTCGTTTCCGATGGCCTCCGCGTCGGCCGCCAGGCTTTCGAGGACGTCCCGGCCGAAGGAGGTGAGCAGGGCGGTGGTGTGCGCGAGCCAGCGGCCGAGCACGGGGAAATTCAGATAGAAGCGGTGATAGGCCGCACTGTCGGCGAACGTGGCGTCGAGATAGGCGAGATAGTCCTCGCGGCCTGCGGTGGACTTGTCGATTCCGGTCTGCGCGCAGTGCACGTTGGCGGCGGCTTCCACGGCCCAGGCCATGCTCAACTCGAAGCGGTCGAGCAGGTGGCGCTGCATGTCCTCGACCAGCTCGGGGCTCAGCAGGGTGCCTTCGTCGTCCGCCGCCGTCCGTACGGCGCCCAGGGCGCGCCCCAATTCGCGCAGGAACGGCTCGCAGGCCTTGGCCAGCCGCCCGTAATACACGTCGAACGCGCGCCAGGAGGGTTTCCCGGCGGCCGCCGGGTCCGACCGCTCGCGGTCGAAGGCGTCCAGGGCGGTGCGGTAGGTGGGCAGCCAGGCGCTGTGCAGCCCGTTCACGAGCTCGCGCGTCTCCTCGTCCGCCCCGTCCAGGCCCAGTTCGATCCGGCGGTACGCGGACAGCACGCCGACGAGCTCTTCCTTGGTGTGCTGGGGCGGCCTGTTGCGGTGGAGGGACTCCTGGTGGAACTTGTCGGCCAGCTTCCCGGCCAGTGTGTCGATCTTCCAGCGGTCGAACGCGTCGAGCTCGACCGCCGTGCCCTGACCGGTCTCCGCGGCGCCGCCCGCCGCGGCGACGACGCGCAGTCGCTCGGTCAGATTGGCCGCCCGCGCCGCGATGTCCAGCGGATAAGCGTTACCCATGTGCGAAACTCTCCTGCGGTCGAAGTCGAGGGAGCGCTCGTGGCCGGGGGTCCGCCGCGCGGCGCAACGCGGTGGGCCGGCGAGGGCCGACCCACCGCGTCATCGCACCGGGCGGGCGTTACCGCCCGAGGGCAACGGCCGCTTACTTGGTGTTGCCGTCACACACGAAGGTGAACGGGCCGAAGCTGCAGCTCTGCTTGCAGGCGAAGGCTTCCGTAGCGGCGATGTCCTTGGTCCAGAAGTCGAGGGACGCCTGGTCCTGCTGCTCCACGGGCGTGGGCAGGACCGCGGTCGAGGCACCGAACGCGGCCGGGTTCTCGATCAGCGCGGCGCGGAAGTCGGCGTCCACGACGGACTGAAGAATCGAAGCGGTCATGACTTACCTCCGATGTTGAGGTGAATCCCGACACCTGGCGATGTCAGGACGTCAGCCGGGCGACCAACGTGATGCCGGATTGCTGTTCGGCGTTCTTGAGTTCACGAATGGCCGGGCCCATGTTCTCGCTCTTGTTCTGCCAGGCGACCAGTTCCTTCTCCTCGCCGGAAACGCCGTCCCCGAGCCACAGGGTCTCGAGCCAGGCCTTCGTCGCGAAGGGATGGAGATTGGTGAGGGGAGTGATCCGGGCCAGTGCCGGCTCCTCGTGGAGCGCGAGAGCGAGCTCCAGCGCTTCACGCAGCTTGCCGTCGGGCGGCAGCAGGGAGCACAGAACCATGAGCTCCTGGATGCGGCGGATGATATCCACGTCCTGGTAGATCGTCGGTTCCTTGGCGCTTTTCATGGCCCGTCCCCATCCAGTCGGCTCCCGGTGAGAAAGACACTAGGGGCGCCCACTTTCACTACGGTTTCAGTCCGCTTTCAGGGACACCGGGCGTCCTTGGCGGTGCCGTGCCGGGATAACGTCGGTTCATGATCACCACACGCCGTGCCCGGCCCGAGGACGCAGCCGAGATCGTCCGGCTGCGCCGTCTGATGTTCGCCGCCATGGAGGGCCACGACTCCCCCGGTACGTGGGAGCGCGACGCCGAGAAGGTGGCCCGCAGGCAACTGGCCGCGCGGGGGCCGGGGCTGGGCGCGTTCGTCGTGGACGGCGATCCGGGGTGGGGCGGGCCGCACCTGGCGGCGTGCGCGGTCGGGCGGGTGGAGGAGCGGCTGCCGGCGCCCGGCCATCCCACGGGACGGTTCGGGTTCGTCTTCACGGTGTGCACCGATGTGCGCTACCGGGGGCGGGGGTTGGCGCGTGCGACGACCGAGGCCCTGCTCGACTGGTTCGCCGGCGAGGGCGTCACACGCGTCGATCTGCATGCGACGCCCGAGGCCGAACCGCTCTACCGGAGCCTGGGGTTCGCCGAGCACTCCCTGGCCCTGTCGCTCGACGTGTCACGGCAGAGCCGGGCGGTCTGAGCCCGGGCCCGGCCGGTCCGCCCGGGCCCGTAGCCGGGTCAGCTCCCCAGACCCGCGATCACCACGGCGCCCGGCAGTTCGGCGAGGGCCTTGCCGGGGACGATGAGCTTGCCGCGCCGGCTGCCGCTGCCGATGAGCACGTACGGGCTGTCGGCGACGGCGGCGTCCACCAGCACCGGCCAGCCGGCGGGCAGCCCGATCGGGTTGATGCCGCCGTACTCCATGCCCGTCTCGCCGAGCGCGGTGTCCATCGCCGCGAACGAGACCTTGCGCGCGCCGAGATGGCGGCGTACGACGCCGTTGACGTCGGCGCGGGTATGGCCCGGGACGACGCAGGCGGCGAGGGAGCTCTCCCCGCCGCGCTTCGCCGCGACGATCACACAGTTCGCCGACTTCTCGAGGAGCCACTGCCCGTAGTGCGCCACGAGGACGGCGGTGTCCGCCTTCTCCGCCGCGGTGTCGACGTGGAGCAGCTCCTCCACGGGCACCGGGCCGCCCCAGCCCCGGATCGCCTCGGCCACGGGCGGGACCAGCAGGTCCAGTCGCTCGATGGCGGGCCGGACGTCGTCGAATGCCTCCATGGGCGTCGGGTGCACGGGGTTATCGGTCATGATCGTCACCGTAACAGCCCGGCCCCCGGCGGCGCCGGGCCGTCTCAGCGGGCGGGCGGTACGGCCACCACCATGGTCATCTCCACGGGCTCGGTGCCGTCGTTGCGGTAGGTGTGCGGCACGTTCGCCTCGAAGGTCGCCGAGGTGCCGGCGGGGACGGTGTGCTCCTCGCCGTCGACGACGAGCGTGAGCTCGCCGGCCGTCACCCGCAGCAGCTCGATCGTGCCGGGCGGGTGCGCGTCGGAGACGCTGCTGTCGCCGGGCACGATCCGCCACTCCCACAGCTCCAGCGGCCCGCGCGCCTCGGTCCCGACGAGCAGCGAGGTGTGGCTGCCCGCCTCGGTAGACCACATCCGCACCACCTGTTCAGGGGCTACGAGCCGGACGCGGTCGCCCTGCTCGTAGTCGAGGAGGGTGGTGATGCTGACGCCGAGCGCGTCGGCGAGCTTGACCGTGGTGCCGACGCTGGGGTTCGTACGGGCCTGCTCGATCTGGATGATCATGCCCCGGCTGACGCCCGAGCGTGCCGCCAGGGCGTCGAGGGTGAAGTTGCGCTCGCCGCGCCAGCGCTTGAGGTTGCGGGCGAGTGACTGCGTGAGCTGCTCGAGGTCCGTCACAGTCCATCCAGTCCAATGTATTAATTAATGAAGTTCAGCAGCATGCACTACGGTGTCATGGACGCCACCATTCACCACACTGTACTGCGAGGTCTCTCCCATGACACCGGTCTTCGCCCTGGCCACCAGCCTCATGTGGGGGCTGGCCGACTTCGGCGGCGGGCTGCTCACCCGGCGCATGCCCGCCCTGACCGTGGTCCTGCTCTCCCAGCTGCTGGCCGTGGGCGCGCTGGGCGCCATCGTCGTCGCCACCGGCGGCTGGTCCGAGGCCGGGCCCGAGCTGTGGTTCGCGGTGGCCGCCGGCGTCGTGGGCCCCGCGGCCATGCTCGCCTTCTACAAGGCCCTGGCCCTCGGGCCCATGGGAGTCGTCTCCCCCCTCGGCGCGCTCGGCGGCGTCGCGGTGCCGCTCGGCGTCGGCCTCGTCCTCGGCGAGCGCCCCGGCATCCTGCAGTTCGCGGGCATAGCCGTGGCCGTCGCCGGCGTCGTCCTCGCCAGCGGCCCGGGCCTGGGCGGGGCGCCCGTGCAGCGCCAGACCCTGATCCTCACCCTGATCGCCGCCTTCGGCTTCGGCTCCGTGATGGCCCTGATCGCCGAGGCCTCGCACACCCTGACCGGGCTCTTCCTCGCCCTGTTCGTCCAGCGCCTGTGCAACGTCGTGGTCGGCGCGGGCGCGCTCTACGCCTCCGTACGGCGCGGCGCCCCGTGGCTGCCCGAGGAGGGCTGGAGCGGCATCCGCTCGGCCCTGCCCGCGCTCGCCTTCGTCGGCCTGGCGGACGTGGCCGCCAACGGCACGTACTCCATCGCCGCGAACAACGGCCCGGTGACCGTCGCGGCGGTGCTGGCCTCGCTCTACCCGGTGGTCACCGCGCTCGCCGCCCGCGGCGTCCTGCGCGAGAAGCTGCAGACGGTCCAGGCCGCGGGCGCGGGCCTCGCGCTCGTCGGCACGGTCCTGCTGGCGACGGGCTGACGCACACCCCGCACCGCGCGGCGCTCAGTCCTCGGCCAGCGCCTCGCGGTGCGCCTTCACCAGCTCCAGGTACATCACGGCGTTGAGCCGGATGTGCTCGAGCTCCTCGGCGGTCAGCTCGCGGCGCACCTTGGCGGGCACCCCCGCGACCAGGGAGCCGGGCGGCACCTGCATGCCCTGCGGGACGAGCGCCTGGGCGGCGACCAGCGAACCGGCGCCGATCCTGGCACCGTTGAGGACGGTGGCGCCCATGCCGATCAGCACGTCGTCCTCGACGGTGCAGCCGTGCAGCACCGCGTTGTGCCCCACGGTCACCCGCTCCCCGACGGTCACCGGGAATCCGGGGTCGACGTGCACGGTGCAGTTGTCCTGGATGTTGCTGCCCGCGCCGAGCGTGATCGGCCCGCAGTCGGCGCGCAGCACGGCGCCGTACCAGACGCTCGTGTCCGCGGCGAGGGTGACGTCACCGGCCACGACGGAGGTCGGGGCGACGAATGCCGCCGGGTCGATCTCGGGCCGCTTGCCGCCCACCGCGAAAGTCAGCGCCTTCTCCGTCACCGCACACTCCTCGTCCGTCGCCCTCGTCTCCACAGCACCGTAAGCGAGGGGCCGTCAGTCAGCGGCCGGCTGGGGCCAAGATCACAGGACCGCGCGCCACGGCGGCAGCGGCGGCGTACGACGAAGGCCCCCGGCCGGAGCCGGGGGCCTTGTCCTGTTCTCTGCGGTCCGCGAGGGGCGGAGCGCGGGTGCCTCACTCCGCGGTGGCGACGGCCTCGGTCTCGCGCTGCTCGCCCGTCGGCGCGGCGGCCTGGGCGGCACCGGCCTTCTTGGCCTTGATCCGCATGACGATGAAGGAGCCCAGGCCGAACAGCAGGGCGGCGACCAGGCCGAGCCAGGAGAACTTCTTCAGCCACTCCTCGGCGACCTTGCCCACGGAGTAGATGACCGCGACCGTACCGCCGGCCCAGACGATGCCGCCGAGGACGTTGGCGATCAGGAACTTCCAGTACGGCATCTTCAGCACGCCCGCCAGCGGACCGGCGAAGATGCGCAGCAGGGCGATGAAGCGGCCGACGAACACGGCCCACATGCCCCACTTCTGGAACGACCGCTCGGCGGTGGCGACGTGGTGGGGGCCGAAGTGCTTGGGGAACTTGCGGCCGAGCCACTCCAGCAGCGGCTTGCCGCCCTTGCGTCCGATCAGGTACCCGATCGAGTCACCGACGATCGCACCCGCGATGGCACAGGCGCCCAGGATGTACGGGTTGATGTGGTCCTGGGTGGCGGCCAGCAGCGTGGCGCTGACGAGGACGATCTCACCGGGAAGCGGGATGCCCAGGCTCTCCAGCCCGATGACTCCGCCCACCAGAAGGTAGACGGCTATCGCCGGTACTGTCTCGAGCCACTCCTGGATGTGCAACGCCGGTTCCTCCCGTTGAACGACCTGCTTCGCGCCGCACGTCATACGACGCACGGCGCGAAGCCTACTGGAGGTAAAGACTCGCTCAGCGGTCCGACGGTTGACCCGGAGCGGCCACTTGTTCGGCGGCGGGGGCCGCACAAGGGTCATACGACCCCTTTACCCCGTCGCCCCCTCGAACCCCGGACGCCCCAGGCGTCCCCTCCCCCAGAGCCGACCCCCTTTCCGGACACCGCTCCGGGAAACCGGACCACGCATGGCGGGCGCCTAAACAGCCACTGAACACGCGCCCGGTCGTCAGAAATCGGCTCGCCGGTCGGTACATCACCGCCGGGGAGGCGCGCCACACCACGCCACCTGCGACGTTCCCGGCCGGCATGCCCCCGAAGTGATGCAGCGCACATTATGGAGGGCGTTCATGGAAACGCGTCGTTCGAGGGGCGCATACCTCTCCACGATCCCCCGATAAACGACCGAGAGGCCTTCCGGTTGGCATTCCGGTTGAGGGGTCGGCATCCGCACGAGATGGGCATTACCGAAAACCGATGGAACGGCATGAAGTTCCATCAGCTTTCAACATTCCAGCTTTCTCCCTCTTCCGCGCCGCACTCCGGGCAGACGGCTGCTGACAAGGCCGAACGATCGCCCTGACCGAGCCCGCACGCCGGAACCGCACAGTGGGGATTCGGCCCCAGCAGCCGAAATGACGCCCATGGTTCCGGCCGGCGCGGGACGGTCACTCCGGGTGAGAATTCCGACGAGATTCGGCCCACGTGCGACGGAAACACGTAAACGACCGGAAACACGCCCCTGACCAGGAACTTCTCATGCGGATCCAGCAAACGGAAGAGAATATACCGTTTAATGTCAACGCGTGTTGCGTAATGCGTCCATCCCGATAAACGCTCCCATCGTCGCAGCTCAGCGGCGGTTTTCACGCCCCGCACAGGCCGGGCGGGCAGCACACGACAGGGCGCGGAAAAGGCCTGGCGCGTTGATCCGCCCTTGCCGAATCTCTGCTTTGACCCCCGCGTTCCGGGGCCCGTACGTTTCTCTCCGTGTTCGGCGGTCGCCTCGACCACGATCTCGAATGGCCGAGCCCATCCCGCCCGGAATACCGCCGAACACGCTCCATTGAATTCCCCCGCATCACTCATTCAAGTGTCCCGAGTGAAAGGAAAATCGCGATGACCGCTGTCGAGGCCCTGAGTTTCGACGCACAGTCGTCTCCCGACGGCCGGCCCGCCGCGCTGTTCACGGTGGTTCCCGGGGGCCCGCCGGACGTGGCCCTCGCCCCCGCCGGCGAGACCGGCTACCCGGGAGTGCGTCTGCAGCAGGCGGGCGAGACCGGAACGGTGCCGCCGCAGGACGTCTACGTGGCCCTGCCCCGGGGCAAGGGTCTGCAGTTCGTCCCCGAAGGCGGGGGCGACTACCTGCTGACCGTGCTGGACGCCCGGGGGCACACGAACACCTACCGCGGGATCCTGTCGTCGGACGGCCAGGCCGTCACCTTCGAGGGCGTCGACCCGGCCCTGTCGGACAAGGGGTCGAAGTCCACGGCGTGGCTGGCGGTGAAGGCCTCCGACAACGCCCGGCGGGGAGAGACGTACCTGACCTTCTGCGTGGGTGACCAGACGTCGGGCTCCACGCTGATCCGCGTCGTGGACCGCATCCCGTTCTCGGTGACTCCCGGTGGCCCGCCGGACGTGACGCTGAATTCCGCCAACCCGGTTGGCTACCCGGGTGTGGGGCTGCAGGCCCGGGACAGCGGCACGGTCTCTCCGCAGGACGTCTATGTGGCCCTCCCCCGCGGCAAGGGGCTGCGGTTCGTCGCCCAGGGCGGAACGGGCTACCTGCTGACCGTCGAGGACGCCCAGAAGAACAAGAAGACCTACCGCGGGACCCTGTCGTCGAACGGGCAGGCCCTCACCTTCCAGGGCGTCAATCCGGCCCTGTCGGGGAAGGGGGCGACGTCTGTGGCCTGGGTCGCCGTGAAGGCCGCCGACGGCGCCCCGGCGTCGAAGGACGCGATGAGCCTGACCTTCTGCGTGGGCGACCAGACCTCGGGCTCCACGCCCGTCCATGTGGACAAGCCGGCCTGATGACCGCCGCATCGCCCTCATCAACCGGAAGGAGCGCATTCAGGTGAACACGGTGACGGCCCGCCCACCCCGACTGTCCGCGGCCACCAGGTCGCGCAGCATGTCCATCGTGGCCCGGGTGTACGGATATCCCCCGGCCCACAACGCGGGATCCGAGTGGATGCTCCACTCGATGCTGCGCCCCCTGAGCGAGCGCGGCCACCGCGTGTCGGTCTGGTTGTCGCACCCCGGGACCATCGAGAAGACGTACGACATCGACGGAGTGCGGGTCGTCCCGTATCAGGAGGGCGCCGAATTCGCCGCCGAGGCGCAGAAAGCCGACGTACTCCTGTCCCAGTACGAGAACGTTCCCATCGTGTCGGGGCTCGCCAGGGCCCGGCAGATCCCCGTGGTCGTGATCTGCCACGACAACTTCGCCGCCAGCTTCCACGACGCGGCGGGAGCCGATCTCGTCGTCTACAACAGCGAGTGGATCCGGCGCGACGGCGAGATCCACTACGGGCGGTACCCCCGCGAGTTCCTGCCCCGCCGCACGATCGTCGTCCGCCCACCCGTCATAGCGGAGCACTACCGCACCACCCCGGGCGACCGCGCGACCCTGGTGAACCTCAACCCCGACAAGGGCGGCGAGATCTTCTGGCAGATCGCCGCCTGGACCCCGGAATGGAAGTTCCTGGGCGTCCGCGGCGCCTACGGACAACAGACCAAACCGCCGACGCGCCTGCCCAACTGCGAAATCGTCGACGGCGTGCCCGGGAACGAGATGCGTGAGCACGTCTACAGCCGATCGCGCGTGATGCTCATGCCGAGCCTGTACGAGTCCTGGGGGCGCGTGGCAGTGGAGGCCTTCGCGTCCGGCATCCCGGTGATCGCCCACCCCACCCCGGGGCTGGTCGAGTCCCTCGGCGACGCGGGCATCTTCGCCTACCGCGACGACCTGAACGCCTGGATGCACGCCCTGCAGTCGCTGCGGGACCCGAAGAACTGGGAGCGGGCGTCCCGCCGGGCGAAAGCGCGCTCCGCGCAGCTGAGCGCGACCCCCGATCTCGACCTCTGGTGCGAAGCCGTCGAGTCGCTGCACGAAGCGAAGCGACGGACGACGTTCCGCGTGGCGGGCGCACCCCACTCGGCGACGCCCCTCTCGGCGAAATAAGAGACAAGGAGAATCTCCGTGCCCTCGCACTTACCCGAACAGATGGAATCGGCTGCCGCCGGCAGCGATGACGGGAACCCAAACCTGGTGAAGGACGGAAACTTCAAGCACCGTCCGGTCTTCACGGACAGCAAGTGCGGTTACAGCCAAGCGCTCGCCAAGGGCGCGAACGTATCGCTCCGCTACTGGGACTACGGCGGCAGCGGCAACCCCAACGGGCAGCCCGATCCCGGCGTGAACGCGGGAGAATACGTCGACGTCTCCACCCACATGTACGCCTTCGCCAAGAGCGACATGGAGGACCGGGTCGACGGCAGCAACGCGATCGACCTCGTCGGCCGGGGCGACAACCGTCACGGGTACATCGGGCAGCTCCTCCCCGACCTGATACCCGGAGCGCAGTACGACGTCACGTTCTGGGCCGGGGCACCCTGGTACGGGGAAGAGCCCCCGCACGCCACGAGGATGCGCTACAAGGTCAACGACGGAATGTCGCGCGATGACGGGAAGGCGCTGGACCAGGAGTACGTCAGCGTCCCCGAGCCGCCGAGGGTGGCGATTTCCGGCGGCAGCTGGGTGCGGCAGTGGAAGCAGTACCAGCGGTCCTTCATCGCTCTGTCGTCGAACGCGTACCTCTCCTTCGCGGACGACACCACCAACCGGTACACGACCGGCACCCAACTGGCCTGTGTCTCGGTGCGGCTCTCCGTTCCGGCGCACGACTACCGGATCGCCAGGACGGCCCCGGAGACCTCCCCGGACAACCCCCTCACCGCTCCGACGGACACCCCGTTCGACGGCTTCCGCGTGCAGTTCTCGGACGAGGCCAACCAGCCGCTCTCCTCGCAGCAGGTATCGCTGATCCTGGATCCGAGCGCGACCGGCTCCCACTTCGTGCACGACGGCCGGGCAACACTGACGTACCCCGGGAAGACGGGCGTCGACGGATGGCTTTCCGTTCCCGCAGGAGCGGTGCAGGCAGGATCCCAGCAGGGCCCCATGCGGATCCACGCGCAGCTGAACACCACACGGCTGGGCGGTCAGGTGGACCTGAGGGTCGGGGCGCCCGTGGCCCGGTTCTCGGTGTACAGGGGCGGGTCGATGCCGCTGGCACGCGCCGGCGGGACCGGTTACCCGGGTGTGAACCTGCGGGCCAACCAGGATGACCCCGTCCCTCCGCAGAACGTCCGGGTGACCCTCCCCCCGGGCAGGCGACTGCAGTTCGTCGCCCAGGGCGATCCCGGGTACCAGCTGACCGTACAGAACGGCGGTCAGTACAACGGGGCCTTGTCGCCGGACGGCCAGACCCTCACCTTCGAGAACGTCGACCTGGCCCTGTCCGGCAAGGACTCCACGGCCCTGATCTGGGTCGCGGTGAAAGCCCCCGGAAACGCCACGCTCGGCGGGACGGAGCTGAGCTTCCGGGTGGGCGACGTCACTTCGCCTTCCTCGTCCATCACCGTCGTGGACAAGTAGCACGACCGAGGACCGGCGCGAACTTCCGCGGGAATTCCCCCGCAGGAATCAACGGCACCATCACATCGTTCAGGAGGAAGCACCATGGCGCTTTACATGACCGAGGTCCCCATCTACGTGGACAACGGAAGCTGCATCGACGGCGAGATAGGGAGTGGGACTTTCACCCTCCCCGGGAAGGTCCGTCTGGACGACGACAACCAGCCCGTCATCAATGTGTCGCTGAAGTCCTTCGTGCTCGAGTACGAGCGGCCCCTCGAATACGGCGTCGGCCACGAGCACATCAAGCTGGACCTGCCGACGGGCGGCAAGAAGAACGGCATGGTGTCGGCGAAGCTGCAGCTGCGGCCCGCCTCCCCGGGCCGGGACTGGCTGTTCAAGGGCAGCGTCACCGCCCTGGTCATCGCCGATCTGGTGGACGGCAGCTGATCGCTCGCCGACAACCGGAGGACCTCCACAGAGAAGCCCCGAAGCGCTGCTGCGCTTCGGGGCTTCCCGTGTACCAGGGCCGATGGGCCGATGTCAGCGGCTACGCATTGGGCCGCAGCGTCCACACCACGGTCATCTCGCCGGTCTCCGCGCCGTCCTCGCGCGTGATCGAGACGCGCACGGGGAACTCGGGGCGCTGCCCCGCGTCCAGCTCGGCGACCACGTCGGCGGCCGGGCGGCCGAGCTCGGCGGTGGCGGTGACGGGGCCCATGGCGAGCTTCTTGTAGCCGATCTCGGCGCGGACGGCCAGCGGCACGGCGCGCGCGAGCTGGTCGCCGAAGGCGGCCAGGACGATGGCGCCGCTCGCGGACTCGGCGAGGGTGAACATCGCGCCGGCGTGCGGGCCCCCGACGTGGTTGTGGTAGTCGGGCTGGTCGGGCAGGCGGACCACGGCGCGCTCCGCGGTGGTCTCCTCGAAGACGAGGTTGAGGGTACGGGCCATGGGCACGGTGGCCACGAGGGCTTCGCCGATCGAGGGCTGGGTCTGTGACATGGCCCGAAAGTTACCAGCCAGTAGCACAACCGGGAAGGGGCGGGGACCACAAGTGTCACCATCGCCCTCTATGGTTATCGGCCATGTGGCCAGGACAGCAGGCGCCCGGGGGCGAGCAGAACCCGCAGGACCCTCACCAGAACCCGTACCAGCAGCCGGGATACCCGCAGCACAACCCGTACCAGCAGCCGGGCTATCAGCAGCCCAACCCCTACGCGACGCAGCCGGGCGCCCAGCAGCCGGGCCCCGCGCAGTGGACCGCTCCGGCCACACCCGGTGGCCCGCAGCCGGGCGGTGGCGGCGGTAACAAGCGCACCACGATCATCGCCATCACCGCGGCGATCGCCGTGGTCGCCGCCGCCGTGATCACCGGTGTGATGGTGCTCGGTGGCGACGGCGACGACAAGGAGCCCACGGCGAAGGGCGGCGCCCAGCCGTCCGCCTCGGCGCCGGCGTCCCCGAGCGCGACCGCGGAGGCCCCCGAGGACAACCCGCGCGCGGGCGGCGAGATCAAGCCGGTGATCGACGGCTGGAAGACCGTCATCAGCTCCAAGCGGCACAACGCGTTCGACGTGCCGTCGGACTGGGAGGTCGAGTCGCCGACCATGTCCCACGGCTTCGAGGACGACAAGGGCAAGGGCCTCGTCGCGATGTCCGCCACCGCCTCGTACAAAAAGGGCGAGTGCGAAAAGAACGACAAGCGGGGGTCCGCCGGGACCAAGGGCGCCCAGGGCGCCAAGAGCGAGGCGAGCGCCGCCGAGATCGAGGCCCTCAACTGGGTCTACGCGGCCTTCGACCAGAAGCAGACCGGCAAGTTCAACCAGACGAAGGCCCAGCCCTTCAAGAGCGACCACGGCATCACCGGCTACACGGCCTCCGCGACGGTCACCGGGGTGAAGAAGACCGGCAAGTGCGTGACCGACGGCAAGGCCTTCACGGTGACGTACAAGGACACCAACGGCGATCTGGCGACGTGGGTGCTCTACGCCGCCACGGGCTTCGACGGGGAGCTCCCGGACGAGACCATCAAGAAGATCATGAGCTCGCTCCGCCCGCTGAAGTCCTCCTGACCTCCTGATCCTCCTGCCCCGAGCCGCCCGGGCCCGGCGGCGGTACCGGCCGTCGCCTCAGCCGACGCTGAACGCGCCGCCGGGCGGCTCGGGCGAGGCCACCGCCTCCGCGTCGCCCACCGGAACCGCCCCGGCGGCGAACCGTGCGAGCGCGGCCCCGTGCTCGACCCGGGCCGGGAAGGCGTCGGCGGCGGCGCGGCGCGCGAGCGCGGCCACGGGCAGTTCCGTGTGCGCGGCCACCAGTACAGCGTTGCCGAAGCGGCGGCCCCGCAGCATGGGGCCCTCCGCGATCAGGCACAGGTGCGCGAAGACGGCGGCGAACGTGGCCACCTGGGCGCGGAGGAAGTCGAAGGGCGCACCGTCCGCGAGGTTCGCGGTGTAGTGCCCGTCGGGGCGCAGCACCCGTGCCGCGGTGCGGGCGTATTCGAGGGACGTGAGGTGTGCGGGCACCCGGGAGCCGCCGAAGACGTCCGCGACGATGATGTCGGCGGAGGCATCGGGGGCGGCCTCCAGGGCCGCCCGCGCGTCGCCCGCGCGCACCTCGATGCCCGATCCCTCCGGCAGCGGGAGGTGCTCGCCGATCAGGGCGATCAGGCCCCGGTCCGCCTCGACGACCAGCTGGCGCGAACCGGGCCGGGTGGCAGCCGCGTAGCGGGGCAGGGTCAGGGCGCCGCCGCCCAGGTGGAGCAGGTCCAGGGGCCGGCCGGGCTCGGCGACCGTGTCCAGGACGTGGGCGAGGCGGCGGGCGTACTCGAACTCCAGGTAGGTGGGGTCGTCCAGGTCGACGTACGACTGAGGTGCGCCGTCGACGGTCAGCAGCCAGGCCCGTGCCCGGTCCACGTCGGGCATGAGCTTGGCGGTGCCCCAGTCGACGTCACGGGTCACGGGTATCGGTTCGTCCACCTCTCTATTGTGCCGACCCCCTCGTCCCGGTGCGTCCAGGCGCCGCCACGCGGCGCTCATCCCAGGACGGCGGTGACCGTCCCCGTCGCGAGGGTGCGGCCGCCTTCCCGGAGCGCGAAGCCGAGGCCGGCCTCGAGCGCGAGCGCGCGATCCAGCGCGACCGTCATGGTCACGGTCTCGCCGGGGTGGGCGGTGCCGCGCAGGCCGAGGTCGATCTCGCCGGTCACGTCGGCGGTCCGCAGGTGGAACTGGGCCCGGAAGCCGGTGCGCAGGGGCGTGCGGCGGCCGCCCGCGTCCGTCGTCAGCAGGCGTGCCCGCGCGGTGAAGCGCCGGCGCGGTGTGACGCTGCCGGGGGCGGTGACCACGTCGCCGCGCAGCACGTGCTGGTGCATCACTCCGCGCAGCAGCAGTGCCACCCTGTCGCCGGCCTCGGCGGCCTCCATGGGGCGGCGGAAGGTCTGCAGTCCGGTGACGTGCGTCCCCCCGAACTCCGCGGGGAGTTCGACGCGGTCCCCCAGGCGGACCGTGCCGCTCTCGACGACGCCGGTGACGGCCGTGCCGTGCCGGCGGATGGTCAGGACGCGCTCGACCGGCATCAGGAAGGGGGCGTCGGTGTAGCGCACCGGCGTGGGGACGTAGGTGTCGACGGCGTCCAGCAGCGCCTCGACGGTCCCGGTCCACCGCGGGTCGCCCAGCAGGGCGCGCAGGGCGGAGACCCGTACGACGGGGATGCGGTGCCCGGCGAGGCCGTGGGCGGTGAGCAGGCGGCGGACGTCCAGCTCGACGAGCTCGGTGAGCTCGGGTCCGGCGACGTCGGCCTTGTTGAGGGCGACCACGAGGTGCTCGATGCCGGCCCGGCGGGCGAGCAGCACGTGCTCGGCGGTCTGCGGCATGACGCCGTCGAGTGCGCTGACGACGAGGATCGCGCCATCGAGCCGGGCCGCTCCCGCGATCATGTTCTTGACGAATCGGGCGCCGCCGGGCAGGTCGGCGTGGGCGTAGTGGCGGGTGTCCGTCTCGTACTCGACGTGTGCGGTGTGCACCGAGCCGCCGTGTGCCGCTTCCTCGGGCGCCCGGTCGAGGCGGTCGACGGGGGCGAAGGCGGCGGTGCCGTGGGTGCCGAGGATGCGGGTGATGGCGGCGGTCAGGGTGGTCTTGCCGTGGTGGGCGTGGCCCAGGGTGCCGATGTTGAGATGGGGTTTGGTGCGCGCGTACGCCTGCTGGGGCATGACTCCTTCTTCGAGCTCTTCGGGATGGATGCCCCGCCGGCACATGCTCCGATGCTCGCGCACGCCCGGGGGCGCGTCGAGCGATTTTCGCGTGCGGCCGTTCGTGCTCACCGGGCCGTCCGGAGGGCGGCCGGAGGGACGGGAAGTGACCGTTCGCTTGTGGTTCCGTACCGGCTCGGTGACATCACATCGCCCTTACAGCGGTGTCGGTTACGCTCCTTCGATGCTCGATACCGCCGCCGTGTCCCCCGGCCCCGCCGAGCGCTGCGTGCGTGCGCTGCTGTCGCCGTGGGCCCGGCTGGGGCTGCTCGTGGCGCTGCTCGGCGGCGCGGTCACGGCCGTGCTGCTCTGCCGTCCGGAGCGGTTGCTCGCCGGTGGCTGGCCGCCGCAGCTCTCCGGCGGCACGGCCGTGGTGCTGTTCGCGGTGGCGTACGGGCTGTGCACGGCGGCCTTCGTGCCGCGGCCGGTGCTGAATCTGGCCGCGGGTGCGCTGTTCGGCGCGCCGCTCGGTACGGCGGGAGCCGTCGCGGGCACGGTGCTGGGCTCGGGCATAGCCTTCGGCCTGGGCCGGCTGCTGGGGCAGGACGCGCTGCGGCCGCTGCTGCGCGGGCGGTGGCTGAAGGCCGCCGACCGGCAGCTGAGCCGGCACGGCTTCCGTTCGATGCTGGCCCTGCGGCTCTTCCCCGGCGTGCCGTTCGCCGCGGCGAACTACTGTGCGGCGGTCTCCCGGATGGGATGGGCCCCGTTCCTTCTGGCGACGGGCCTGGGGACCGTGCCCAACACCGCGGCCTACGTGGTCGCGGGCAGCCACGCGGCGTCGCCCACCTCGCCCACGTTCCTCGCCGCGACGGCTTTCATCGCGGTCACCGGGCTGGCGGCCGTGCTGGTGGCGTGGCGTCGCAAGTCCCTGGTGCGCAGGCCGGACGACCGCTCCGGGTCGTGAGATGAATTCGCCCTGACACAGGCGCGTACAGTGCGTGAATTATTGGCCCAGGGATCAGTGCTACGCGCATATATCTACAAAAAGATGAGAGCCTGCAAACCAAAACCGAACACACGGGATCCGGACGTCCGGCCGTGACCATTAATCGGATGGCGCAGATTTCATGAGCTGGTTCGAATCCTTCGTCCTCGGGCTCGTCCAGGGACTGACCGAGTTCCTGCCGATCTCCTCCAGCGCCCACTTGCGGCTGACCGCCGCGTTCGCCGACTGGCAGGACCCGGGCGCGGCGTTCACCGCGATCACCCAGATCGGCACCGAGGCCGCCGTCCTCATCTACTTCCGCAAGGACATCGCACGCATCGTCTCCGCGTGGTTCAGGTCGCTGTGGGACCGGCGGATGCGCGGGGATCACGACGCGACGATGGGCTGGCTCGTGATCGTCGGCTCGATCCCGATCGGCGTGCTGGGCCTGGCACTGAAGGACGCGATCGAGGGCCCGTTCCGGGATCTGCGGCTGATCGCGACCATGTTGGTGGTCATGGGCGTCGTGCTGGGCGTCGCCGACCGCCTGGCGGCGCGCGACGAGAAGGGCGGACGGCACCGTGCCGTCCGGCGGCGCAAGGACCTCACGCTCCTGAACACCAAGGACGGCCTCGTCTTCGGCATGTGCCAGGCCATGGCCCTGGTTCCCGGCGTCTCCCGGTCGGGTGCGACGATCAGCGGCGGTCTGTTCCTCGGCTACACCCGTGAGGCCGCGGCCCGTTACTCCTTCCTCCTGGCCGTCCCCGCCGTCCTCGCGTCCGGCCTCTTCGAGCTCAAGGACGCGGGCGACGGGCACACGGCGTGGCCGCAGACGGTCTTCGCTACGCTCGTGGCCTTCGTCGTCGGCTACGCCGTGATCGCATGGTTCATGCGCTTCATCTCCAGCAGGAGCTTCATGCCGTTCGTCGTCTACCGCATTCTGCTCGGACTGCTCCTCTTCGCCCTGGTCGGCGCGGGCGTCCTCTCCCCGCACGCGGGCGAGCTCGCCGACTGAGGGGAAAACGGGCGGAAAAGGCCAAGGACAAGGGGCGGAAAGAGAAAGGCCGTTGGATCGGACGATCCCCCGCGTCGCCCGATCCAACGGCCGTACCGAATACGCCCTGCTCAGTGCCAGGACAACCGGCAGCCCCCTGAGTATATTGGCTCGGAGCCAGTCAACGCAGGAGATTAAACGCATGTCACCGCGCAGCGCCGCGGCCAACGAGGAGTTGCGCCGCCGCTCCCGCGAACGCCTGCTGAGGGCGACCGTGGAGCTGGTGGAGGAGCGCGGCTTCGAGGCGACGACGCTGGCGGACATCGCGGACCGGGCCGGTACGGCGCGGGGGCTGGTGTCGTACTACTTCCCCGGCAAGCGGCAGTTGCTGCAGTCCGCCGTGCACCGGCTGATGCACCTGGAGCTGGCGTCCTGTCTGGAGCGCGAACCGCGCACGGAGGACGGGCGCGCGCTGCTGGCGCGGGCGATCGACGCGGTTCTCGGGCTCGCGTGGGAGCGGCCGCGGCTGATGCGCACGCACATGGCGGGGATCCTGACGGCGGAGGGCTTCATCCAGTGCCCGGAGCAGCAGCGGCTGGCGTCGTTGTTGCGCGACACGGTGGCGCGCTACGGCTCGGCCGACCCGGAGAACGACTACCGGCTGCTGCGGGCGCAGTTGATGGGCGCGGTGATGGCGGTCCTGGTGCCGGGGGCGCCGATGCCGGCCGGGCTGCTGCGGGCGGAGCTGTTCCAGCGGTACGGGCTCGCCTGGGAGCTCGGTTTCCCGCCCGGCGCGCAGCCGCCGCCCCCGGGCGTCTGAGGGGCGGGCGGCACCGGCAACGGGCGGGGGGCCGGTTCCGGGCGTCGCACCTCCCGTAACCCGGCTCCCGGTGGGATCCTGGACGCACTCGCGGGAAGGAGCCCTCCGTGCTTCGCGTCGCAGTCGTCGGATCGGGACCCAGTGGGGTCTACACCGCCCAGGCCCTGGTGCAGCAGCGGGACGTCCCCGGGGTGACCGTGGACGTGCTCGACCGGCTGCCCTGCCCGTACGGGCTGGTGCGCTACGGGGTCGCCCCGGACCACGAGAAGATCAAGTCGCTGCAGAACAACCTGCGGGAGGCCCTTGAGCACCCGGCGGTGACCTTCCTCGGCAACGTCCGGGTGGGCGACGGGCTCGCGCCGCGGCGGCTGCTGGACCTCTACCACGCCGTCGTCTACTGCGTGGGCGCGGCGGCCGACCGGAGGCTGGGGATCCCCGGCGAGGACCTGCCGGGGAGCTTCTCGGCCACGGAGTTCGTCTCCTGGTACAGCGCTCACCCGGATGCCGCACCCGGCGGATTCGTTCTCGGGGCGCGCTCGGCCGTCGTCATCGGCGTCGGCAACGTGGCGGTCGACGTGGCCCGGGTGCTGGCCCGGGGCGCGGACGAGCTGCGGGCCACGGACGTGCCCGACGCGGCCCTGGCGGCGCTGGCGGACAGCCGGGTGGCGGACATCCACATGGTGGGCAGGCGCGGCCCGGCGCAGGCGAAGTTCACCACGAAGGAGCTGCGCGAGCTGGGGGCGCTGCCGGGCGCGGAGGCGCTCGTGGAGGGCGGGGAGGCGGCTCTGGACCCGGCGTGGGCGGACGCGTCGGGGCTGCCGGCGGCCGCCCGGCGCAACGTGGAGGTGCTGCACGGCTGGGCCCGGGAGGGCGGCCGGGGGCGCGGGCGGCGGATCCGGCTGCGGTTCTTCCTGCGGCCCGTCGCCCTGCTCGGCGACGACGCGGTGCGGGCGGTGCGGTTCGAGCGCACGGAGCCGGACGGGCGCGGGGGCGTGGTGGGGACGGGGCGGTTCGAGGAGATCGAGGCACAGCTGGTGCTGCGATCGGTGGGCTACCGGGGCGTACCGATCCCCGGGCTGCCGTTCGACCCGGAGAACGGGACGGTCCCGCACGACCGGGGGCGGGTACTGCGCGACGGCGTCCCCTCGCCCGGTGAGTACGTGGCGGGCTGGATCAAGCGCGGGCCGACCGGGGTGATCGGCACCAACCGCTCGTGCGCCAAGGAGACGGTGGCCTCGCTGCTGGCCGACGCCGACGCCTTCGGCAAGCGGCCGCTGCCGGAGGACTCCCTCGACGCGCTGCGGCTGGCGGGGCAGGAGCCGGTGCGGTGGCCGGGCTGGCTGGGGATCGAGGCGGCCGAGGCCGCGCTCGGGCAGCGGCTGGGCCGCGGCACGGTGAAGATCCCGGACTGGGACGGGCTACTCGCGGCGGCCCGCGGGCAGGGCTGAGCCCCACCACCGCGCCGCCCCGCCGTCAGTCCTCGCAGGCCGCTCCGGCGGCGTGGGCCTCGCCGCCGAGCCGGGCGCACTGGCCGGCGTAGGCCGCGAGGACGCTGTCGAGCAGTCCGGGGAAGAGCGCGTCGAGGTCGTCGCGGCGCAGGGAGTTCATCTTCGCCGTCCCCCGGTAGATCTGGTGGATGACGCCGCTCTCGCGCAGCACCCGGAAGTGGTGCGTGGTGGTGGACTTGCTGACGGGCAGGTCGAAGACCGAACACGACTGCTCGGCCTCCGCCTCGGCCGCCAGTGCCCGCAGGATCCGCAGCCGCATCGGGTCGGAGAAGGCGTGCAGGACGCCCTCGAGGCGGATCTCCTCGCGGGCGGGGTGCTCGAGGGAGCGGCTGGTCCGCGTCGTCATGGCTGCTCCTTCTCCGGGCGGCTGGGGCGGCTCCATTGTACGAGGACCTTCGTAGTTTGACATTCATCGTAGTACGAGGGTTATCGTACGAGCAGAGTGAAGCCGAGCCCGCCTCGAACTCGAACGGAGCCTGTCGTGAGCAACCTGTTCCAGCCCTTGACCCTGCGGTCGCTGACCATCCCCCACCGCGTCTGGATGGCACCGATGTGCCAGTACTCGGCCGAGGTGTTCGGGCCCGGCGCGGGTGTCGCGAACGACTGGCACTTCTCGCACTACGCCTCCCGCGCCGCCGGCGGCACCGGCCTGATCCTGGTGGAGGCGACCGCCGTCAGTCCGGAGGGCCGGATCAGCCCCGCCGACCTGGGCCTGTGGAACGACACCCAGGTGGAGGCGCTGCGCAGGATCACGGCGTTCCTCAAGGACCAGGGCACCGTGCCCGGCATCCAGATCGCCCACGCCGGCCGCAAGGCCGCCACCGACCGCCCCTGGCGCGGCGGCGAGCCCGTCGGCCCGGAGGAGGGCTGGCAGCCGGTCGGGCCGAGCCCCGTCCCGTTCAAGGACGGCCACCCGGTGCCCGAGGAGCTGACCGTCGCACAGATCAAGGAGATAGTGGGGCAGTTCGGTGCCGCCGCACGGCGGGCCCGGGAGGCTGGCTTCGAGGTCGTCGAGGTGCACGGCGCCCACGGCTACCTCATCCACGAATTCCTCTCCCCGCACAGCAACCACCGCACCGACGAGTACGGCGGCTCGTTCGAGAACCGCATCCGCCTCGCGCTGGAGGTCGTGGACGCCGTCCGCGCGGAGTGGCCCGAGGAGCTGCCGGTGTTCTTCCGCGTCTCGGCCACCGACTGGCTGACGGAGAACGCCGAGGACCCCCGCGAGGGGTGGACGGCCGACGACACCGTCCGCCTCTCGCGTGAACTGCGGGCCCACGGCGTCGACCTGCTCGACGTCTCCTCCGGCGGCCTCGCCCCCGGCGCCCGCATCCCCGTGGGCCCGGGCTACCAGGCGCCGTTCGCCCAGCGGGTCAAGGAGGAGACCGGGCTGCCCGTGGCCGCGGTGGGCCTGATCACGGACCCTCAGCAGGCCGAGGAGATCGTCGCCGGGGAGCGGGCCGACGCGGTCCTGCTGGGCCGCGAACTCCTGCGCGACCCCGCCTGGGCCCGCCGCGCCGCGAGCGCGCTGGGCGGCGAGACGCGCGTTCCCGACCAGTACGCCTGGGCCATCTGACGGCCGGCGCCCGCACTCGGGCGCCGGCCCCCGCCGGCGTCCGACGGGCGCGTTCGTCCGAGCACCGGCTGAGCCAGTAGAGTGACGCTCCGTGGCTAGACCCTTGAACGAGATCGTCGAACCGGGCTGGGCCAAGGCACTCGAGCCGGTGGCCGGGCGGATCGCCGCGATGGGCGACTTCCTGCGCGCCGAGATCGCGGCGGGCCGGACCTATCTGCCCTCGGGCGCCAACGTGCTGCGCGCCTTCCAGCAACCGTTCGACGACGTACGAGTACTGATCGTGGGTCAGGATCCCTACCCCACGCCCGGGCACGCCGTCGGCCTGAGCTTCTCCGTCGCACCCGAGGTGCGGCCGCTGCCGGGCAGCCTGGAGAACATATTCCGCGAGCTGCACACCGACCTGGGCCTGGCCCGGCCGTCCAACGGGGACCTGACCCCGTGGACCCGGCAGGGCGTCCTGCTCCTCAACAGGGCCCTGACCACCGCCCCGCGCAAGCCCGCCGCACACCGCGGCAAGGGCTGGGAAGAGGTCACCGAGCAGGCGATCCGTGCCCTGGTCGACCGCGGCAAGCCGATGGTCGCCGTGCTGTGGGGGCGCGACGCGCGCAATCTGCGCCCGCTGCTGGGCGGGATCCCCTGCGTGGAGTCCGCGCACCCCTCCCCCATGTCCGCGGACCGCGGCTTCTTCGGCTCGCGGCCGTTCAGCCGGGCCAACGACCTGCTCGCACGGCAGGGTTCGGCCCCGGTGGACTGGCAGCTCCCCTGACGCCGGGGCACGGCCGGCGGTAAGGTGCCCGCCATGTCGCTTCGTACGAGCACGGGTGCCGCCGTGGCCGTCCGGCCCGCGGCCGCATCCGGTGCCCACGGGTCCGGGTGACGGGACGCATGGGGTCCCTGTCCGGCCGGATACTGGGGGTCGACTCGGGCGGCTCGGGCATCCGGGTCGCCCTCGCCCGGGCCGACGGCGCGGGCGAGGCCCTCGCCTGGTCCTCGCCGGTGCCGGTCGGCACCGGCGGCAGGGGGATCGACGCGCGGGGCCTCCTCGACCGTGTGCTGCCCGCCGCCCGTGAGTTGCTCCGCAAGGCCGGCTCCACCCGCTGCGAGGCCGTCTGCGTGGGCGCCGCCGGCATGTCCACCCTCGGGGACGACCTGCGCGCCGTCCTGCCCGACGCGCTCCGCGAGGAGCTCGGGGCGGGCCGGCTCGCCCTGGCCTCCGACGCCGTGACCGCCTATGCGGGCGCCCTCGGCCAGCGGGCGGGCGTGGTCGTGGCCGCCGGTACGGGGCTGGTCGCGCTCGGCACCGACCTGACGCCGCAGGGCGGCTGGCGGCGCGTGGACGGCTGGGGTCATCTGCTGGGCGACTGCGGCAGCGGCGCCTGGATCGGGCGGGCGGGGCTCGAGGCGGCGATGCGCGCCTACGACGGCCGCACAGGCGGCTCGCCCGCGCTACTGGCGCGCCTGGAGGCCGTGTTCGGCCCGGCGCGGACGCTGCCCGGCACGCTCTATCCGCGGTCCGACCGGCCGGCCGTCCTGGCCTCCTTCGCCCCGGAGGTGGGCCGGTGCGCACCGGAGGACCCGGTCGCGGCCGGCATCCTGCGTACCGCCGCCCGGCACATCGCCGAGGCCGCCGCGGCCGCCTGCCCGCCGCCGCTCGCGCACGGCCGCCGCGAAGTGGCGCTCACCGGAGGAGTGTTCCGGATGGGGGAACCGCTCCTCGGGCCGTTGCACAAGGAGTTGCAGAAGCAACTTCCCCAAGTGCGCCGCACCGCCGCCGCGGGCGATCCGCTGACGGGCGCACTGCATGTGGCCCGGGCTTTGGCGACGGACAGCCTGACGTTCCCCATCGACGATATGCTGCTCAGCGTCGTTTGCTGATCACATCCGTCTTTATCGCTCGAACCGATGAACAAATCCGGACAGACGTTGTTCAGATACCCCCACTCGAACGTCCGAGTCCTATGAACGGCTAACATGCGGCGCCATGAGCTCCCCCACAGGGCCCGCGAATGGCCTGCCTGTACGAATGCCGCGTCCCCGCCAGCCCGGACGGCACCGGCGGCCGGAGCCGGCGGCCGCTCCGGCGGGTGCACCCCCGCTGGTGCTCGCCGTGCCCGGGACGCCCAGTGTCACCACCCGACGCCTCGCCGAGGAGTCCCTGAGCATCGCCCGCTCCGAGCTCCCGGGCCTGGACGCCCGGATCGGCTACATCGACGTCGACGGGGACACCGAGGGCTTCCCCGCGCTGGAGACCGTCCTCGCCTACGCGGCCGCCCAGCGCTCCGCTCGCACCAGCGAAGCCGCTGAGGCGCAGAACGCCGACGAGACCCCCGACGCCTGGGCCCAGGCGCCCGACGCCGTCGTGGTGCCGCTCCTGGCCGGTCCGGACAGCGCGGTGCTGCGGCGGATACGCCAGTCCGTCATGAACAGCGGTTCGGCCAGCGAGCTCACCGACACGCTCGGCCCGCACCCGCTGCTCGCCGAGGCGCTGCACGTCCGGCTCTCCGAGGCCGGCCTGGCCCGCGCCGACCGCGCACGACTGTTCACAGTTGCAACGGCTGCCGATGGCATCGTCCTGGCGACGGTCGGTGGCGAGGAGGCCGTGCAGGCCGCCGGTATCACCGGCATGCTGCTGTCCGCCCGCCTGGCGGTGCCGGTGCTGGCCGCCGCGCTGGACGAGGAGGGCGCCGTCGCCCGCGCCGCCGACCAGCTGCGGGGCTCCGGCTCCCGGAACCTGGCGCTCGCCCCCTGCCTCATCGGCCCCGAGGTCGACGAGACGCTGACGGCCATGGCCGCGAAGGAGGCCGGCTGCTCGGCCGCCGAGCCGCTGGGCGCGTACCCCGCGGTCGGCAAGCTCGCGCTGGCCAAGTACGCGGCCGCGCTGGGCATCGCCACCCAGCCGTCGCTGCAGGGCGCGCCGGTGCGCTGACGCGCCTGCGCAGACCCGTACGAGAGGGGCTTCCGTCGTCCGGAGGCCCCTCCGGGCATGTCGGGGGCAGGTGCCGGCCCGCTCCGGCACGATGCACGGCCGCCGCCCGGGCGGCGGCCTCAGGAGAAGAGCACGCAGGACGCCGCCGGTATCCCGACGGAGCCGGCGCGTGCCGGTATTCCGGTGTCCGGGTCGACGGTGAACCAGGTGACGTCCCCGGAGCGCTCGTTCGCCGCGTACAGCAGACGGCCGTCCGGGTGCGCCGTCAGATCGCGGGGCCAGTGGCCGCCGCAGCCGACCGTGCCGAGGAGCTCGGGGGCGTCGCCCGGTGCGTCGAGGGCGAGGGTGGCGATGCTGTCGTGGCCGCGGTTGGCCGCCCACAGGAAGCGCCCGTCCGCGGAGACGACCGGCGCCGAGGGATAGGTGCGCTGCCCGGCGTCGGCGGGCACCACCCGCGTCTCACCGATGGGCTCCAGCGTGCCCGTCGCCGCGTCCCACGCGCACGCCGTGACGGTGGGGTCGAGCTCGTTGAGGACGTAGGCCCGGTCGCCCCGCGGGTGGAAGACCAGGTGCCGGGGCCCGCTGCCGGGCCGCATCCGCTCCTCGCGGTGCGGGCTCGGGGCGCCGCTGAGCGGGTCGAGCGCGTAGCTCCACACCGAGTCGGTGCCCAGGTCCACGGAGAGCAGCCACCGCCCGGAGGGATCGGGCACGACGGCGTGGGGGTGCGGCCCCGCCTGCCGGTCCGCCACCGGCCCGCGGCCGCGGTGCGGGAGCACCGCCGACGGCGCGCCGAGCCCTCCCCCGGTACGGACCGGGAGCGCGCTGACGCTGCCGGAGCCGTAGTTGGCGGTGAGCAGCCAGGGGCCGGCGAGCGCGAGGTGTGTGGGGCCCTCGCCGCGCACGGGCACCGGCAGCCCGAGCGGCTCGGGCCGTGCGGGGTCCGCCAGGGAGAAGGCGGCGGCCGCGCCCTCGTCGGTCTCGCTCACCGCGTAGAGCACGTCGCCGCCGGGAGAGAGGGCGAGGTAGGAGGGGTTCACGACGGCGTCGGTGGAGTGCACGGGCGTCAGGGCGCCCGTGGCGGCGTCGACCCGTGCGACGGTGAGGCCGGGGCCGCCCGCATCGGTGAACGACCCGATGTAGGCCCACCGGCCCCGCCGGCCGTCGGCCCCGTTCCAGCTGCTCCGGCCGTCCTGGCTGCTGTCCGTCATCACTGCCGCCCTCCCCGTCGAGCTCGCCGAGGCCCGTCGCAGGCCGTCGAACCTCTGTGTGCACACGACGCTACACGCAGCCACTGACAGTGCCCTGTCGCACCCCGCGAGTACTGCTGCGCCACGCCCGTCGGCGCCCACGACCGGGCGGCTGGCCGCGTGGTCGGCAGGGGCCCTCCGCGGCCGCGTGTCCCGGTCCGCAGGGCCGTTGGCCCTCCATGGCGCACCGCACAGCCCTTCTGCTGCACCAATGGCACAGTCGTTTCGTCTTCCCTTGAGCCAGTGGGCGCGCGGATGGTTTGATGATCCCAGTCGATGGCGCTGCGGATCCCGCGGCGCCTCTTTCTTTTGAGGCGCAGGGAGCCGGAAGAGATTGCTGAAGAGGATGTTCGTGGCCCCGGACCCGGGCCGGCTGCGGCTGCGCAGCTCGGCCCGGGCCGTTCTCGGCGTCGGGCTGGCCGTGGCCGTCTGCGACCTGACCACCCACTCGCTCGCCGCGACGATCGCCGGCGGTCTCGCCGCGCTGCTCGCGCTCTTCACGGTCACTGACGCCAAGGTCGCCGCCCAGGTCGTGACGACCGCGTGGCTGCCCGTCGTGGGCTTCCCGGTGCTCGCCCTCGCGGCGGCGCTGCACGACCACCCCCCGGTGCGCGACGCCGCGTTCCTCGCCGTCGTCTTCGCCGGCGTGTACGCGCGCCGCTGGGGCCCGCGCGGCCACGCCCTGGGGATCTTCGGGTTCATGACCTTCTTCATGGCGCAGTTCCTGCACGCCGTGCCGGGTCAGCTGCCCGAGCTGTACGCGGCCATGGCCATGGCGCTCGCCGCGTCCTGCCTCGTCCGCTTCTGCCTGTGGTGCTTCGAGCGCCGCATGCCGCCGCCGGTGGCGCCCGCGCCCCTGACGGCACGCGGGCTCGACCGCCCCACCACCCGGCAGGCGTTCCAGAACACCTTCGCCTGCGCCATCGCGCTCGGCGTGGGTCAGGCGATCTCCGACGAGCGCTGGTACTGGGCCGTCGGTACGGCCTGGTGGATCTTCGTCAACACCTCCTCGCGCGGCGAGACCCTGGTGCGCGGCTTCCGCCGCGTCGTCGGCACGCTGGCCGGCATCGCCGTCGGGCTGGTCGTCGCCGTGCCGCTGCACGGCGCGCCCGTTCCCACCGCCGTCCTCGTGGGCGCCTGTGTCTTCGGCATCTTCTACACCGCGGCGCTCTCCTACAGCTGGATGATGTTCTTCGTGACCGTCATGGCCGGCCTGCTGTACGGGCTCCTCGGCGTGCTGCACCCCGGTCTGCTGGCGCTGCGCTTCGAGCAGACCCTCGTGGGCGCCCTCGGTGCGGCGGTGGCCGTCGCCGTGGTGCTGCCCGTGACCACCCACGCCGCCACCGACGCCTGGATCCGGCGCGCCCTGGTGGCCGTGCGGCACTGCACGGCGACGTCCGCGCGGCGGCTCGCGGGCGACGCGGCGGCCGACCCCGCCCCGTACGTCGCCGAGCTCGAGCTCCTCCTCGGCCGGGTACGGATCTCCCTGGCCCCGCTGCTGCACCCGCTCAGCCCCCTGCGGGAGCGCCGGGAACGCGCGCGGCAGGTCATGGTGCACCTCGACGACTGCGTGCACCAGGCGCGCGGTCTCGCGGCGGTCGCCGCGGACCCCGACGCCTCGCACGACGCCCGGCTCACGGCCGCCTGCCAGCGGGTCGAGGAGGCGCTGCACGCCCTGGTGCCGGCCGGAGCGCCCGGCGCCCCGGCCGCGGACCCCGCCGCGGCCGCCCCGCACCACCACCCGGGCGCCGAGCGGGCCCTGGCCCATCTGCACGACCTGGAGAGGGCGCTCGCCGAGCTGGCCGCGCCCCTGCTGAGCAGCCGGCGCCCTCCGCTGGCCGGCGCCTGATACGGCCGCGCTCCCCGCGGCGCCTTCCCGTTGACGGCTGGGCCATTGGTACAGTTCGGGCCCGGAATCTCGATCATGAGGGAGCCGATGGCCCATGGCCGTGGACGCGCTGGACGCCAGGATCCTGCGGCTGCTGCTGGAGCAGCCGCGCACGAGCGTGCGGGAGTACGCGCGGGTGCTCGGCATCGCGCGCGGCACGCTCCAGGCCCGGCTCGACCGGCTGGAGCGGGACGGCGTGATCACCGGCACGGGGCCCCGGCTGTCCCCCGCCGCCCTGGGCCACCCCGTGCTGGCGTTCGTCCACATAGAGGTCACCCAGGGCCACCTGGACACGGTGGCGAACGCGCTCGCCGACGTACCGGAGATCATCGAGGCGTTCTCGATCACCGGGGGCGGTGATCTGATGGCGCGGGTCGTCGCGCGGGACGCGGCGCACCTGGAGGACGTCATCCAGCTGCTGGTCCAGCTGCCCGGCGTGGTGCGCACCCGCACCGAGATGGTGCTGCGCGAGCGCGTGCCCTACCGCATGGTGCCGCTGGTGGACGCGGTGGGACGCGCGGCGCAGCGGCCCTCCTGACGGGCCCTCGGACCCGGCCCCCGCCGCTCAGCCCAGGAACGACAGCCGCACCCGCCGTTGCGGGTTGTCCACGTTCGTATCGACCAGGACCACGGACTGCCAGGTCCCGAGCTCCAGCCTGCCGCCGATCACCGGCAGTGTGGCGTGCGGCGGGACGATGGCGGGGAGGACGTGGTCGCGGCCGTGGCCGGGGGTGCCGTGGCGGTGTCGCCAGCGGTCGTCGGCCGGGAGCAGGTCGTGCAGGGCGGCGAGGAGGTCGTCGTCGCTGCCCGCGCCGGTCTCGAGAATGGCCAGGCCGGTAGTGGCGTGGGGCGCAAAGACATTGAGCAGGCCGTCGCGCCCGGGGGCGACCTCGCGGAGGAATTCCGCACAGGCCTCGGTGAGGTCGTGCACGGTCTCGCGGGATCCGGTCGTGATGTCGAGGGTGCGCGTGGTGAAGGTATGGGTCATGGTCCACCGCTTACCCGTCGTGCCGCCGCGACGGCAAGTCGACGGGCCGCCGGGACCTTGTGTCCCTTCGCGGGAGAAGGTCTAAGGATTTCCCGGCAGCGGGCGTGAGATCAAGTTGGGGTGCGGCCACACGCGCCCGGGGCACATGGCTCGTCGAGCCCCGGAAGCCACCTTGAAAGGGACATCCATGGACCCCGTCCGACGGCCGATCCTGTTCGTCAGTCTTCCGGAAAGCGGGCTGCTCAATCCGCTGCTCGTGCTGGCGGCCGAGCTGTCACGCCGGGGTGTGGAGGACCTCTGGTTCGCCACCGACGACAATCGGCGAGCCGAGGTGGAGAACCTGGCGGTGAAGGCGCCGGTGGAATTCGCCTCGCTCGGTGAGGTGATCCCCGAGCTGTCGGCGGTGAGCTGGCCCGACGACGTCTACCGCGAGGTCACTCAGGCATCGCGTTTCAAGGCGCACCGCGCGGTCATCAAGCAGTCCTACAAGCCCGCTCTGCAGGCGAAGAAGTACCGGCGGCTCGAGGCGGTCGTCGACGAGGTCCGGCCGGCGCTGATGGTCATCGACTGCGTGAGCGCCTTCGCGGTCGACCTGGCCCTCACGCGCAAGATCCCGTTCGTGCTGAGCGTGCCGTTCGTGGCCAGCAATGTGCTGACGTCGCTGAATCCGTTCGCGAAGGGCTACACCCCCCGGGACTTCCCGGTCCCGCACTCCGGTCTGCCGGGGCGGATGAACGTGGTGCAGCGGTTGCAGAACGAGCTGTTCAAGCTGCGGACCATGGGTCTGTTCTTCAATCCCGCCATGGGAAAGGTGCTCCAGGAGGACGGCCGTATCCGCAAGGAACTCGGTCTTCCGGCGCCCAGCCCGATGACGCGGATCGACAAGGCCGAGATGGTCCTGTGCAATTCGATCGCCGAGCTGGACTACCCGTTCGAGATGCCCGAGAAGGTGCGTCTGGTCGGCGCGATGATGCCGCCCCTGCCGGAGGCCGGTGAGGACGACGGGGAGCTCTCCCGCTGGCTGGACGCCCAGTCGTCCGTGGTCTACATGGGCTTCGGCACGATCACCCGGCTGACGCGGGACCAGGTCGGCGCGCTGGTGGAGGTCGCCCGGCGGCTGGACGGCGAGCACCAGATCCTGTGGAAACTGCCGAAGGAACAGCAGCACCTGCTGCCGCCGGCGGAATCGCTGCCGGGCAATCTGCGCATCGAGAGCTGGGTGCCCTCGCAGCTCGACGTCCTGGCCCACCCCAACGTCAAGGTGTTCTTCACGCACGGCGGTGGCAACGGCTTCCACGAGGGCGTGTACTTCGGCAAGCCCCTGGTGGTGCGGCCCCTGTGGGTCGACTGCTTCGACCAGGCCGTCCGCGGCCGAGACTTCGGCATCAGTCTGACGCTCGACCGGCCCCAGACCATCGCCCCCGACGACGTCGTCGACAAGCTCACCCGGGTCCTCGGCGAGCCCTCGTTCCGCGAGAACGCGGAACGGCTCGGGGCGCTGCAGCGGGCCGCGGGCGGTCGGCAGACCGCGGCGGACCTGATCCTCGGCCTTCCCGCTCTGGCATGACAAGGGAGATATCCATGTCGTTCAAGTATCCCGTTTCCCGGCCCCATCTCGACGGGCGAGAACTCGAATACGTCACCGGCACGATCGGGGACGGGTGGATCTCTTCCCAGGGTCCCTATGTGCAGCGGTTCGAGAAGGCGTTCGCGGAGTACAACGGAATCGCGCACGGCGTCGCCTGTTCCTCGGGGACGGCCGCCCTCACCCTGGCCCTGCGGGCGCTGGGCATCGGTCCGGGCGACGAGGTGATCGTGCCGGAATTCACCATGGTGGCCACCGCGTGGGCCGTCACCTACACGGGGGCGACGCCCGTCTTCGTGGACTGCGCGGACGATCTCAATATCGATGTCACCCGCATCGAGGAGAAGATCACGCCGCGGACGAAGGCCATCATGCCCGTCCACATCTACGGCCGGCGTTGCGACATGGACGCCATCATGGACATCGCGTTCCAGTACAACCTCCGGGTGGTCGAGGACTCCGCCGAAGCCCACGGCGTGCGTCCCGTGGGCGACATCGCCTGCTTCTCGCTGTTCGCCAACAAGATCATCACCTCCGGCGAGGGCGGCATCTGCCTGACCGACGACCCCCGGCTGGCCGGCCAGCTCGCCCACCTGCGCGGCATGGCCTTCAGCAAGGAACACAACTTCCTGCACAAGAAGGTCGCCTACAACTTCCGGATGACGGCCATGCAGGCCGCCGTCGCCCTGGCGCAGACCGAGCGGCTCGACGACATCCTGGCCACCCGCGCGGAAATAGAGAAGCGCTACGACGAGGGCCTGGCCGGCATCCCCGGCATCACCCTGATGCCGCCCCGGGACGTGCTGTGGATGTACGACATCCGATCGGAACGCCGCGAGGAACTGCGTGCGTTCCTCGCGGACGCGGGAATCGAGACCCGGGTGTTCTTCAAGCCGATGAGCCGGCAGCCGGAATACCTCGCCCCGCACTGGCCGACGCTGAACGCGAACCGCTTCGCGGAGGACGGACTGTACCTGCCCACCCATACCGGTCTGACCGCCAGCGACCAGGATTACGTGATCGGGAAGATCCGTGAATTCCACGGCGCGAGCTGACCGCATCCTCCGGCTGCCGAGACGGGACGAATGGACATGACGAGCACCGAGCCGACCGTGGTCGACTTTCCCCTGCGCAAACCCGGTGTGGCGTTTCCGCCCCCGCACTACACCGACTACCGCGAGAAGGAGGGGCTCGTCCTCTCCTATCTGCCGAACGGAAACCGGGTCTGGCTGGTCACCCGGCACGAGGACGTACGGGCCGTCCTGACCAACCCGAAGATCAGCTCCAACCCGGAGCACGAGGGATTCCCCAACATCAGCCAGACCATGGGCGTCCCCAAGCAGGACCAGATTCCCGGCTGGTTCGTGGGACTGGACTCGCCGGAGCACGACCGCTTCCGCAAGGCGCTCATCCCCGAGTTCACCGTGCGGCGCATCCGCGCGATGCGCCCGGCGATCGAGCGCACCGTGGAAGAGCGCATCGACGCGATGCTGGCCGCCGGCAATTCCGCCGATCTGGTCGCCGACTTCGCGCTGCCGGTGCCGTCGCTGGTCATTTCGACATTGCTCGGCGTGCCGCCCGTCGACCGTGACTTCTTCGAGTCGCGCACCCGCACCCTGGTCGCCATCCGGGCCTCGACCGACCAGCAGCGCGACACCGCCACCAAGGAACTCCTGCGGTACATCCACCGGCTCGTCGCCATCAAGGAGAAGTGGCCCGGGGACGACCTGATCAGCAGGCTCCTGGCCACCGGGGCGCTCGACTCCCAGGAGCTGTCGGGCGTCCTGCTGCTCCTGCTCATCGCCGGCCACGAGACGACGGCCAACAACATCGCCCTCGGCGTGGTGACGCTGCTGACGAACCCCGAATGGATCGGCGACGACCGGGCCGTCGAGGAGACGCTGCGCTTCCACTCCGTCGCCGACCTGGTGTCGCTGCGCGTGGCCGTCGAGGACGTCGAGATCTCCGGCCAGCTCGTCAAGGCCGGCGAGGGCATCGTGCCCCTGGTGGCCGCGGCCAACCACGACACGGCCGTCTTCGAGTGCCCCCACATGTTCGACCCGTCCCGCAGCGCCCGGCAGCACGTCGCCTTCGGCTACGGCGTGCACCAGTGCCTGGGGCAGAACCTCGTCCGGGTCGAGATGGAGATCGCCTACCGGAAGCTGTTCGAGCGCATCCCCACGCTCAAGCTCGATGTTCCGGTGGAGGAACTGCCGTTCAAACACGACGGCGTGCTGTACGGGCTGCACGAACTGCCCGTCAGCTGGTAGCCACAAGGCCGCCTCCCGGGCCGACCGCTCACGGCCCGGGAGGCCTTCATTCGCCGCAGGAGAACCCCTTGATACGTATCACCGTCGACACCGACCGCTGCGTCGGGGCGGGCCAGTGCGTCCTGACCGCACCGGCGGTCTTCGACCAGGACGACGACGGCCTGGTCATCGTCCTGACCACCGAGCCCGACGCCTCCGAGACGGACGCCGTCTGGCAGGCGGGCGACCTCTGCCCGGCCCGTACGATCATGGTCCACGAGGACTGACTTTCCGACGGTCGACCACCGGCCGACTCTAGTGATTTGCGCGTTCCCTGTGCGATGCACTGTGGCCCGGAAAGTGCTTCCCCCGCACAGAAAGGACCCAAGCTCTTGAACAGCACGGCCCATTCCATGGACAATTCCGCGGCCCTTTGGCTCCGGCGCTACCACCCGGCCGGGAACAGCGGCGTCCGGCTGGTCTGTTTCCCCCACGCCGGCGGGTCGGCCAGCTTCTACCACCCCGTCTCGGCGGTGCACTCCGCCGTCGCCGACGTGATCGCCCTGCAGTACCCCGGGCGGCAGGACCGGCGGCACGAGCCGTGCATCACCGACATCGGTGTGCTGGCCGACCGGATCACCGAACTGCTCCTGACCCAGAGCGAGAAGCCCACCCTCTTCTTCGGGCACAGCATGGGTGCCGTGCTCGCCTTCGAAACGGCGTGGCGGCTGGAGCAGAAGGGCGCGGGCGCGCCACGGGCCATCATCGCCTCCGGCCGCAGGGCCCCGGCCACGACCCGCCCCGAGACGGTGCACGAGCGCGACGACGACGGCATCATCGCCGAGCTCAAGCTCCTCAACGGCACCGCCCCGGGGCTGCTCGGCGACGACGAGATCCTCAAGATGGCCATGCCGGCCATCCGCGGTGACTACCAGGCCATCGAGACCTACCGCTGCGACCCCGAGGACCGCGCGGTCCGCTGCCCCATCACCGTACTGACCGGTGATGCCGACCCCAGGACGACGCTCGAGGAAGCGGCGGCCTGGGAGCGGCACACCGAAGGGGCCTTCCGGCTCGAGGTGTTCCCCGGCGGACACTTCTTCCTCGCCTCCCAGCAGGCGGCGGTGAACGGCCAGATATCGCGCGAACTCGAGAAAATCGGGAAAAGTTGATGCGTACGCTGCTGGTCGACAACTACGACTCCTTCACCTACAACCTCTTCCACTACCTCGCCGAGGTGAACGGGGAAGAGCCCGAGGTCATCCGCAACGACGACCCGGCGTGGAAGCCGGAGCTCCTGGACACGTTCGACAACGTGGTGCTCTCCCCCGGGCCCGGTACGCCCCACCGCCCGGCGGACTTCGGCTTCTGCGCCCAGATAGCCGCCGAGGGCAGACTGCCCGTCCTCGGCGTCTGCCTGGGCCACCAGGGGCTGGCGCTCGCCCACGGCGCCCCCGTCGGACGGGCCCCCGAGCCCCGCCACGGCCGCACGTCGGTGGTCCGGCACGACGGCACCGGCCTCTTCGAGGGGCTGCCTTCCCCGCTGGAGGTGGTCCGCTACCACTCGCTCGCCGTGACCGGCGACTCCCCCGACCTCGAGCCCACGGCCTGGGCCGAGGACGGGGTGGTCATGGCGCTGCGCCACCGCGAACTGCCTCTGTGGGGCGTGCAGTTCCACCCCGAGTCCATAGGCACCGAGGGCGGCCACCGGCTGCTGGCGAACTTCCGCCGGCTGACCGAACAGCACCGCTCCCGCAGGGGACCGGCCGCCGCCCGGACGCCGCGGCCGGCCGTGGCCGCCACCGCGCCGGCGGTGCTCGCCCCGGCGGACCTCGACACCAACGCGGACGTCCGCCAGCTGCGGGTCGTCGTGGAGCAGCTGCCCACCCGCTGGGACCCCGAAGTGGCCTTCGACCGGCTGTTCCGGACGGGCGACCACCCGTTCTGGCTGGACAGCAGCCGGACGGGCGGCGCCCTCGGAGAGCTCTCGATCATGGGTGACGCCTCCGGGCCGCTCGCCCGGGTCGCCAAGGCCGACGTGTTCGACGGCACGGTGACCGTGACGTCCGCCGGCTCCACGCGCGTCGTCGCGGACACGTTCCTGGAGTGGCTGGACCGGGACCTGCGGTCCATGCGGGTCGACGCGCCGGAGCTGCCCTTCGACTTCGCGCTCGGCTGGGCCGGCTACCTCGGCTACGAACTGAAGGCGGAGTGCGACGGCGACGGGGCGCACCGCGCGGCCGAGCCCGACGCGGCGATGGTCTTCGCCGACCGCGCGCTCGTCCTCGACCACCGCTCGGACACCACCTATCTGCTGGCCCTGGCCGAGCACGGCGAGGAGGAGCCGGCCCGGGAGTGGCTGCGGAGCGCGGCGACGGCCCTCGGGGACATCGCGGGCCGGGCGCCCGCCCCCTGCGAGGCCCCCGAGCCCCGGCAGGCCGCCGACGTACGGCTGCGGCACGACCGCGAGGCGTACCTCGAGCTGATCGACGCGTGCCAGGAGGAGATCAAGGCCGGTGAGACGTACGAGGTGTGCCTCACCAACATGATCGAGGCCGAGGCCGCCGGTCTCGACCCGTGGCAGGCCTACCGTTTCCTGCGCCGCACCAGCCCGGCGCCGTTCGGCGCCTACCTGCACTTCGCCGACCTGTCCGTGCTCAGCACGTCACCGGAGCGCTTCCTGCGCATCGACCGCGCCGGGGTGATGGAGTCCAAGCCCATCAAGGGGACCCGTCCCCGGGGCGCCACCCCGCAGGAGGACGCGGCGCTGGTCTCCGAGCTGGCGAACTGCGAGAAGGACCGGGCCGAGAACCTGATGATCGTCGACCTGGTCCGGCACGACCTCGGCCGGTGCGCCGAGGTCGGCTCGGTCAGCGCGGCCCCGGTCTTCCAGGTCGAGAGCTACGCCACCGTGCACCAGCTGGTGAGCACGGTACGGGCGAAGCTGCGCGCGGACAGCAGCACCGTGGCGGGGGTCCGGGCCGCGTTCCCCGGCGGCTCGATGACCGGGGCGCCGAAGATCCGGACCATGCAGATCATCGACCGGCTCGAAGGCGGGCCGCGGGGCGTGTACTCCGGGGCCATCGGCTACTTCTCCCTGACGGGGGCGGCCGATCTGAGCATCGTCATCCGCACGGTGGTGCTGCACGGGGACCGCCTCCGCTACGGGGTGGGCGGCGCGATCATCGCGCTGTCGGACCCGGAGGCGGAGTTCGAGGAGACGGCGGTCAAGGCGACGCCCCTCCTGCGGCTGCTGGGCGCCGGGTTCCCGGGCCGTAGAACCGCCGTGGCCGGGGAACCGGCGCGGTCGTAGCGGAAACGGCCGTGGCGGACAGCGGCGGCCGGCGAAGCCAACGCAAACGCTTGATACGGGAGTGACAGTGTCCGTCCACACAGATGACTACGCGATCGATCCGTCCGCCGACCCCGGAGGCGGCGGCAGCGCGCTGGGCGGCTTCACGCTTCCGGAGGTGTTCCGGGCCGCCGTGGCCACCGACCCCGAGGCGGTGGCCCTCTCGGACGGCGAACGGTCGCTGACCTGGCGCCAGTGGGACGCGGAGGTCGCCGCCATGGCCCGGGCCCTGCAGGAACTGGGGGTCGGGGCGGGCGACGTGGTGGCGGTCCACCTGCCGAACTCCGCGGAGTTCCAGACGCTGCACATCGCCGTCGCGACCGTGGGCGCCGTCATGATGCCCGTCCACCTGGGCAACGGCAGCAAGGACGTCCACGCGCTCCTGACCCGCGTCGAACCGGTCGCCGTGGTCCTGCCGCACAGCACGCAGGACGCCGCAGGCCCGGGCGGGCAGGGGCCGCTGGGCGCGGACGCGCTGCTGCGGACCGTGCCCTCGCTGCGGGCCGTGGTGATCGCCGGGGCGGCCGGTGAGCCGGCGGCCCCGGGCGTGTTCTCGCTGGAGGCGCTGCGCGACACCTGGCAGGGCGCCTCCCCGCGTCCGGTGGACGTACGGCCGGAGATGCCCTTCGTCCTCGTGCCGTCCTCGGGCACGACGTCCGCGCGGCCGAAGATCTGTGTGCACAGCCACGACGGCCTGTTGTCGAACACGGCGTCCGTGACGGCGGATGCCGCCGAGGCGTTCGCCACGGCGGTCATCACGGCCTGCCCCCTCACCCATCTGTTCGGTCTGCAGTCGATGCATTCGGCGCTCTTCGCCGCGTGCCGGCAGGTTCTGCTGGGCGGCTGGGACCCGGACCGCTTCCTGGAGCTGGCCCGGCAGGCCGGACCGAGCGTCGTCTTCGCCGTGCCCACGCAGCTGCACGACGTCGTCGCGCGGCTCTCGGAGACCGGGGAGAGCGCCGGGTTCCGCCCCAGGGAGGTACGGACGGCGGGTGCGGCCATCCCGGGTGCGCTCGTCGAGGACGTCAGGGCGGCGCTCGACTGCGCCCTCGTCGTGGTGTGGGGCATGTCCGAGCTGGGCACCGGCACCTGCACCCTGGCCGACGACCCCGCCGAGGTCGCCGTGCGCAGCGTGGGACGGCCGACGGCCGGTGCCCGCGTCCGCGTCGTCGACCAGGACGGCAGGGAGTGTCCGCCGGGCGAGGTCGGCGAACTGCAGTACCGAAGCCCCGGAATGTTCCGGGGCTATTTCGGCGATCCGGAGCTCACCGGGTCCGCGGTGACGGACGAGGGCTGGCTGCGGACCGGCGACCTCGCCGGCGTCGACGCGGACGGCCTGGTGGCCTTCCACGGCCGGGCGGCCGAACTCATCAACGTGGGCGGCAGGAAGTTCAACGCCACCGAGATCCAGGGCCTGCTCGCCGCGCTTCCCGGGATCGGCCCGCTCGCCGTCCTCGGCAAGCCCGACCCCCGGCTCGGGGAGTACCCGTGCCTGGTCCTGACCGACCGGGCCGATCCCGCGATCGGCCTCACGGAGGTGACCGACTTCCTGCAGGACCGGGGCGTGGCCGACTACAAGATCCCCCTCGAACTGGTCACGGTCGGCGAACTCCCCCTCACCCCCGCCGGAAAGCTCCACCGGCGGGCCCTGCAGCAGATGCTCGGCACGGACGCCGTCACCTCGCCGGCACGCCGCGAGGGGGCCGGTGCCCCGCAG
Source organism: Streptomyces sp. NPDC021096 (assembly GCF_040641275.1). NCBI lineage: Bacteria > Bacillati > Actinomycetota > Actinomycetes > Kitasatosporales > Streptomycetaceae > Streptomyces > Streptomyces sp. NPDC021096. Next base: position 12,253 of record NZ_JBFADG010000013.1, on the reverse strand, counting down.
GGCGCGCCGCGCACCGTCGACGAAGCCCTCGACCTGGTGGGCGCCTGCGTGGCCAAGGTGCTGGGGAAGGACGCCGAAGGCGTGGCGGGCGGCATCGCCCCTGAGGCCACCTTCCGCAGCCTGGGCCTCGACTCGATCCTCACCATCCGGCTGCGCAACGCGCTGCAGGAGGCGACCGGAGCCCCCCTTCCCGCCACTCTCGCCTTCGACTTCCCGACGCCCGTCACGGTCGCACGATTCCTGGCGGGCCGGTCGCAGGAAGAGCCGGAGGGAACGCGGGATCGCCTTCCGGCATCTGACGGCGGCGCCACCGATCCCGCGGATCCGGTGGTCATCGTCGGCATGGCCTGCCGCCTGCCGGGAGGAGCGCTCTCCCCGGAAGACCTGTGGGACCTGGTCGTCGGGGAGACCGACGCCGTCTCGGCCTTCCCGGCCGACCGCGGCTGGGACCTCGAGGCGCTGTACGACGCGGACCCCGACCACCGGGGCACGTCCTACGCCCGCGAAGGCGGCTTCCTGTACGACGCGGGCCACTTCGACGCCGGCTTCTTCGACATGTCCGAGCGCGAGGCCCTGGCGACCGACCCCCAGCAGCGGCTCCTCCTCGAAACGGCCTGGGAGGCCTTCGAACGGGCGCAGATCGACCCGAGGACGCTCAAGGGCACCCGCACCGGCGTCTTCACCGGCGCGATGTACCACGACTACGCGACCGCCCACGGCGCCGCCGGCTCCGGGGAACTGGAGGGGCTGCTCGGCATCGGCACGGCGGCCAGCGCGCTGTCCGGGCGCATCGCCTACGCCTACGGGTTCGAGGGCCCGGCGCTCACCGTGGACACGGCGTGCTCGTCCTCGCTCGTCGCCCTGCACCTGGCGTGCCAGTCCCTGCGGTCGGGCGAGTCGTCCCTCGCGCTGGCCGGTGGTGTCGCCGTCATGGCGACGCCGTCGTCGTTCGTGGAGTTCTCCAGGCTGCGCGGGCTGTCCCCGGACGGCCGCTGCAAGTCGTACGCGGACGCCGCCGACGGTGCCGCGTGGTCCGAGGGCGTCGGGCTGCTCCTGCTGGAGCGGCTGAGCGACGCACGGCGCAACGGGCACCGGGTGCTGGCCGTGGTGCGCGGCTCCGCGGTCAACCAGGACGGGGCGTCGAACGGCCTCACCGCGCCGAACGGGCCCGCGCAGCAGCGCGTGATCCACCAGGCGCTGGACCGTGCCGGGCTCGCGCCGCAGGACGTGGACGCGGTGGAGGGCCACGGCACCGGAACGACGCTCGGCGACCCCATCGAGGCCCAGGCGCTGCTCGCGACCTACGGCCGGGCGCGCCCCGAGGACGGACAGCCGCTGTGGCTGGGCTCGGTCAAGTCGAACATCGGGCACACGCAGGCCGCCGCCGGGGTCGCCGGAGTGATCAAGACGGTGCTGGCCCTGGAACACGGCGTCCTGCCGAAGACTTTGCACGCCGAGCGGCCGACGTCCCACGTCGACTGGTCCACCGGCGCGGTGAGCCTGCTGACCGAGGCTCGGCCCTGGCCCAGGCGGAGCGGACGCGTACGCCGGGCCGGTGTGTCCTCGTTCGGGATCAGCGGCACCAACGCCCACGTGATCCTGGAGGAACCGCCGGAGCCGGGAGCGGTGGCGGAGGTGGCGGAGCCGGGAGAGGTGGCCAAGTCGGCGGAGACGGGAGAGGTGGCCGAGTCGGCAGAGCCGACAGAGGCAGCGGCGTCGGCGGAGCTACAGGAGCCCGGGTCGCGGCCGGCCGTACCGGATGCCGGCCCGGCCGTGCCATGGCTGCTGTCCGCCCGGAGCGAGCCCGCGCTGCGGGCGCAGGCGCGGCGGCTGGCCGAACACCTCGCCGCGCATCCCCGTTCGTCCGCCCGGGACATCGCCTATTCGCTGGCCACGACCCGTGCCCTGCACCCCTTCCGGGCCGTCGTGACCGGCTCCGACGGTGCCGGGCTGGCCGCGGCCGCGGCGGCGTTCGGGCGCGGTGAGTCCCCCGGCATGGTCGTCCGGGAGCAGGGCGACGCATCGGACGGCCGTGGCAAGTGCGCCTTCGTCTTCACCGGCCAGGGCAGCCAACGGCTCGGCATGGGGCGTGAGCTCGCCGAGGCGTTCCCCGTGTTCGACGACGCCCTGCGCGAGGTCTGCGCGGCGCTCGACCCGCTGCTGGACCGGCCCCTGACCTCGGTGATGTGGGCCGACCCCGGCTCAGAGGCCGCGGCTCTCCTCGACGACACCGGGTACACGCAGCCGGCACTGTTCGCCGTCGAAGTGGCGTCGTACCGGCTCTTCGCCTCATGGGGAGCGGTCCCGGACCTCCTGGCCGGGCACTCGGTCGGCGAGATAGCCGCCGCGCACGTGGCGGGAGTGCTCTCGCTGCCGGACGCGTGCGTCCTGGTCGCGGCCAGGAGCCGGCTGATGCGGGCGCTGCCCGCGGGCGGGGCCATGGTGGCCGTGCGCATCGCGGAGCACGAGGTGGCCCCGTGGCTGGAGGGGCTGACGGACCGCGTGTCGATCGCCGCGGTGAACGGACCGCGTTCGGTCGTGCTCTCCGGGGCCGCGGCACCGCTCGCCGAGCTCACCGACAGGCTCGTCGCAGCCGGGCACAAGGCCAAGCAGCTCGTGGTCAGCCACGCCTTCCACTCGCCGTTGATGGACCCCATGCTCGCGGACTTCCGTGCCGCCGTCGGCGCCCTCTCCTTCTCCGAGCCGTCGATGACGCTCGTCTCCTGCCTCACCGGCCGCCCGCTGACCGCGGAAGAGGCCAAGGACCCGGAGTACTGGGTCCGGCACGTACGGGACGCGGTGCGCTTCAAGGACGCCGTGGAACACCTGCGGTCCGAGCGGACCGCGGTCTTCGTGGAGCTGGGACCGGCTCCCGCGCTCACTCCGATGATCGACGAGTGCCTCGGTTCCGCCGGGCGCGGGCCGACGGCCGCGGTGGTGCCCACGGTGCGCGGGGAGCACGGGGATCGCGGGGAGCACGGGGTTCGCGGAGAAGTACGCGATGTGCTCACGGCGATCGCCCGGCTCCACGGCCACGGAATGCCGGTCGCGTGGCGGGCCGTCCTGCCGGAAGCCGCGGCCGTGCCGCTGCCGACGTACGCCTTCCAGCACCGCAGGTACTGGCCGACACCGGGTACGGAGCTCGGCGGTACGGCCGACGGCGATGGGTGGCACTCCGCCGACAGCGCGGAAGGCGGCGAAGGGCCTTCGCTGTCCTTGCGGCTGTCCGGCCTCGGCGATCCCGAACGGGAAGAGGCCCTGCTGGCCATGGTGCTGGCCGAGGTCACGGCCGTACTCGGCGGACAAATGCCGCAGGGCGACGAAGCGGCCGACCAGTCCTTCTCCGACATGGGCATCAACTCGGTGAACGCGATAGAGCTGCGCAACCGGCTGATCTCGGTCACCGGCATGCAGCTGCCGACCACGCTCGTCTTCGACCACCCGACCCCCACCGCCATCGCCCGCCTCGTAGGGGAGAGCCTCGTACGGGAGGGCCTCGGCCGCTCCGCCGGGGGCACGCAGCGGGATGCGGCCGCTCTCGTGGACGAACTGGAGAGCATGCTCGCGGCCGGCGCCGGCATGGACGCGGAGACGGCGGCCCGGCTGAAGGCCGTGGCGGCGCAGTGGGCGCCCTCCCCGGCGGTGGCGAAGGGCGGCATCGACATCGAGGCGGCCACGGACGAGGAGCTCTTCCGGCTCATGGACGGCGACAGCGCCGGTTAGTCCGCTCACCTGACCACGAAAAGCGGCGGACGGCAGAGGCCGTCCGCCGCTTTTCGCATGCCTTCTGCTTCGTTTGCTTCGTTTGCTTCGTTCTCCGGCACGGCACAAGCCCGAGGGCCCGGTCTTCGAGAAGACCGGGCCCTCGGGCTTTCCTCAGATCGTTCGGTTCATTCGGTCAGGAGAGGCCGAGCTCGTTGTCGAGGAGGTCGAAGACCTCTTCATCGGAAGCGGAGTCGAAGTCGAAGTCGTCCTCGGCCCGTGCGTCCTTGCGCAGGGCGCTCCACTTCGCCTTGAGCACCTCGAGGCGGCCCGCTATCTGCTCGTGGGCCTCCTCGTCGACCTCCAGCTCGCCGAACGCCTTCTCCAGCCGGTCGAGGTCGCTCAGCAGCGACTCCGGCCCCGAGGGCTCCTCCGGCACGACCAGCCCGTAGAGGTGGTCGACCAGCTCCGCGGGGGTCGGGTAGTCGAACAGCAGGGTGGCCGGCAACCGGACCCCGGTGAGCGCGCTCAGGCGGTTCCGCAGCTCCACCGAGGTCAGGGAGTCGAACCCGAGGTCCTGGAACGCCCGCTCCGGATCCACCGTCTCCGCACCCGCGTGTCCGAGGACGACCGCGATCTGACCGCGCACCACGTCCAGCAGCACATCGTGCCGCTCGGCCATGGACAGCGCGGACAGGCGCTGGGCGAGTTCGGCGGCCGCCGCGGCCCCGGCGCCGGATCCGGCCGTGGCCGACCGGCGGGCGGACGTCCGGATCAGTCCGCGCAGCAGCGGGTGGATCTCGCCCTGCGCCCGCAGCGCCGCCAGGTCCAGGCGCACCGGGAGCACCACGGCCTCGGCCGTGGTCAGCGCGGCGTCGAACAGCGCCACGCCTTCCTCGGGAGAGAGCTCCGGCATGCCCGAGCGGGCGATCCGCTGTGCGGCCGCGTCCTGCAGTGCCCCGGTCATGCCGCTGTCCTTGGTCCAGGGCCCCCACGCCAGCGAGGCGGCCGGCAGTCCCGCGGCCCGGCGGTACTGCGCCAGGGCGTCCAGGAAGGCGTTGCCCGCGGCGTAGTTCGCCTGGCCCGGGTTGCCGAACGTACCGGCGGCCGAGGAGAAGGTGACGAAGGTGTGGAGCCCGAGGTGCTCGGTGGCCCGGTGCAGGTTCCACGCCGCGTCCACCTTCGGACGCAGGACGGCCGACAGACGCTCCGGGGTGAGGGAGCCGATCACGCCGTCGTCCAGTACGCCGGCGGTGTGCACCACGGCCGAGACCGGATGCCGCCCCACCAGCTCGGCCACGGCCGCCTGGTCCGTCACGTCACAGGACTCCACGGCCACAGCCGCGCCCTGCTCCTTCAGCTCGGCAATGAGCTCCTCGACGCCCTCGGCGGCCGGACCACTGCGGCTGACCAGCAACAGGCTCCGCACACCGTGCTCGGCCACCAAGTGCCGTGCCACGACGCGACCGAGACCGCCCGTGCCACCGGTGATCAGCACCGTGCCGTCCGAGCCCCACACCGCAGGACCGGACTCGACCAGGGCCTCCGGCGCCGGCACCCGGGCCAGCCGAGGTGCCAGCACCTCGCCGCCCCGGATCGCCAGCTGCGGCTCGTCCAGGGCGAGCGCCTTCGGCAGAACTGCCGAAGTTCCGTCTGCACCGTCGAGGTCCACCAGGCCGAAGCGCCCGGGGTTCTCCGCCTGCGCCGAGCGCACCAGGCCCCACGCCGCGGCTCCCGGGAGGTCCTCTCCGGTCGTCGCGCCCCGGGTGACGAACACCAGGCGCGACGCGGCGAACCGCTCGTCGGCCAGCCAGGACTTCACCTGGTCCAGCACCCGCGATGTCAGCGCGTGAACCGACCCGGCCGTGTCGTCGGAGCCGGATCCGGCGACGTCGCCTGCCGACGACACGAGCACGACGTCCGGAACGTCCGCTGCCGCGACCGCGCTCAGGGATGCGAAGTCCGCGAAGACGGCGGTCCCGTCGGCAGTCCCGTCGCCAGCCAGAACACCGGCGAGGCCGAGCGGGTCCGGGCCGACGACGGCCAGGGACTCGGTCGCGGCTGCCATGGCGTTGAGCTGGACCGTGGTCCAGTCGACCTTGAACAGCGCGTCGTGATCAGCGGCATTGAGCTGCTCGGCCGAGATCGGACGGACCATCAGCGACTCGACGGAGGCGACCGGCGCGCCCGCGGTGTCCGCGAGCGCGATCGACACCGCGCCGTCGCCTCCGCGCGACAGGCGAACCCGTACGGCGGAAGCGCCGGCCGCATGCAGGCTGACCCCGCTCCACGAGAACGGCACGCCGCCGCTCTCCTGGTCGTCGTCCCCGCCGAAGGCGGAGGCGTGCAGGCTCGCGTCGAAGAGCGCCGGGTGGAGCCCGAAGGCTCCGCCGTCCACGCCGTCGGGCAGGCCGACTTCGGCGAACACGTCCTCGCCCAGGCGCCAGGCTGCCCGCAGGCCCTGGAACACCGGGCCGTACTCGAACCCGGCATCCGCGAACCGCTCGTAGCAGTCGGACACGTCGACCGGCTCGGCACCTTCCGGCGGCCACACGGCCGCGTCGAACGCCACCGCTGCCGCTTCGGCTGCCAGGGTTCCCTGAGCGTGCAGGGTCCAGGGCTGCTGTGCCTGCGCATTGTCGGGGCGGGAGTGGATGGTGAGAGCGCGGCGACCTGCGTCGTCCGGCTCACCGACCCACACCTGCACCTGAACGCCACCCTGCTCGGGCAGCACCAGCGGCGCGGCAAGCGTCAACTCCTCCACCGCACCGCAACCAGTCTCGTCACCCGCACGAATCGCCAGCTCCAGCAGGGCCGTACCGGGCACGAGAACCGAACCCATGACGACGTGGTCGGCGAGCCAGGGATGCGACTGCACCGACAGACGCCCGGTGAAGAGGTAGCCATCGGTATTGACCAGTTCCACGGCCGCGCCCAGCATCGGGTGCTCCGCCGAACCCAGACCAGCGAACCGGATATCCCCGGCACGCATCGCCGAGCCGGCGGGCCAGAAGCGCTGGTGCTGGAAGGCGTACGTAGGCAGATCGACGCTCCGGGCGCCCGTGCCGGCATAGGCAGCCGACCAGCGGACCTTCGCGCCGTGGACGTAGAGCTGCGCCAGGGCGGTCAGCAGGGCGGGCGACTCGTCCCGGTTCCTGCGGAGTACGGGGACGAGCACGGCGGCCTCGTCGGTCACCGATTCCTGGGCCATGGCGGACAGAACGCCGTCCGGGCCGAGCTCCAGGAAGCGGGTGACGCCTTCGGCCTGCAGGGTACGGATGCCGTCGGCGAAGCGGACCGCCTCACGGACGTGACGCACCCAGTACTCCGCCGAGCGCAGCTGCTCGTCGGTGGCCTGCGCGCCGGTGAGGTTGGAGACCACCGGGATGGTCGGAGAGGCGTACGACAGGCCATCCAGAACCGCGCGGAAGTCGTCCAGCATCGGGTCCATCAACGGCGAGTGGAACGCGTGCGAGACGCGCAGTCGCGTCGTCTTACGGCCCTGTGCCTCGAAGTGCGCCCGGATCGCCTCGACGGCGCTCTCCGCGCCCGAGACGACTACGGACGACGGTCCGTTGACGGCAGCGATCGAAACATCGTCGTTCAGGTGCGGCAGGACCTCGTCCTCGGTCGCCTGCACGGCCACCATCGCACCGCCCGCAGGCAGCGCCTGCATCAGACGCCCCCGGGCACTGACCAACGCACACGCATCCGCCAGCGAGAACACACCCGCCACATGGGCAGCCGCGACCTCACCGATGGAGTGGCCGGCCACGAAGTCCGGACGGACACCCCACGACTCCACCAGCCTGAACAGCGCCACCTCGACGGCGAACAGCCCGGCCTGGGCGTACACCGTCTGATTCAGCAGCTCCTCGTCCTCGCCCCAGACGACAGCAGAAACCGGCTGCTCCAGGTGCTCATCAAGCCCCGCACACACCGCATCGAACGCCTCGGCAAAGACCGGGAACCGGCCGTACAACTCACGGCCCATCCCCACCCGCTGCGAACCCTGACCCGAGAACAAGAACGCCGACCGACCCGACCCTGCCGGGCCCTCGACCACACCCGCGTCCGGCTCGCCGGCCGCCAATGCGGACAAGGCGCGCAGCGCGGCATCCCGGTCCGTGGCAAGCACCACGGCGCGGTGCGTGAAGCCCGACCGTTCCGTCGCCAGCGAGAGACCGATGTCGACGAGGTCCTCCTCGCCGCGCGCGGTCAGGTGCGTGAGCAGGCGCGCGGCCTGGTCGCGCAGTGCCGGCACCGCCTTGCCCGAGAGCACCCACGGCACCACACCGGGCTCGACCGCGGGCTCGGTCTGTCCATTCGTTGCCTCGACAGGCTCGGGCTGCTCCAGCACCACGTGCGCGTTCGTGCCGCTGATGCCGAAGGAGGAGACGGCCGCGCGACGCGGGCGGTCGCTCTCGGGCCAGGCGGTCTGCTGTGTCAGCAGTTCGACGGCGCCGGCGCTCCAGTCCACGTGCGAGGACGGGGCGTCCACGTGCAGTGTCCTCGGCAGCACCCCGTGCTGCATCGCCATGACCATCTTGATGACGCCCGCGACGCCGGCCGCGGCCTGCGTGTGACCGAGATTCGACTTCACCGAACCCAGCCACAGCGGGCGGTCGCGGTCCTGACCGTAGGTGGCCAGGAGCGCCTGGGCCTCGATCGGGTCACCCAGCGTCGTACCCGTGCCGTGTGCCTCGACCGCATCGACGTCTGCGGCGGACAGTCCGCCGCTGGCCAGGGCCTGGCGGATCACTCGCTGCTGCGACGGACCGTTCGGAGCCGTCAAACCGTTCGACGCACCGTCCTGGTTGACCGCAGAGCCACGCACCACGGCCAGCACACGGTGGCCGTTGCGGCGCGCGTCCGACAGCCGCTCGAGTACGACCATGCCGACGCCCTCGGACCAGCCCACACCGTCCGCCGCATCGGAGAACGCCTTGCAGCGTCCGTCGGGCGAGAGGCCCCGCTGGCGGGAGAACTCGATGAAGGTCGTCGGCGTCGACATCACCGTCACGCCACCGGCCACCGCCAGCGAGCACTCACCCGACCGCAGTGCCTGCGCGGCCAAGTGCATGCCCACGAGAGAGGACGAGCAGGCCGTGTCGACCGTGACCGCCGGACCTTCGAAACCGAAGGTGTACGACACGCGGCCCGAGGCCACGCTGCCCGCGCTACCGCTGCCCTGGTACCCCTCGAACTCGGGACCGGAGAGCAGATTCGCGTAGTCGTTGTACATCACACCCGCGAAGACACCCGTCTGGCTTCCCCGCAACGACACCGGATCAATACCGGCCCGCTCCAACGCCTCCCAGGTCGTCTCCAGCAACAGACGCTGCTGCGAATCCGTCGCCAACGCCTCCCGGGGACTCATCCCGAAGAAGTCCGGGTCGAACTCCCCCGCGTCCTTCAGGAACCCGCCCGAGCGGGTGTAGACGGTGCCGCTGTGGTCGGGGTCCGGGTTGTAGAGCGAGTCGACGTCCCAGCCGCGGTCGGCAGGGAAGCCGCCCACCGCGTCCACGCCCTCGGACACCAGGCGCCACAGGTCCTCGGGAGAGGACACCCCACCCGGGTAGCGGCAGCTCATGCCCACGATCACCACCGGATCGTCGGCAACCGGCGGCAACACCCGCACCGGCACCAGCGCCTCCGCGGGATCGGTGCCGAGCAGTTCGTCCAGGAGGAAGCTCACCAGGGCGTTCGCGTTGGGGTAGTCGAACACGGCGGTCGCGGGGAGCCGCAGGCCGGTGACCGTGCCCAGGCGGTTGCGCAGTTCCACTGCCGTCAGGGAGTCGAAGCCGAGGTCCTGGAAGGCCTTGGCCGGGTCGACTTCCGCGACTCCGGCGTGGCCCAGCACCACCGCGATCTGTCCCCGCACGACGTCCAGCAGCAGCTCGTGCCGCTCCTCGGTGGTCAGCCCCGTCAGGCGCTGCACCAGCCCGGAGGCTGCTCCGGTGCCGGCCGTGACCGCCTTGCGACCGCGGCTGCGGACCAGACCGCGCAGCAGGGCAGGTACGTCGCCCAGTGCCCGCAAGGCCGCCAGGTCGAGACGCACCGGCAGTACGGCCGGCTCCGCCCCGGACAGCGCGGCGTCGAACAGCGCCAGACCCTGCTCCACCGACAACGGCGGCATACCCGCCCGGGTCATCCGCTCGACGTCGGCGTCGCTGAGCGCCCCGGTCATTCCGCCGTCCTGCGTCCAGGGACCCCAGGCCAGCGACACGCCCGGCAGGCCCTCGGCCTGACGGAACCGTGCGAGAGCGTCCAGGAAGGCATTGCCCGCGGCGTAGTTCGCCTGGCCGGGGCTCCCGAAGGTGCCTGCCACGGACGAGAAGACGACGAACGCGGAGAGGTTCTTGTGCTCGGTGGCCCGGTGCAGGTTCCACGCCGCGTCCACCTTCGGGCGCAGCACGGCCGACAGACGCTCCGGGGTCAGCGACCCGATCACACCGTCGTCCAGCACACCTGCCGTGTGCACCACGGCCGAGACCGGATGCCGCGCCACCAGCTCGGCCACCGCGACCTGGTCCGTCACGTCACAGGACTCCACGGCCACCGCCGCGCCCTGCTCCTCCAGCTCCGCGACAAGATCCTCGACGCCCTCGGCGGCCGGACCACTGCGGCTGACCAGCAACAGGCTCCGCACACCGTGCTCGGCCACCAGGTGGCGCGCCACCGCACGGCCCAGACCACCCGTACCACCGGTGATCAGTACGGCCCCCTCGGAACTCCACACCGCAGGACCGGACTCGACCGGCGCCGGCACCCGGGCCAGCCGGGCCGCCAGTACCTCGCCGCCCCGGACGGCCAGCTGAGGCTCGTCCAGAGCGAGCGACCGACGCAGCAGGACCGACGAGGAGTCCTCGTCGACGTCGGCGTCGACCAGGCCGAAGCGTCCGGGGTTCTCGGACTGTGCCGAGCGGATCAGGCCCCACACGGCGGCACCGACGAGGTCGTCACCGGTCGTCGCGCCCCGCGTCACGAACATCAGACGCGAACCGGCGAACCGCTCCTCGGCCAACCACGACTGCACCAGACCCAGCACCCGCGACACGGCCGCATGCACCGACTCCACCACGGAATCGGAACCGCAGGTCGCAGCCACCGGCACCAGCACCACACTCGGAACATCTGCTTCCGATTCTGCGAGCGGCAGCAGATCCGTGCTCGTCTCCACCGAAGGCCCGGTGAACACCTCGGCGTCCGCCTCACCGCCCGGCACCTGGACCGCGGCCCAGACGAGTTCGAACAGCGAGTCGTGGCCGACAGCGTTCAGCTGATCCGCCGCGATCGGTCGGACCGCCAGCGACTCGACCGAGGCGACCGGGGCACCCATGGTGTCCGCCATCGCGATCGAGAGGTCGCCTTCACCCGTCCGGGAAAGACGCACCCGCACCGCGGACGCTCCCGCCGCGTGCAGCGATACACCGCTCCAGGAGAACGGCACACCGGCCCGGTTGCCCTCGCGCAGACCGATCAGCGCGACCGCGTGCAGGCTCGCGTCGAACAACACGGGGTGCAGGCCGAATGCCTCGCTGTCGATGCCGTCAGGCAGAGCGACCTCGGCGAACACGTCCTCGCCGACCCGCCATGCCGCCCGCAGCCCCTGGAACGCGGGGCCGTACTCGAGGCCGGCGTCGGCGAACCGCTCGTAGCAGCCGTTCACGTCGACCGGCTCGGCGCCCTGCGGCGGCCAGACCGTGGCGTCGAACGCCGCGGAGGACGAAGCGGAGGACGGAGCGGAGGACGAAGCCGTCACGAGGGTGCCGCTGACGTGCAGCGTCCACAGCTGGTCATCGGCGTCGTCCGGGCGGGAGTGCACGGTCACCGCGCGGCGTCCGGTCCCGTCCGGTTCACCGGCCCACACCTGCAGCTGGACGCCGCCCCGCTCGGGCAGGACCAGCGGCGCGGCCAGGGTCAGCTCCTCCACCGCATCGCAACCGACCTCCGCACCGGCGTGCAGCACAAGCTCCAGCAGCGCCGTGCCGGGCACGAGCACCGAGCCCATCACCACATGGTCGGCGAGCCAGGAGTGCGACTGCACGCCCAGCCGGCCGGTGAACAGGAACCCGTCGGAGCCCGCCAGTTCCACGGCCCCGCTGAGCAGCGGGTGTTCCGCGGACTTCAGCCCGACGGCCTCCGCGCTGCCGCCCATCGTCATCACGGCGGGCCAGAACCTCTGGTGCTGGAAGGCATAGGTCGGCAGGTCGACACGGCGGGCTCCGGTACCGGCGAAGAACGCCGGCCAGTCGACACCCGCACCGCAGAGATGCAGTCGCGCCACCGCGTCGACGACCGAGGACTCCTCGGCCCGGCCCTTGCGCAGGACGGGCAGGATCACGGCGGCCTCATCGGCCACCGATTCGCGGGCCATGGCGGACAGAACGCCGTCCGGGCCGAGCTCCAGGAAACGCGTCACACCCTCGGCCTGCAGGGTACGGACGCCGTCCGCGAAGCGGACCGCCTCACGGACGTGACGCACCCAGTACTCCGCCGAGCGCAGCTGCTCGTCGGTGGCCTGCGCGCCGGTGAGGTTGGAGACCAC
>NZ_JBFADG010000012.1:0-163555 GCF_040641275.1 Streptomyces sp. NPDC021096 | reverse complement strand
GTCAACATATCTGGCGTTGACTTTTGGCACGCTGTTGAGTTCTCAAGGAACGGACGCTTCCTTTGTACTCACCCTCTCGGGCTTTCCTCCGGGCGTTCCCTTCGGTGTTCCACCACTCTATCAGGAGTTTTCCGGCCCCCTTACCGCTCGTTTTCTGCATACGAATGCACGCAGACATACAGAAGCGGATCCGGGAATTGGATCTTATCCGATGGAGTGCCGCCCTCCGCCTTGCCAGCAGTTGACTGCGGGCCTCGGTCGTGGGCAGGAATCTGACAGTACATGCCTCGCCGATCCGAGGCAAATCGATTACGCAGCGCACACGGGGTCCCGCGCGCACGCTCGTGCGGAATCCTCAGTTCCTATGACTTAGGCTTCCGACCAGTGCGCCGTCCAGGACAGGTAGTGACGGCGCGTGATGAATCTCCACCTCTGGGAGGCTTCCCATGACCACCGTGACGTCCCCGATCGCCGGACGCGCCATCGGACTCGCGGCAGTGCCCGATCCGGTCTTCTCCGGCGCGATGGTGGGACCCGGTACCGCCATTGACCCCGTGCGTGAGCCCGCCGCCGCGGTCTCGCCCGTCGACGGTGTCATCGTCTCGCTGCACCCGCACGCGTTCGTCGTCGTCGACGGCGAGGGCCACGGTGTGCTGACGCACCTCGGCATCGACACCGTCCAGCTCAACGGCGAGGGCTTCGAGCTGCTCGTCAACAAGGGCGACACCGTGACGCGCGGGCAGGAAGTCGTGCGCTGGAACCCGGTCGCCGTCGAAGAGGCCGGCAAGTCGCCGATCTGCCCGATCGTCGCGCTCGAGGCCACGGCCGACGCGCTGGCCGACGTCCGCGAAGAGGGCGACCTCAAGGCGGGCGACACCCTCTTCACCTGGCAGTGACGTTTCACCTGCGGTGACCTTGAGCCGTCCGGAGGACGGCGCGTACGACATCCACTGCGGCGGACACGACCCGCCGCATCCAACCGGAGACGGGTGAAATGGAGACAACGCTGCGAGGCGTCGGCGTGAGCCACGGTGTGGCGATCGGCGAGGTGCGGCACATGGGCACGGCGGTTCTCGAGCCGCCGGCCAAGCAGATCCCGGCGGACGAGGCGCCGCGCGAGCAGGGGCGTGCGCGCCAGGCCGTCGAGGCCGTCGCCGCCGACCTCATCGCGCGCGGCAACCTGGCCGGTGGCGAGGCCCAGCACGTGCTCGAGGCCCAGGCCATGATGGCGCAGGACCCGGAGCTGATGGCCGACGTCGAACGGCGCATCACCGTCGGCAGCACCGCCGAGCGTGCGGTGTACGACGCCTTCGCCGCCTACCGCGCGCTGCTCGCCAACGCGGGCGAGTACCTGGCCGGCCGCGTGGCCGACCTGGACGACGTGCGCAACCGCATCGTCGCGCGCCTGCTGGGCGTGCCGATGCCGGGTGTGCCGGACAGCGACGAGCCGTACGTGCTCATCGCGCGGGACCTGGCGCCGGCCGACACCGCGCTGCTGGACCCGACGCTGGTGCTGGGCTTCGTGACCGAGGAGGGCGGGCCGACCAGCCACAGCGCCATCCTGGCGCGGGCGCTGGGGGTTCCGGCCGTGGTGGCGCTGCCGGGTGCCGGGGAGCTTGCCGAGGGCACGGTGGTGGCCGTGGACGGCAGCACGGGCGACATCTTCGTCGACCCGAGCCCGGAGAAGCGTGCGGAGCTGACGAAGGCCGCGGAGGAGCGCAAGGCCGCGCTGTCCGCGTCGTCGGGTCCGGGTGCGACGTCGGACGGGCACAAGGTGCCGCTGCTGGCGAACGTCGGCGGTCCGGCGGACGTGCCGGCCGCGGTCGAGGCGGGTGCGGAGGGCGTGGGCCTGTTCCGTACCGAGTTCCTCTTCCTTGACGACAGTGCGAAGGCGCCGTCGGAGGCCAAGCAGGTCGAGGCGTACCGCAAGGTGCTGGAGGCGTTCCCCGAGGGCCGTGTGGTCGTGCGGGTGCTGGACGCGGGCGCGGACAAGCCGCTGGACTTCCTGACCCCGGCCGACGAGCCCAACCCGGCGCTGGGCGTGCGGGGTCTGCGCACGCTGCTGGACCACCCGGAGGTGCTGCGCACGCAGCTGACCGCGCTGGCCAAGGCCGCGCAGGGGCTGCCGGTCTACCTCGAGGTCATGGCTCCGATGGTGGCGGACCGGACCGACGCCAAGGCGTTCGCCGACGCGTGCCGTGAGGCGGGGCTGCAGGCGAAGTTCGGTGCGATGGTGGAGATTCCCTCCGCCGCGCTGCGGGCGCGTTCGATCCTGCAGGAGGTCGAGTTCCTGTCGCTGGGGACGAACGACCTGGCGCAGTACACGTTCGCGGCTGACCGTCAGGTCGGTGCGGTCTCGCGTCTGCAGGACCCCTGGCAGCCGGCGCTGCTCGACCTGATCGCCCTGTCGGCCGAGGCCGCCAAGGCGGAGGGCAAGAGCTGCGGCGTGTGCGGCGAGGCCGCCTCGGACCCACTGCTGGCCTGTGTGCTGACGGGTCTGGGTGTGACGAGCCTGTCCATGGGCGCTGCCTCGATTCCTTACGTGCGTGCCACGCTGGCCAAGCACACGCTCGCGCAGTGCGAGCGTGCGGCGGCTGCCGCCCGTGCCACGGACTCGGCCGAGGAGGCCCGTCGGGCCGCGCAGGCGGTGCTGTCCGGCGAGTGAGCCGGGGTGGCACGCGTGATGTGCGTGTGAAGTGAGAAGAGAAGGGGTGTCCCGCCGGCCGGCGGGACACCCCTTCTCTTTCAGTCGGCCTCCTCCATGCCGAGGTCGATGCCGGCGCTGTAGTCGACGCCGGGCTCGGGCGGTACGGGTTCGCCGGTGCGTGCGTCGGTGCAGTAGGCGGCGAAGACCTCGGCCTCGCTCAGGGGGCGCAGCCCGCCGTCCTTCAGTCCCCAGCCCCGTACGGTGTCCGGCCGGCCGGGCAGGGTGGTGCGCAGGACGACGCCGCCGGGGCGGTCGGTGGCGAGGCCGGCCGCCAGGACGGTGCAGAAGACGAGGGCCGCCGCCTCGCCCAGCTGCAGTCGGCCGTCGTCGCACTCGGTGGGGAGCACGGCGACGAGTGGGGTGTCCCCTTCGGCCTGGACGCTGCAGACGAGGTGGTGTCTGCCCTCGCCCACGGCCTCGACGATCCGGCGCAGTGCCTGGGAGGCGCGGGCGAAGGCGGCCCGGCCGATGTCCTCTCCGCAGGCGGCGCAGTCGCCGCCGGTGGCCAGCAGGGCGGAGGCGTACTCCCAGGTGGCCTGCTGCTCGGCCTCGTGGACGAGGTGGGGCAGCAGGCGGGTGAGGGGCCGGCCGTCGTAGGTGACCTTGGTGCCGGCCGCGGCGACCTCGGCCGTGTAGCGGGTGCGGCTGAGGGCGGTGTCGGGGTCGAGGTGCAGGTCGGTGCAGTACTCCTCGTAGTCCACGGGGTCGAACAGGGCGATGCTGGTGTAGGTGCCCTGGGCGGCGAGTGCGCGCAGGTGACCTTCCATCTGCCGCAGGTAGGTGGTGTGGTCGTCGAAGTGGAAGCTGTCGTACCGCCGCATGGCGGCGAAGTCCCTCCCGTCGGCCAGGACGGCCACGGTGCTCGGCGTCTCGTTGCGCAGCCTGCGTCGCGCGGTCGGCCGCCGCCGGTCGTTGTCGGTGTGCGCCATGTGCTTCTCCCCCTCAGCGCGAGCGATCGATGCTCACTCACAGTAACCGGGGGGTCTGACAACGGGCCGTCCGGCGGCGGTCGGCCGGTCAGCGGCGTTCGCGTCCCAGGCGTTCGTAGAAGGCGAGGAGTCCGGGGGCGTCGACGGATCCGAGGTTGACCGCCTTCTCCAGCGGGGTGCCCTGGAGCAGGCGTTTGACGGGGACCTCGATGCGCTTGCCGGTGAGGGTGTGCGGGATGCCCGGGACCTCGATGACCTCGTCGGGGACGTGGCGCGGGGAGAGTTGTTGGCGGATGGTGCGCTTGATGCGGTCGAGAAGGTCGTCGTCGAGCGTGGCGCCGGGGGCGAGGTGGACGAAGAGGGGCATCCAGTAGCCGCCGTCGGGCTGTTCGACGCCGATGACGAGGGATTCGCGGATCTCGGGGAGGCGTTCGACGGCCTCGTAGATGTCGGCGGAGCCCATGCGGACGCCCTGCCGGTTGAGGGTGGAGTCGGAGCGGCCGTGGATGACGACGGTGCCGCGGGAGGTGAGGGTGATCCAGTCGCCGTGCCGCCATACGCCCGGGAACATCTCGAAGTAGCTGTCGCGGTAGCGGCTGCCGTCCGGGTCGTTCCAGAAGTGGATCGGCATCGAGGGCAGGGGGGCGGCGACGACGAGCTCGCCGACCTCGTCGACGACGGGCTTGCCGCGGGCGTCCCAGGCCTGGAGGTCCGTGGCGAGGCAGGGGGCCTGCAGCTCGCCGATGTAGACCGGGAGGGTGGGCACCGCGCCCGCGAAGCAGCTGCAGACGTCCGTGCCGCCGCTCACCGAGGCGATCCACATGTCCTCGGCCACCTCGTCGTGGATCCACCGGAAGCCGTCCGGCGGCAGCGGCGAGCCCGTGGTGGCGACGCACTGGACGCGGGAGAGGTCGAAGTCGCGGCCCGGGTGGATACCGGCCTTGCGACAGGCCATGACGTACGCGGCGGAGGTGCCGAAGAGTGTGGCGCCGGTGCGCTCGGCGATGCGCCACTGGGCGGCGGTGTCGGGGTGGCCGGGGCTGCCGTCGTACAGGACGACGGTGGAGCCCACCAGGAGGCCGGAGACGAGGAAGTTCCACATCATCCAGCCGGTGGAGGTGTACCAGAAGAAGCGGTCGCCGGGGCCGAGGTCGCAGTGGAGGGCGAGCTGCTTGAGGTGTTCGACGAGGATGCCGCCCTGGGACTGGACGATGGCCTTGGGCAGGCCGGTGGTGCCCGAGGAGTAGAGCACCCACAGGGGGTGGTCGAAGGGGACCTGTTCGAAGACCGGTTCGGTGTCGGCCGACACCAGCACGTCCCACTCCAGGGCGCCTTCCGGGGCCGGCGTGCCCAGCAGGGGGATGTGGACGACGGCGCGCAGGGTGGGCAGTTCGGCGCGCAGCTCGGCGACGACGTCGGTGCGCTCGTGGCGCTTGCCGCCGTAGTGGTAGCCGTCGACGGTGAACAGGACGACGGGTTCGACCTGCTGGAAGCGGTCCAGGACGCTGCGGGCGCCGAAGTCGGGGGCGCAGGAGGTCCACACGCCGCCGACGGCGGCGGTGGCCAGGAGGGCGACGACGGCCTGCGGGACGTTGGGCAGGTAGCCGCTGACGCGGTCGCCGGGGCGTACGCCGATGCGGCGCAGCTCGGCGGCCAGGGAGCCGACCTGGCGGCGGAGCTCGGCCCAGGTGACGGGGCGCGGTTCGTGGGTCTCGTCGACGTGCAGGAGGGCGGGTTCGCCGGCTCTGGCGGGGTCCTGGGCGGCGCGCAGGGCGTGCTCGGCGTAGTTGAGGGTGGCGCCGGGGAACCAGCGGGCGCCGGGCATGGCGCGGTCGGCGAGGACGCGCTCGTAGGGGGTGGAGAAGCGGACGTCGCACCACTCGGTGAGGGCCTGCCAGAACGGCTCGGGTTCCTCCACCGACCAGCGGTGCAGGGCCGCGTAGCTCGCGACGGGGTCGCCGGCGACGGGTGCGGGGGCGCCGTGCCGCTCGGCCGCCCGGCGGTGGAAGCGGGTGACCTGGGCGCGGGCGATGCGGTCCTCGCCCGGGCTCCACAGGGGCTGCGGCGAGTCGGCGGGCTGCGGTGCGGTGGTCATCTGGCTGCTCCCGGGCGGTACGCGTCGTGGGCGGCGCCGTGGCACGGCGGGATCGGCGCGTGACACGGCTGACCAGGACGATGCCATGTGATCGACTCCCGCACCAGGGGTGGTGTCACACCGCCATGTGGGGGGCACGCCCTGCTGGGGTGAACGCCGGTTGAACGCTGCGCGAGGCGGATGGGGACGGTGGCAGGGTGAGCGACATGGACGCGGGTGACCTTGTGCGAACGGTGAAGTGGATGGCCTCGTTGCGGACCGTGGGGAGCGCACAGGGCCTGCGGTCCGTGCGCTCGGCGTGGCGGCGGCGCCGGGTGGACGCGGCCGGGCTGCCGCGGCCGGGGGCGCAGCGGGCGCGGGTGCCGGGGCCGGCGGAGGGTGCGGATCCGGAGCCGGGGGGCGGGGTGGTGCGGTTCGCGCGGTCGTCGCTGCGGGTGCGGGTGGCGGCGGGCGGTGCGGTGTTCTGCGGGTGGGACGGGGCGGCTCCGGAGCCGTCGTACGCGCTGGCGGGGCCGGTGCCGGAGGTGGACGAGCGGGCGGTGCTGGAGCCGGACACGGACGGTGGCTGGCGGGTGGTGTCGGAGCGGGTGCTGGTGGTGGTGTCCCGGCACGGGGCGGTGGAGGTGCGCACGCCGGGCGGGGTGATGCTGCGCCGTGATCTGCCGCCGCGCTGGTGGGAGCCGGTGGCGGGGGCATCGGGCGGTGCGCGCTGGGTGCAGCGTTCGGAGGTGGCGGCGGACGCGCGGTTCTTCGGGCTGGGCGGGCGGGCGGCGGGGCCGCGGCTGCGGGACGGGGTGTACCGGCTGTGGAACACCGATCCGGGGGGTGCGTTCGAGCCGGGGGACGATCCGCTGTACATCACGATGCCGGTGCAGCTGGTGGTGGCGGACGCGGGCACGCATCTGGCGTTCTGCGACAACACCTGGGACGGCCGGGTGACGTTGTGGGAGGGCGAGGAGGGGGCGGGGTCGGGGCACGACCGGCCGGGGCGCTGCGAGATGCGGATGGAGGGCGGTCCGCTGCGCTCGTGGGTGGTGGTGGGCACGCCGGCGCGGGTGCTGCACGGCTGGGCGGCGTTGACGGGCGGGGCCGCGCTGCCGCCGGCGTGGGCGCTGGGGTACCAGCACGCGCGCTGGGGGTTCGGCAGTGAGGGCGAGGTGCGGCGGGTGGTGGCCGGTTACCGGGAGCGGGGGCTGCCGCTGTCGGCGGTGCATCTGGACATCGACCACTACCGGGGGCACCGGGTGTTCACCGTGGACCGGGAGCGGTTCCCGGATCTGCCGGGGCTGGCGGCCGATCTGCGCGGCGAGGGCGTGCGGCTGGTGTCGATCGTGGATCCGGCGGTGAAGGTGGAGCCGGGGCTGGAGGTGTACGACAGCGGGCGGGAGGCGGGGGCGTTCGTGCGGGACGCCCGGGGCGAGGACGTGCGGGGCGAGGTGTGGCCGGGTGAGTCGGTCTTTCCCGATTTCACCGATCCGGGGGTGCGCCGGTGGTGGGGCGGGCTGTACGCGGAGCGGCTGGTGCAGGGCTTCTCCGGGGTGTGGCACGACATGAACGAGCCGGTGTCGTTCGCGGCGTTCGGTGATCCTTCGCTGCCGCTCTCGGCCCGGCACGCGCTGGAGGGGCGCGGCGGCGACCATCGCGAGGCGCACAACGTGTACGGGCTGTCGATGGCGCGGGCGGGCTACGAGGGCCTGTGCGCGCTGCGGCCGCAGGAGCGGCCGTTCCTCTTCTCGCGGTCGGGCTGGGCGGGCATGCAGCGCTACGGCGGCACGTGGTCGGGGGACGTGGCGACGGGCTGGCCGGGGCTGCGGGCGTCGTTGGCGCTGGTGCTGGGGCTTGGGCTGTGCGGGGTGCCGTACTCGGGGCCGGACGTCGGGGGGTTCACCGGCTTTCCGTCGCCCGAGCTGTTCGTGCGGTGGTTCCAGCTGGGTGCGTACATGCCGCTGTTCCGTACGCATGCGGCGATCACGGCGGGGCGGCGGGAGCCGTGGGAGTTCGGGGCGGAGGCGCTGGAGCACACGGGGGCGGCGCTTCGGGAACGGATGCGGCTGTTGCCGTACTACGTGACGCTGGCGCACCTGGCGCAGCGGACGGGGGCCCCGTATGTGCGGCCGGTGTGGTGGCGCTCGCCGGAGGACCGGGCGCTGCGGGACTGCGAGGACGCGTTCCTGCTGGGCGATTCGCTGCTGGTGGCGCCGGTGCTGGAGGCGGGGGCGGACCGGCGGGCGGTGCGGTTGCCGCGCGGGCGGTGGTACGACACGGCGACGGGGCGGGCGCACGAGGGGCCGGGGCAGGTGCTGCTGGACGCTCCGCTGTCGCGTGTTCCGGTGCTGGCGCGGGCGGGTTCGGTGGTGCCGGTGGCGGGTGCGGACGGGGCGGTGGAGCTGGAGGTGTGGCCGCCGGCGGCGGGGCGTACGGGGGGCGGGGTGCTGATCACGGACGCGGGTGAGGGGTGGGGGCGGCCGGAGGTGGTGCGGTTCACGACCCGGTCGCGGAACGGGCTGGTGACGGTCGAGCAGGAGGGGGCGTCGGAGGTGGGGTACCCGGTGCGGTTGCGCGGCTGAGGCGCCGTACCCCCTTCCCCGGGGCCGCGGCACCTGGTAGTTGAGGGGGTCATGTCGAGACTCTCCGTTGTGCTGCGCGCCGTGGTGGCGGCGCTCGTCCTTCCCGTCGCCGCCGTGTCCGCTCCCGCGGTGGCCGCTACTGCCGCGCCGGGAGGTCCGCAGCGGCAGGCTCCGCCCGGCTTCGTCGCCCTCGCCGAGGTGGATCCCACGATCGTGCAGGAGATGCGGTACGCCGGGGTGCACAACTTCACCGGCCACCGTGTCGAGGGCTACGAGCGTCCGCGCTGTCTGCTCACGCGCCCGGCCGCCGAGGCGCTGCGCCGGGCGCAGCGCGGGCTGCTGCGGCAGGGGTACACCCTCAAGGTCTACGACTGCTACCGGCCGCAGCGTGCGGTGAACGACTTCGTGGCGTGGGCGAAGGATCTCGGGGACGTGCGGATGAAGGGGGAGTTCTATCCGCGGGTGGAGAAGTCGCGTTTGTTCGAGGACGGCTACATCGCGGCGAAGTCGGGTCACAGCAGGGGCAGCACGCTGGATCTGACGGTGGTGCGGTTGCCGGCGTGGCCGACGCGGCCGTATGTGCCCGGTGAGCCGCTCGTGCCGTGCTTCGCGCCGAGGGCGGAGCGGTTTCCCGACAACTCGGTCGACATGGGCACCGGCTTCGACTGTTTCGACACGCTCTCCCACACCCTCGATCCGCGGGTGCAGGGCCGGCAGCGGGCCAACCGGCTGCTGCTGAAGTCGGCCATGGAGCGGGCGGGTTTCGGCAATCTCCCGGAGGAGTGGTGGCACTACACGCTGAAGGGCGAGCCCTATCCGTCGACGTATTTCGACTTCCCCGTGCGCTGACGCGACGGCTCTTGACGCTCCTGCGGGGCCGCAGAACACTGCCCGTTGCCGCGCGGCCTTCCGCGCGGTCCTTGCCGACCGGCTTCCGACTGGGGAGACGCCATGACGGGCTCGTACGTAGCCGCGATCGATCAGGGCACCACCTCGAGCCGCTGCATGATCTTCGACCGGGACGGGGCGGTCGTCGCCGTCGACCAGCGGGAGCACCGGCAGATCTTCCCCCGGCCCGGCTGGGTGGAGCACGACGCGAGCGAGATCTGGGCGAAGGTGCAGGCGGTGGTGGCCGGTGCGCTGTCCCGGGCGGGGCTGCGGGCGGACGAGCTGAGCGCGCTGGGCATCACCAACCAGCGCGAGACGACGGTGCTGTGGGACCGCGCCACGGGCCGGCCCGTGCACAACGCCGTCGTCTGGCAGGACACCCGCACCGCGGCGCTCTGCCGCGAGCTGGGCGGCGCGGAGGGGCAGGACCGGTTCCGGCGGGCGACGGGGCTGCCGCTGGCCAGTTACTTCTCCGGGCCCAAGTGCGCCTGGCTGCTGGATGAGGTGCCGGGGCTGCGGCGGCGGGCGGAGAACGGGGAGATCGCCTTCGGGACCGTCGACTCCTGGCTGATCTGGAATCTGACGGGCGGTACGGACGGGGGCGTGCACGTCACGGACGTCACCAACGCCTCCCGCACCCTGCTGATGGACCTGGAGAGGCTGGAGTGGGACCCGCGGATCCTGGCGGCGATGCGGATCCCCGAGGCGGTGCTGCCGGAGATCCGCTCGTCGGCGGAGGTGTACGGGCGGGCCACCGGCCGGCTGGCCGGGGTGCCGGTGGCGGCCGCGCTCGGCGATCAGCAGGCGGCGGTCTTCGGGCAGACGTGCTACGGGGTGGGCGAGGCCAAGAACACCTATGGCACCGGAAGCTTCCTGCTGCTGAACACCGGGACCAGGCCCGTGCCGTCCAAGAGCGGTCTGCTGACGACGGTGGGGTACCGGCTCGGTGGTGAGGACCCGGTGTACTGCCTGGAGGGCTCGATCGCGGTGACGGGCTCGCTGGTGCAGTGGGTCCGCGACCAGCTGGGCCTGATCCGTTCGGCCGACGAGATCGAGGCGCTGGCGGCGAGCGTCCCCGACAACGGGGGCGCGTATGTGGTGCCCGCGTTCTCCGGGCTGTACGCGCCGTACTGGCGCTCCGACGCCCGTGGTGTGATCACGGGGCTGACGCGCTACGTCACCAGGGCGCACCTGGCGCGGGCGGTGCTGGAGGCGACCGCCTGGCAGACGCGCGAGGTGGTGGACGCGATGGCCGGAGACTCGGGCGTGCGGATCACCGAGCTGAAGGTGGACGGTGGGATGACCGTCAACGGCCTGCTGATGCAGCACCAGGCCGATGTGCTGGGGGTGCCGGTGATCCGTCCGGTGGTCGCGGAGACGACCTCGCTGGGGGCGGCTTACGCCGCCGGGCTCGCCACGGGGGTGTGGCGGGATCTGGACGAGCTGCGGTCGCACTGGCGGCGGGACGCGCGGTGGGAGCCGCGGATGGACGGGGCGGAGCGGGAGCGCGAGTACCGCCAGTGGCGCAAGGCGGTGGAGCGTACGCTCGGCTGGCTCGACGAGGACGTTTAGGCGCGCCGCGTCGTCAGACGGCTGGAGGGTTCGTCAGACGGCGGCGGCCCGGCGGTCGGTGATGCCCGCGGCGAGCGCGTGTTCGACGACGGAGACCAGGACGTGCTTGACGGACTCGCGCTCGCGGGCGTCGCACATGATGACGGGCACCTCGGGGTCGAGGTCGAGGGCGTCGCGGACGACTTCCTCGGGGTAGCGGACCGCACCGTCGAAGCAGTTGACGGCGAGGGTGAAGGCGATGCCGCGCCGCTCGAAGTAGTCGACGGCGGCGAAGCAGTCCTCCAGGCGCCGGGTGTCGGCCAGGACGACCGCGCCGAGCGCGCCCTGCGCCAGTTCGTCCCACAGGAACCAGAAGCGGTCCTGGCCGGGGGTGCCGAAGAGGTAGAGGACGAGGTCCTCGCGCAGGGTGATGCGGCCGAAGTCCATGGCGACGGTGGTGGTGGTCTTGGCCTCGACGCCGGAGGTGTCGTCCACCGGGCGGCCCGCCTCGGTCAGCAGTTCCTCGGTGCGCAGCGGCTTGATCTCGCTGATGGCACCGACGAGGGTGGTCTTGCCCACGCCGAAGCCGCCGGCGACGAGGACCTTGAGGGCCACCGGGGTGACCGAGGGTCGTATCCGGCGGTCAGAGCGCCCGAACACCATGGGTTTCTCCTCCGATTCAGGGTCAGTGCGGCATCGCGCTCCCCCGTGGTAGTGATCGTTCCGTAAGGACCACCGCCTCGACAACCCCCGTCCGGTCCGCCCCGGGCCGGCACCGGACCGGCCGGGTCCGGTGCCGGCCCGGGGCGGCCGGTCACAGCGCCCGCAGGCCCGCGATCACCTCGCGCAGGATGCCCGCGTCGGGCAGCTCCGCCGGCGGGACCGGGCGCGAGGCCCGGACGTAGCCGGCGTCGATCAGGTCGCCGACGAGGACGCGGACCACGCCGACCGGGAGGTCGAGCCCGGCGGCGAGTTCCGCGATGGACCGGGGTTCCTCCAGGGCGAGCTCGGCGATGTCGAGGTGCTCCGGGGAGAGGGTCCGGTCGGCGATGGCGTGTGCCCCGCCGGGGTGGGACACCAGGAAGTCCTCGGCGACGACGAGCGCGATCAGGTCGAGCCGCTCCTCGGCCGGGCCCCGCGTGCGGCCGCGGGTCATGGCGTACGGACGGACCACGGGGCCCGCCGCGTCGTCGTACCAGCGGGCCTCGTGCGCGGGGTCTCCGGTCATGCCGCCGGTCACTCGTCGGCGACGCCGGCGCGCGGAGCGGTGGCCAGGTGCGTGCCCACCCGCTTGACGAGCAGCGTCATCTCGTAGGCGACCTGGCCGATGTCGGAGTCGGCGTCGGCCAGGACGGCCAGACAGCTGCCGTCGCCGGCGGCGGTGACGAACAGGAACGCCTCGTCCAGTTCGACCATGGTCTGGCGGACCTGGCCGGCCGCGAAGTGGCGGCCCACGCCCTTGGCGAGGCTGTGGAAGCCGGACGCGACGGCTGCCAGGTGCTCCGCGTCCTCGCGGGTGAGCCCCTTGGAGCTGCCGGTGGCCAGGCCGTCGCTGGAGAGCACGAGTGCCCTGCTGATGCTGCTGACGCGCTCGACGAGTTCGTCGAGGAGCCAGCTGAGCTCACCGGTGCCGTTGGTCTGCCGGGCCGGGTCCGTCTGCGACGGAGCGTTGCGTATGGCGGCCTTCGGTGCGGTCATCGACCGTCCCCCTCAATTGTCGTTCCTGGTGCTGTGGTGCTCGGTGGGTTCGTCGTCCCCCGGTGCCCCGGCCCGTCATTGTGCTCCCGCCCGCGTTCCCAGCCGCGCTGCAGGGCCGCCATGCGGGCCCGTACCTCCTCGGCGTCGCGGTCGGCGCCGGCGTCGGCGGGGTCCGGTTCGGGACGGGTGCGGGCGGCCGGGGCCTCCTTCAGCTGCGGCACGAGGCTGGCCTGGCGCACGCGCCGGGGGAGGCCGCCGGTCGGGGTCCGTTCGGCGTCGGGGCCGTCGGGGGCCTGGTGGTGCTGCTCTCCCGGCCCGCCGTCGAGCGGGCGGAGCGCGGGCTCCGCCCCGGCCGGGCCGGGGGCGGGCCGCTTGCGCGGGAGCGGGCGGCCGCCGGTGTCCTCGGTGCGCCGGGCGCCGCCGAGGGGCAGCGTGTCGGTGAGCAGCGTGGAGGGGATGAGCACGACGGCCGTGGTGCCGCCGTACGGGGACGTCTGCAGGCTGACGCGGATGCCCTGGCGCTGGGCGAGCCGGCTGACCACGAAGAGGCCGAGGCGGTCGGTGTCGGAGAGCTCGAACTCGGGGGTCTCGGCGAGGCGCAGGTTGGCCTCGAGCATCGCGTCGGGGGTCAGGCCCAGGCCGCGGTCGTGGATCTCCAGGGTGAAGCCGTTGGAGACGCGTTCGCCGAGGACCTGGACGGTGGTGTGCGGCGGCGAGAAGACGGTGGCGTTCTCGAGCAGCTCGGCGAGGAGGTGGGTGAGGTCGGCGACGGCGGGGCCGTTGAGGGCCAGGCGCGGCAGCCGGCGCACCTCGATGCGTTCGTACGCCTCGACCTCGCCGACGGCCGCGCGGACGACGTCCATCAGCTGGATGGGCTTGCGCCACTGCCGGGAGGGGGCGGCGCCGGAGAGGATGACCAGGCCCTCCGCGTGGCGGCGCATGCGGGTGGTGAGGTGGTCGAGGCGGAAGAGGTCGGCGAGTTCGTCGGTGTCCTCGGTGCGCCGCTCCATGGTGTCCAGGAGGGTCAGCTGACGGTGCAGCAGCACCTGGCTGCGGCGGGCGAGGTTGACGAAGACGTCGGAGACCCCGCGGCGCATGTCGGCCTGCTTGACGGCGGCCTCGACGGCGGCGCGCTGGAGGGTGTCGAGGGCCTGGCCGACCTGGCCGAACTCGTCGGAGCCGTGGGCGCGGCGGGGGGCCTCGGCGTCGACGTCGACCCGTTCGCCGGCCGCGAGGCGGCGCATCACGGCGGGCAGCCTCACGCCCGAGATCTCGTGGGCCTCCTTGCGCAGCCGGCGCAGGTCCCTGACCAGGCCGCGGCCGATGCGCAGGGAGATGACGAGCGAGGTGACGAGGGCGGCGAGGCCGAGGACGGCGGCGATGGCGGCCTTGATCAGGACGCCGATGGCGACGGGCCGTACGCGGGCGCCGAAGCGCTCGGCGGAGTCGACGCCCATCCGGCCGAGGTCGTCCAGGACGGGGCCGGAGGCGGCCTGCCAGCGCTGGGCGTCGGTGACGTGGGCGGCCCGGGCGGCGCCGGCGAGGATCACGGTGTCCTCGGCGGAGCGCAGCGCCTGGGCGTGGGCTCCGCGCCAGTAGTCGTCGAAGATCTTCTGCTCGGAGTCGGGCAGGGCGGCCAGGTGGGTGCTGTAGAGCACGCGGCGCTCGGCGACGCGGTCGGAGAAGGACCGCAGGTCCTGTCTGCTCATGCTGCCGGCGGCGAGGGCGGCGGCGAGCAGCGCGTCCTGGCGGGAGAGGGCCTCGCGGGCGCGGGCGATGCCGACCAGGGCGCGGCCCTGGCGGTCCATGCCGGCGTCCTGGAGGGCGCTGAGGCTGCCGAGGAAGTCGTAGTAGGGCTCGACGAGTTCGTTGTAGGCCTGGAGCGCGGTGTAGCGGGTGAGGGTGTTGTCCTCGACCTTGCGGCGCAGGCCCTCGATGCCGTCGAGGCTCTTCTCGATGGTGTGGAAACGATTCGCCGCCTCGGCGGCGATCTCGTCGCGCACGCCGTCGTGGAACCGGGCGCGGAAGTCGGCGACCGTCCTGTCGGTCAGGCGCTGCCGTTCGCGCAGCTCGGCCAGGGCGTCGCCGCGCCGGGGGTCGGCGAGGTAGACCAGCGTCTGGCGGCGTTCCTTCTGCAGCGACCGGACCATGTCGTCGGCGGGGTAGCCGACCTTGCGCATGATGTCGGCGACGGACAGCAGGCGAACGGCCTCGTTGCCGGTGATGACGGTGGCGAACGCCCATAGGCCGGTCAGGGACACCAACGGCACCATCAGCAGCGCCACGATCTTCCGGCGGATCGACTTCCCGCGCAGGCGCATGGCCTCCCCTCCGTCAACCCCGGCGCACGGGGGTGGTGTTCCGACAGTAATGCGGCGTGAGCCTACTACTGCGGGGTACGCGCCTCGAAGACCAGTACGGCCGACGGATGGGGGTCTGGCCGGAATCCCCCTCCCCGGGGGAACCTTTGGGGGTCATTGTGCGCTCTTCTCCTATGGAGACGGAGCCCGGGGCAGCCACTGGGGGAGGTGAGCCGCCATGGACCACGACCACGACATCCCGTCGTACGCCCGCAGGCCGTTGTGGGTCGAGGAGCCGGCCCGAAGGCCGCGCATGCCCGATCCCGTCCGCACGTCCGCGGTGCGGGCGTTCCTCATCGTCGCGGTGACGCTGGTTCAGACCGTCGTGACGATACTGCTGGCGCTGTCCGGCTCCTGGTTCGCCTTTCCCGCGGTGCTGTGCGCGGTGGCCTGCACGGTGGCCGCGACCTGGGGGGTGCTCGATGTGTACGTGACCCGGCAGGTGTGGCTGCAGCGGCACGGCGTGGTGTCCGTGCCGAGCAGCACGGCGCGCCCGGTACGCCGGGTGCGGCGCCCGCACTTCCCCTGACCGGCGGTGGGCCGGGGGCGTGCGGGCGCGGGCGTCAGCGTCCGGCCACCGCCGGCTCGGCGCTCTCCTCCTCCACGGGGCGGCGGAACATCCGCGTGGCCGTGATCTCGCCGTGCACCTTCTCGGCCTCGGGGTCCTGAGGCTGCGGCAGTCCGGGCCGCAGGTGCTCCTCGACGCTGATGTACTTCAGCCCCGCCCGCAGGTCCGCGTCATTGCGCAACCGGATGACCAGCGGGAACTCCGCCAGCGCCGTGGTGTCGAACAGGCCGGTCGTATAGAGCAGCTGCACGCCCAGGGCGTCGGCGACGGCCCGCTGGAGCTCCAGCAGGTACGTGGCGTTGGCGCGGCCGATGGGGTTGTCCAGGAACAGCGTGCCGGCGTGCCGCTGCTTGTCGCGGCCCCGGTCGTTGCTGCGCAGCGCCGCCATGGTGCAGTACAGCGCGATGGCGGCGGTCAGCAGCTGGCCGCCGGAGAAGACGTCGCCCATCTGCCGGACCGGGACCCGCTCGGCGCGCAGCACCGCGTCGGGCTTGAGGATCTCCACGGCCACGCCGCGCGGCAGCAGCGCCGCGTGGACGCCGCGCAGCAGCAGGGACATGCCGTCGCGGCGCAGGTCGGAGTTCTTCTTGACGGCGGAGCGGGTCGCCTCGTCGATGACCTCGCCCAGGCGCTCGGTGAGCGTGGACTGGTCGGGGTCCTCGAAGCGGATGCGCAGGAACTCCTGGCCGGACCACTCCCCCAGGCCCTCGGGCAGCCGGGACAGGCGCTGGGCGGAGCGCAGGGTGGTCAGCGAGGACTCCACCAGGCCGCGCAGCCGGTCGACGATGCTGTCGCGGTTGCGCTCCAGCTGCTCCAGCTCGTCGGTCAGCACCCGCAGCCGGGGCGCGAAGGCCTCGGCCCAGGCGGCGGCGTGCTCCGGCAGGGCGGCGGCGGGCAGTTCGCGGATCTGCTGGCGGGCGGGGGTGCGCACCTGCTCGTAGCGGGTGGAGTTGGCGTGGCGCACGAGGACGTCGCTCGCCTCGCGGACGGAGGCCTCGGCGGCCGACAGGTCGCCCGCGCAGCCGCGCAGGGAGCGCCGGGCCTCGGCGGCCGTCTGCCGGGCCTCCTCGAGCGTCCCGGCGTACGGCTCGGGCTGCTCGGCGTCCTCCTCGGGGGAGTTGTCGCGCATCAGGTCGCGCAGGAGCGCGCAGGTGTCGTCGAAGCCGGTGGCGGCGTCCTCGGCGGCGCGGTGGGCGCGCACCAGGTCGGCGTGGGCGCGGCGGGCGCCGTCGAGGGCGTCCGTGCGGGCGGCGAGCTCGGAGGTGGCGGTGCGCAGCAGCTCCTTGGCCCGGTCGGCGTCCGCGGGCACGAGCTCCTCGGGGAGCTCGGTGTGGGCGTCGCCGTCGGCGGGGGCGAGGCGCTCGGCCTCGCCGCGCAGGCGGCCCAGCTGCTCGCTGGCGGTGGACGCGCGGGTCTCCAGCATCGCCACGAGGGCCTCGGCGCGGGCGACCGCGGCCTGGCGGGAGGGGCCGTCGGCGCCGTCGGTGCCCTCGAGGAGCTGGGCGGCGCGGGTACGGACCTTGTTGGTGAGGCGGTCGAGCTCGGCGCGGGCGGCGCTCTCGTCGCTCTCGGCGCGGGCCTGCTCGGCGCGCAGGTCGGCGCCGACGCCGACCTTCTCGTACAGCTGGGAGGCGGCGCGGTAGGCCTCGCGCAGGGCGGGCAGGGACACGGCGGGCGGCTCGGTGCCCTCGGGTACGTCATCGGGGGCGCCGGCGATCTCGGCGCGCTCGGCGCGCAGGGCGCGGGCGGTGCGGCGGGCGTCGTCGGCGGCGCGCTGGGCGGCGCGGCGGTCCTCGTCGGCGGCGCGGGCGCGGTCCACGCAGACCGCCGCCTGCTCCTCGGCCTCGGCGGCCTCCTCGGCGAGTTCGCGCTGGCGGCTCTGCCAGTTGGCGCGCTCGCGCAGCCGGTAGGCGAGGCCGGCGAGCGCGTCGGCGACGCGGCGGGCGCGCTGGGCGGCCTCCTGCCGCTCGTCGCGGACGCGGGCCGTCTCGGCGGCGACCTCGTCGGCCTCGGCGCGGGCGGTGCGCAGCTCGGCCAGTTCGCGCTGGGCGGTGTCGGCGGTGGTACGGGAGCGCTCGGCCTCGGCGGCCAGCTCGGCGAGGCGGCCGGCGGGGCAGCCGGCGCGCCAGGAGGCCAGGCGGGCGGCGAGCGTGCGGTCGCCGGCGAGGCGGGCCGCCACGGTGCGGATCTCCTCGTCGCGGGCCATGGCGCGCTCGCGCAGGGCGTGCCGCTCCTCGTCGGCGGCGCGCTCGTCGTGCATGGCGGGGTTCGGGGGTACCAAAAAGACGCCCGAGTCGGCCGCGCCGGTGTCCGGGGCGGGGGCGAGGAGGGCCTCGGCGGTGCCGACGGCCACGGCGGAGCGCGGCAGCAGCGAGGCGGCGCCGAGCACCTCGCGGGCGCGGGTGTGGGAGTCGGCGTCGGTGATGACGACACCGTCGACGAGCTCGGGGCGGGCGGCGAGGACCGCGGCGTGCCGGGCGGGGTCGACGGCCTGGGCGAGATAGCGCCAGCCGGGCAGGGCGGGGATGCCGTGCTCGCCGAGGAACTCGACGGCCGCGAGGACGTCGGGGCTGGGGGGCAGCAGCCCGCCGTCGCCGAGGGCGCCCAGGATGCGGGAGTCGTCGGCGGCCGCGGTGCGCAGGTCGAACAGCTTGCGCTCGGCGCCGGCGACGCTCTCGTCGAGCATCTCGCGCAGCGCGTCGGCGTTGCGGTCGAGCTCCTCGGCGGTCAGCGGACCGTTCTCCGCGCGGTCGCTCCGGGCGGCGGACGCGGCCGCCCAGACGGCGCCGGGGTAGCCGCTGGCGACGGGCTCGTCCTGGCCGGTGCGCTGGCCGGGCAGCCGGCCCGCGGCGGGCGACTCGGGCAGTCCGAGCAGGTCGAGCAGGCGCTGGTCGGCGCCGATCGACTCGGCCGCGCGGCGCTCGGAGGCGTACGCCGACTCGGCGGCCGTGGCGGCGTCGGCGGCGCGGGCCGCGGCCAGCTCGGCACGGCTCTCGGCGGCGGCCGTCTCCTTGGCCTGCTCGGCGGCCTGGCGGGCGGCCTCGCGGGCGCTGTCGTAGGCGGCGACGGCCGGCTTCTCGGCGTCGCTGGCGGCGAGCGCGGCGCGGGCGGGGTCGGCGTCGGGTGCGGTGTCGTCGAGCCAGCCGGCGCGCACCGCTTCGGCGGTCTCCTGCTCGACCTCGGCCAGGCGCTGGCGCAGGTGGCCGGACTCGCTGCGGGCGCGCTGCGCCTCGGTGGCGGCGGCGGTGGCGTCGCGGTGGGCGGCCTCGCCGGTCTCCTGCAGGACGGCGGAGCGCTCCTCGTGCTCGTTGGCCAGGCGCTCGCCCTCCTCCGCGGCGGCGTTGAGGGCGCGTACGAGCTCGGTGGCCGCCTGGGAGCGGGCGGCCAGCGCCGGGGCGGCGTCCCGCTCGGCCTCGTGGATGGCGGCGGCCACGCGGGCGGAGCGGTCGGCGGCGGCGCGGTGGCGCAGCACGGTCTCGGCGGCCTGCCAGGCGGAGTGCAGAGTGCGGGCGTCGTTGAGCTCGCGGCGCTGGGCGGCGGCGGCCTTCTCGGCGGCGGCCAGGGCCAGCGAGGCGTGCCGGTAGGCGAGTTCGGCGGCGATCAGCGAGCGGCGGCCGCGCTCGGTCTCGGCCGCGGTGACGGCGTCCGCGGCGGCGTCGACCTGGTCGGCCAGCTCGGCGGCGCGGCCGCGCTCCTGGTCACCGCGTGCGGACAGGCGGCGGGCCAGGACGCGGGTGCGGCGCTCGGCCGCGGCGTGCACGCCGCGGGCCGCGTCGCGCTGCACGGCGGCCTCGGCGATGCGGGAGAGCAGGTCGAGGGAGCCGGCGGTGAAGTCCCGCTCGGCGGTGAGCTCGGCGCGGCGGCCCAGCTTGTGGGCGAAGCCGTGCACGAGGTCGGCGAGGCCGTCGGTGTCACGGGTGTCGGTGACCGCGCGCAGCAGCAGATCGGTGAAGTCGGAGTCGTTCTTGACGGCGAAGAGGCCGGCGGCCTCGCCCTCGTCGGCGTTCATCTCGCGCTGGTAGCGGAAGAGTTCGGGGTCCAGGCCCAGCTCGCCCAGGTGTTCGTTCCAGCGCTCGTGGATCTCCTCCCACACCACGTCCAGGTTGGGGTAGGCCTTGCCGGCCTCGGTGAGGACGTCCCGGAAGCCCTTCATGGTGCGGCGGCGGCCGCGGGCGCCGGAGGCGCCGTCGGCGGCCGGGCGCATCGCGGTGGACTCGGCGACGGGCAGCGAGTCCAGGCTCATGCCGGGGCCGGGGCGGAAGGAGTACCAGGCCTCGGCGAACTTGCGGGGGTCGTTGGAGACCTGCCGGCCGCGCCACTCGCTGACCTTGCCGACGACGATGGACTCGCCGGTCAGGACGTGCTGCCACTCCAGGGCGACGTGGCCGCAGTCGTCGGCGAGGAGGAACTTGCGCAGCACGCCGGAGCTGGCGCCGCCCAGGGTGTTGCGGTGGCCCGGCAGCATCACCGAGAAGATCAGCTTGAGGAGTACGGACTTGCCGCCGCCGTTCTCCAGGAAGAGCACGCCGGCCGGTGCGGGGCGGCGCGGCGGGCCCATGGGCTCGTCCTCGAAGAACTCCGCCTGCGCGGGCGCGGGAGAGGGCACCGGGGCGCCCACCCCGCGCAGGTCCAGCACGGTGTCGGCGTAGCGCGCACCGGCGGGCCCGATGGAGTAGAGGCGGACCCGGGACAGCTCGTACATGGCGGACTCTCGTTGTCGTTTACGGGCGGTGGATCAGGACGAGTGGAAGGGCAGGCCGGCGTCGGCCACCAGGTCGAGGTCGTCGGCGTGGTCCGGCGGCAGGAGGCTGGCGCCGCCGTCGGCGACGGGCACGACGCCGAGCTCCAGGAGCTCGGTCATGGCGGCGCTGCCGGCCATGTCGCGGACCTGCAGCTGGTAGCGGGCGGTGGTGCGGAAGGCGCCGCCCGCGTCGTCGCCGGTGCGCTGCAGGAAGCCGGAGTCGACGAGGAAGGCGACGGCCTTGGCGATGATGCCGGTGGTGGAGCCGGCCAGGCGGCGGGCGTCCTTGGTGGCGCCGGTGGCGCTGCGGCGCGCGTAGACCCGCCAGGCGGCCTCGAGGCCGGGGGCGTCGGTGGTGGGGTCGGTGTTCTCGCCCTGTTCGGCGGCCTTCTCCTCCAGGCGGCGGCAGGCCTGGCGGACGAAGGCGTCGACGCCGTTGACGGTGATGCGGCCGATGTAGCCGTCGTCGGCGAGGTCCTCGGGGCGCGGGAAGGCCAGGGCGGCGACGGCGAGGTGGGCGAGGCCGTGCAGGAAGCGGTCGGCGGAGTCGGCGGTGGCGCGGCGGGCGTAGTCGCCCATGCGGACGGCGAAGACGGAGTCCTCGGCGGCGGTGACGGCCATGCCGGCCCGGGTGGAGACCTCCAGGACGATCAGCCCGAGCCCCGCGGCGACGGCGTCGGCCAGGCGTGCGAAGGCGGGCTCGTCGCGGTGGCGGCGCAGCAGCTCGGTGTACTCACCGTCCCGGGCCGGCTGCAGCTTGGGCTGGAGGCCGAACGCGATCAGGCGCGCGGCGTCGGCGGCGTCGGCGGGCGTGACCTGTGCGGTCCCGCTCGCGGCGGGGGCCTCCTCGCCGCCGGCCGCGGCGTCCGGCTCCGCCGGTTCGTAGGCGTCGTACTCAGTCACGGTCGGTGCTCCTGCTGGGGGTGTGCGTGGTGTCGCGGTCGGTTCGGCAGCGCCGGGGACGTGGCCGGGGGCTGATCGCCGTCCCGGCGGAGAGGGAACCCGCTCACACCGCCTCCTGGCGGTCCGCGGCCATGCCGGCCGCGTCCAGCAGGGCCGTGCCGACGATGAGGTCGGCGCCGCCGAACTCCGGGTCGTCGAGGACGGTGCCGTCGTCGACGGCGAAGAGCAGGGACTGCTCGCCCTGGCGGTAGGCGGTGCCGACCGAGGGGCTGGCGGCGTGGACGGCCAGCAGGGCGAGGAGGTAGGGCAGTTCGGGGTCGCGGCGGCGGGCCTCGGCGAGGAGGCCGGACAGGCGGCGGGGCGCGTCCGGCGGCAGGGCGAGGAGCTCCATGGCGCTCGCGAGCTGTTCCTCGCTGAAGCGGCTGTCGTCGGGGGTGGCGATCAGGTCCGGCTCGGGCATCTCGGCGCCCAGGTGCTCGCGCTCGGTGGGCGGCGTCAGCAGCATCTCGACGAGGTCGCCGACGCGCACCGAGGACGGTGTGCGCAGGCCCGTGCCCCGGGCGAAGAACGCGTCGGTGACGCGCCCGGCCTGTTCCAGGGGCAGCGGCAGCAGGGGCGCCAGGAGCTGCCCGTACAGGTCGAGGCCGGACTGGGCGGCCGGGGTCGCGAAGGCCTGGCGGTCCTGCTCGGCGCGGAAGAGGGGGCCGGCCTCCAGCAGCCGGGACTGCAGCTGGGTGTGGCGGCGGATGCAGTCCTTGACGATGTCGACGAGCTCGGCGGCGCGCCGCTTGTGCTCGGGCTCCTCGGCCTCGTCGCGGGCCTTGCGGATGTTGGTGAGGATCGCGTTCTCGTGGCGGTAGCGGTCGGCCACGTGGTCGAGGGCCTCGGCGATCATGTCGGGGACGGCGCGCAGCCAGTCGACGGCGCGGACGTTGCGGCGCGTGGCGTCGAGGGTCTTGCGGAGGGTCTCGGCGTACTGCACCGTGCGGTAGCGGGCCTGCTCGGCGGCGAGCTGGGCGTCGGCGAGGCGGCCGCGGCTGATGA
Source organism: Streptomyces sp. NPDC021096 (assembly GCF_040641275.1). NCBI lineage: Bacteria > Bacillati > Actinomycetota > Actinomycetes > Kitasatosporales > Streptomycetaceae > Streptomyces > Streptomyces sp. NPDC021096. The sequence goes on along the minus strand of NZ_JBFADG010000012.1, from coordinate 141,504 downwards.
GGACCTCGAGCTTGACCTCGGCGGCGATCTGGGCGCTGGTGACGTCCGTGTCGAGGGCGCCGACCAGGACGTTGACGGCCTCGTCGGTGGTGCGCAGGAAGACCGTGCCGCCGGGGCCGGGGACCTCCTCGACGAGCTTGAAGTCGTAGTCGCGCCGGACGTAGACACCGTCCGCCCCGAACGTGCCGTAGACGGCGCGGAAGCCCCGGTCGACGCTGCCGACGTTGATGAGGTTCTCCAGCACCCAGCGGGCGACGCGCTCGTGCTCGGCGTGGGGCCGCTCGGGCGCCTGGGCGGCGACGCGGGGCTGGAGCCGGGCGACTATCTGCTCGTGGTCGGCCCCGGTGTCGAAGTCCATGTTGAGCGTGACCAGGTCGATGGCGGCGAGCGCCACCTCCGCCATCGCGTAGACGCCGTATTCGCCCGCGAGGTTGGCCTTGCGGGCGTCGAGGTCGTGCAGGGGCGCGGTGCAGGCCAGCGCGCGCAGCCTACGGGCCAGGCCCTCGTCGGCGGCCGGGCCCGGGGCTGGGCGCGAGGACCCGTTGAGCTGGGGCGGAACGGCCGCCGGGGCTGCAGAAGTCACGTCGCACAGAGTAGGCGGTCGCACCGACAACGGACGAAACGGCACGGGCTCGCCGCGGCGGGGCGGCCCACCAGTCTAGAGCGGGGGCCGCCGCGGTCCGGTGGTGGGCGGCCCCTCAGACCGCGAATGCGTACATGATGGCGATATTGCACCCAAGAAGGATGAACGCGGTCGGAAGTTGCGCCTTGATGGGCCCGTACTGGTCCTTGAGCTCCAGGAGCGCGGCGGGCACGACGTTGTAGTTGGCCGCCATGGGTGTCACCAGCGTGCCGCAGAAGCCGGCGAGCATGCCGACGGCGAGGACGGCGGCGGGGTTGCCGTGCGCCTGTTCCACCAGCACCGGCCAGCCGACGGCGGCGGTCATCACGGGGAAGGCGGCGAAGCCGTTGCCCATGACGACGGTGAAGAGGAACATTCCGACGCAATAGGCGACGACCGCGAGGAAGACGGACCCCTCCGGCAGCACGGAGGTGGTGATCCGGCGGACCTGTTCGCCGACCCCGGCCGCCGAGAAGATCGCACCGAGCGTCGCGAGCAACTGCGGCAGCAGCATGGCCCAGCCCATCGACTCCAGGATCGACCGCCCGGCGTGCACGGGCGTCGACAGGCGCCGCTCCCGCAGCATCACCATGCCGACGGCGAGCGCGACCACGGAGCCGATGCCCAGGCCCAGCACCGTCTCGCTGCCCTTCTGCAGGACCGGTTCGCCGCCGACGGAGAGCCTCTTGACACCGACCGCGCAGACCAGCGCGACGAACGGGATGGTCAGGGCGGGCACGAAGAGCCGGAACCCGAACCGCCGGGCGCCCGCCCCCCGCTCCCGGAGCGTGGCGGTACGGGCCGTGCCGCGCCCGGTGAAGCCGAAGCCCGCGAGGCAGATCATGGCGAGGACGGCGGCGCCCAGCGGTTCGGGGGGCGCGCTCTTGTCCACCACCCAGGTGCTGTAGACGAAGCCCACGCCGAGCAGGCCCCAGAACGCCGCCGTGCCCAGGCGCTTGGGGTTGGTGCGGTCGGCGGCCATCTGGGCGGCCATGACCACGAAGATGCCGCCGACGAGCCAGAAGAACCACTCCGCCTTGATCACTTGACGGCCCCCGCGGTGCCGGCCGCCGCGTGCTCCAGCGTGCGGTCCAGGCGCAGCAGCCGCCACCCGTGGACGGCCAGCGCGCACAGGGCGGTGGGTATCGCCCAGAGCGCGAGCTCCAGCGGTTCCAGGTGAGTGTGGTACGTCGTGTTGACGAAACCGGTGATCAGGAGGATCGATCCGACGGCCAGGAAGACGTCCTCCCCGAAGAACAGTCCGACGTTGTCGGCGCTGGCGGCGAAGGACCGCAGCTTCTCCCGCGCCGTCTCACTCAGCGGGCCGTGGCGGCGTTCGGCCGCGCCCTCGGCCATGGGGGCGGCGAGCGGGCGTACGGTCTGGGCGTGCCCGAACACGCTCATGAGCCCGAGGGCCGCCGTGGCCTGGCGCAGCAGGAGGTACAGGGCGAGGAAGCGGCCGGGGGTGAGCCTGCCGAAGCGGGCGACGACGGCGCGGGCCTGTTCCTGGAGGCCGTAGCGCTCCAGGAGGCCGATGACCGGGAGGGTGATGGCGAAGATGGTCACCGCGCGGCTGGAGGCGAAGCCGGTGCCGAAGGCCGCCAGCACCTCCCGGGGCGACAGGCCGCCCAGCAGGCCGGTGACGATGCCCGCCGCGCCCACCACCAGCAGGGGGTTGCGCCTGGTGGCGAAGCCGGCCACCACGACGAGGACGCCCAGCAGTACGAGCATGCGTCCGCCTTCCGCATTCCCGGACCCCACTCGACGAGGTGAGGCGACTGGCGAGGAGGCTAAGATATTGTTCAACAATCCTCAATAGCCCATGCTGAAACAGTGATTTCCGGCAGCAGTGCCGCCACCGCCCGCAAGGGAGACGCCATGGCCCGATCCACCGCGCAGCGCGTCGCCGCCACCCTGCGCGACCGCATCGAGGACGGCGGTCTGCCGCCCGGCACACAGTTGTCGGAGGAGGCCCTGGGCCGGGAGCTCGGGGTGTCCCGCAACACGCTCCGCGAAGCCTTCCGGCTGCTGGTGCACGAGAGCCTGGTGGTGCACCTGCTGAACCGCGGGGTGTTCGTACGGGTCCTGGAGCCCGCCGACGTCATCGACATCTACCGGGTCCGCGAGGCCCTGGAGACCGCGGGCGTACGGGCCGCGGCCACCGCCGCGGCCGCGCTGCGCGAGGCCGTGGAAACGGCGGTGACCCAGGCCGAGCGCGCCGCGGCCGCCGGCGACTGGCGGGAGGTGGGCTCCGCCGACCTGCGCTTCCACCGGGCGCTGGCCGCACTGGCGGGCAGCGAGCGCATCGACGCAGCCATGGACCGGCTGATGGCCGAACTGCGCCTCGCCTTCCACGAGATGCCCTCGCCGCGCCGCTTCCACGAGCCGTTCGTGGCCCGCAACCGGGCCCTCGCCCAGCTCCTCGCGAACGGCGAGCACGGGCGCGCCGAGGCGGAGTTGACCGGCTATCTGGATGACGCCCGCCGGCTCATCCTCGACACGATGCGGGAGGCCGACCGATGACGGACGACGGTGTGACCACGGGCGTGCTCGACCTCAACGCCGACCTCGGCGAGGGCTTCGGCCGCTGGCACCTGACGGACGACGACGCGCTGCTGTCGGTCGTCACCAGCGCGAACGTCGCCTGCGGCTTCCACGCGGGCGACCCCTCCACCATGCGACGGGTGTGCGAGCGCGCCGCCGAGCGCGGCGTGCGCATCGGCGCGCAGGTCTCCTACCGGGACCTCGCCGGCTTCGGCCGGCGCGCCATGGACGTGCCGCCCGACGAGCTCGCCGACGAGATCACCTATCAGATCGGCGCGTTGCGCGCCTTCGCGCGGGCCGCCGGCTCGGACGTGACGTACGTGAAGCCGCACGGCGCGCTGTACAACCGCGTGGTCGCCGACGACGAACAGGCCGCGGCCGTGGTCTGCGGCATCCTGCGCGCCGGCGGGCCGCTGCCCGTCCTGGGCCTGCCCGGCTCCCGGCTGCACGAGGCGGCAGGGCGGGCCGGACTGCCGGTCGTGACCGAGGCGTTCGCGGACCGCGCGTACACCGCGCTCGGCACGCTGGTGCCGCGCCGGCAGCCGGGCGCCGTGGTCCTCGACGCGGACGCCGTCATCGCCCGGTCCGTACGGCTGGCCCGCGAGGGCGCCGTCACCGCGCTCACCGGCGAGGAGGTCGCCGTCCGCGCCCGGTCGCTGTGCGTGCACGGCGACACCCCCGGGGCCGCGCTGCTCGCCCGGCGCGTGCGCGAGGGGCTGGAGGCGGCGGGCGTCCGCGTCGAGGCGTTCGCATGACCGCCCCCGGCCCGACGCCGCCCGCCGCCCCGCCGAAGGCGCTCGTCGTGGGCCGGCACGCCCTGCTCGTGGAGGTCGCCACGGCGCACGAGGCCCAGGCCCTGCACGCCGAGCTGCTGCGGCGGCGCGCCGCGGACGCCCTGCCGCCGGTCGTCGAGATCGTGCCGGCCGCCCGGACCGTGCTCCTGGACGGCCTGGCCGACCCGCGCGCGCTGGCCGCCGAGCTCGTCCACTGGACGGTTCCGCCGCTGCCGGCCGCCGAGGCCGAGCCCGTCGTGCTGCCCGTGCGCTACGACGGAGCCGACCTCGCGGAGGTCGCGGCGCTGTGGGGCGTGGCCGAGGGCGAGGTCGCGCGCATCCACTCCGGCATCGAATTCCGCGTCGCCTTCTGTGGTTTCGCGCCCGGCTTCGGCTATCTCACCGGCCTGCCGGACCGGCTGCACGTACCGCGCCGGGCCACGCCGCGCACCTCGGTCCCCGCCGGTTCGGTCGGCCTGGCCGGCCCGTACACCGGCGTCTATCCGCGCTCCTCCCCCGGCGGCTGGCAGCTCATCGGCCGCACCGACGCGGTGCTGTGGGACGTGGAGCGCGACCCGGCGGCCCTGCTCGCGCCCGGTACGCGCGTGCGCTTCGAGGAGTGCGCATGAGCTGCGTCACCGTCGTGCGGGCCGGGGCGCTGACGACCGTTCAGGACCTGGGCCGGCCCGGCCACGCCCATCTGGGGGTGCCGCGCTCGGGCGCCCTGGACCAGCCGGCGCACCGGCTCGCCAACCGCCTGGCCGGCAATCCCGAGGACTGCGCCACGCTGGAGACCACGCTCAACGGCTGCGCCGTGCGCACCGGCGCGGCCGTGACCGTCGCCGTGACGGGCGCGCCCTGCCCGGTGCGGGTCGACGGCCGCCCGGTGGCGTGGGGCGCGGCGGTGCGGGTCCCGGCGGGGGCGGTGCTGGACGTGGGCCCGCCGAGTGCGGGGGTGCGCAGCTACGTCGCGTTCGCGGGCGGCGTCGCGGTGCCGCCGGTGCTGGGCAGCCGCTCCCGGGACCTGCTGTCCGGCCTCGGCCCGGAGCCGCTGGCCGACGGCGTGCAGCTGCCGCTGGGCACCCCGTACGGGCCGTCCACGGGTGCCGACGCCGTGCCGTGGCCGGCGCCGCCGGCCGGTGAGCTGGTCCTGCCGCTGGTGCCCGGGCCGCGCGACGACTGGTTCGCGCAGGAGGCGCCGGCCGTCCTGGCGGGCGGCGGCTTCCGCGTCTCCCCGGCGAGCAACCGCATCGGCCTGCGCACCGAGGGCCCCGCGCTGGTCCGCTCCCGTGCCGGGGAACTGCCCAGCGAGGGCATGGTCCTGGGCGCCGTCCAGGTGCCCCCGGACGGCCACCCGGTCGTCTTCCTCGCCGACCACCCCACGACCGGCGGCTACCCCGTCATCGGCGTCGTCCCCGAACCCGCCCTGGCCGCCGCGGCCCAGGCCCTGCCGGGCACACCGGTGCGGTTCGTTCCGGTACGGGCGTAAGCGCTACGGGCGCAGGCCGGGGTCCGGCTCAGGCGGCCGTCGCGTGCCGCGCCCTGTCCTGGAGCACTTCGCGGTAGTGGCCCAGGAGGCTGTCGCCGACCGCCGCCCAGGTGCGGGCCAGGACGGAGGCGCGGCCCGCCCGGCCGTACTCGGTGCGGGTGCGGCGGGCGTCCTCCAGGGTGAGGACCGCGTCGCGCAGCGCCTGCGCGTCGTGGGGGCGCACCAGGAGGCCGGTGCGGGCGTGGTCGACGAGGTCGAGGGGGCCGCCGACGGCGGGGGCGATGACGGGCACGCCGCTGGCCTGGGCCTCCTGGAGGGTCTGGCAGAAGGTCTCCTGGGTGCCGGGGTGGACGAAGACGTCCAGCGAGGCGAAGATCCGGGCGAGTTCGTCGCCCGTGCGGGTGCCGAGGAAGCGGGCGCCGGGCAGGACGGTGCGCAGGCGGGCCGCGTGCGGGCCGTCGCCGGCGATGACGACGCGCACGCCGGGCAGGGCGCACAGGGGCGCCAGTAATTCGACGCGTTTCTCGGGGGCGAGGCGGCCGACGTAGCCGACGATCAGCTCGCCGCCGGGTGCGAGCGCACGGCGCAGCTCCAGGTCGCGCCGGGCCGGGTGGAAGCGCTCGGAGTCCACGCCGCGCGGCCACAGCCGTACCCGGGGCACCCCGTGGAGGGCCAGGTCGCGGACGGCCGCGGCGGAGGGGGCGAGCGTGCGGTCGGCGGCGCGGTGGACGGTGCGGATGCGGCGCCAGGCGACGTTCTCGCCCATGCCGAGGTAGGTGCGGGCGTAGCCGCCGAGGTCGGTCTGGTAGACGGCGACGGCGGGCACGCCGAGGCGGGCGGCGGCCGTCATGCCGCGGGCCCCGAGGACGAAGGGGCTCGCGAGGTGGACGACGTCGGGGCGGTGGCCGGCGAGCGCGGCGGTCAGCCGGCGGCCGGGCAGCGCCAGGCGGATCTGGGGATAGCCGGGCAGCGGTACCGACGGCACGCGCACGATGGGGAACGGGGCCGTCCCGTGCTCCCCGTCGTCCGGGCGCGGGCGGGCGGCCGGCGCCACGACGAGGGTGTCGTGGCCGCTCAGCGCGAGGTGCCGGGCGGTCTGCCAGGCGCAGTGCGCGACGCCGTTGACGTCGGGCGGAAACGATTCGGTGACGATGACGACACGCATACGCCAGTTGTCGGCGACCGGCGCGTTGCGCGGGCCACGTGGATCTTTCCGCCCGGGGAACGTCCCGTGAGCGTCAGTCCACGCCGCGGACGATGTGGGACTCCGACTCGTCCTCCTCACCGGTGTGATGACGGCCGGGCCGGTCGTCCGGCGGCACGCGGCGCGCCTGGACGGCGCCCTCGGGCGGTCCGGCGGTGCCGCGCTCGGGGCTCTGGTGTCTCCTGGGTTCTTCCATCGCGCGTTCCTCCCCCAGAGGAGCGGTTGGCTGACGGAAGAGTCTTCCCCGTTCGACGGGTCGATATGCCACGAGTTCGGACCAGGTGTCACTTCCTACCGCCAACAGGGTGAAATAACGGGCAATTGGGATAAACTGCAACCAGGTCCGAACCCCACGGAAAGAAGGTGGCTGACGTGACCGTCCCTACGTCGCCCCGGATCGACACACACCCGGACATCGTGGCGCTCCGCGCCCACTCCGAGGAGACGACAGCGACCCCCGTCGCCCAGGCCGTCGAGGCCCTCGCCATCCTCTGCGGCGTCTATCTGGCCGCCTCGCCATGGATAGCGGGCTTCAGTGGCTCCACCACCCTGGCAATCAACAATCTGATCTGCGGTGTCGCCTTTGCTTGCCTGGTCGGCGGCTTTGGGCCCGCATACGAGCGGACACACTCCATGAGCTGGGCCGCACTGGCCCTGGCCGCATGGACGATCATGGCCCCCTGGATCGTCGCGGGCCACGTATGGGTCACGCGGGCCGGCGTGAGCAACGTCGTCGTCGGCATCCTGGCGTGCCTGACCGCCCTGACCCTCGCGGGGCTGGGCGTCAGCAGGGAACGACGGCGCGTCTGACGCGATGCGCCCGCCCCGGCCCCGTCGCCCGCTGCTCCGGGCGGCGGGGCCACCCGCGCGCGGCGGCGGCTATTCGGGCGCCGTCAACGGGGCCCCCGCGGCGGGGTCGCGGGCGGTGCCGGGTGGCTGGGCGGGGACCCGGGCGGGGACGGGGGCGTCCTGCCGGGCCCCGGTGCCGGTCGTGGTGAGCGCCCGTCGCGCCCGCTTGCGCAGCTCCGTGTCCATGTCCCGGCGGATTCGTCGGATCATCTCATCCATGTCAGGCATGCGGGCGACGGTAGGACCCGGCCGACGGCAACACGGCGCAGGCCAGGGGGTATTCACCCGCTCGGATGAATACTCAGGTGATCTTCCGGTGTCATGGCTTCGCCGGACGGGAAGTGGCAATGCTCCCCTCCCCCATCCGGCCCACATGACCCCAAGAGGTGCCAGGCATGACGACCGTACGCGCAGCCGCGCGTGAGCTGTTGCGGTCCCGCGGAGTGACGACGGTGTTCGGCAACCCCGGCTCCACCGAACTCCCCTTCCTCCAGGACTTCCCCGCCGACTTCCGGTACGTGCTCGGCCTGCAGGAGGCCGTCGTCGTGGGGATGGCCGACGGATACGCCCAGGCCACCGGCACCACGGCCCTGGTCAATCTGCACACCGCGCCCGGCGTGGGCAACGCCATGGGAGCCCTGGTCACGGCGGCGGCCAACCACACCCCGATGGTGGTGACGGCGGGGCAGCAGGTGCGGGCCATGATGACCATGGAGGCGATGCTGACGAACGCCGACGCCACCCTCCTGCCGCGACCGGCCGTGAAGTGGGCGTACGAGCCGCCCCGCCCCCAGGACGTGCCGGCCGCCCTCGCCCGCGCTTTCCACATCGCCGAGTCCGCGCCGCGCGGGCCGGTGTTCCTCTCGCTGCCGATGGACGACTTCGACGTGGAGCTCGACGAGGCCGGGCAGCGGGCCGCCCGGCACGCCGCGGACCGCCGGGTCGCCGACCTGACGGCCGCCGACGCCCCCGCCGTCGAGGCGCTCGCCCGGCGGCTGGAGGCGGCCTGCGATCCGGTGCTGATCACCGGCGGTTCGGTGGACGCGGAAGGCGCCTGGGACGCGGCCGTGGCGCTCGCCGAGCGGCGGGGGCTGCCGGTGTGGGCGTCCCCCATCGAGGGGCGGGTGGGCTTTCCCGAGAACCACCCCCTCTACCAGGGCGTGCTCCCCCCGGCCATCGCACCGCTGGCCCAGACCCTGGCCGGGCACGACCTGGTGCTGGTGGTGGGCGCCCCCGTCTTCCGCTACTACCCCTACGTCCCGGGCCCCTTGCTGCCCGAGGGCACCGAGCTGGTGCTGCTCACCAGCGACCCCGGCGAGGCCGCCCGCGCACCGGTCGGGGACGCTCTGGTGGCGGGGCTGCGGCCCACGCTGGAGCTGCTCACCGAGCTCGTGGACAAGCGCGGCGACCAGCCGGCGGCCACCACGCGCGAGAGCACGGCCGAAGTACCGGAGGCCGACGGCGAGCCGATGTCGGCGGCCATCGCGCTGGCCGCCGTCGCGAGCGGGGCCCCCGCCGACACCGTGTGGGTCAACGAATCGCCCTCCAACATCCAGGCGTTCCGCGACCACGTGCGCGTCGACCGGCCCGGCTCCTTCCTGATGACCACCGGCGGCGGCCTGGGCTTCGGCCTCGCGGCGGCCGTCGGGGCCCAGCTGGGCCGCCCCGAACGGCCGGTGGTGGCGGTGGTGGGCGACGGCTCGGCCCAGTACGCGATCACCGCGCTGTGGACGGCCGCCGCCTACCGGGTGCCGGTGACCTTCGTCGTCCCGGCCAACCGCGAGTACGCCATCCTCAAGTGGTTCGGCCGCTTCGAGAACACCCCCGGCGTGCCCGGCCTGGACCTGCCCGGCCTCGACCTGTGCGCGCTCGCCCGGGGCTACGGCGTGCCCGCCCACCGCGCCACGGACCCGGCGCACCTGGCCGAGCTGGTGGCCGCCGCCACGACCAGCCCGGACGGTCCGGTGCTGATCGAGGCCCCGGTCACGACCGTGCCGCCCACGCTCTGACCCCCTTTAACGCTCCTTCGGCGCACGACGGCCCCCGCCGTGCGCCCGCTCCCCCACGCCCTCTTTCCGGACCCCCACCGCATGGAGCTGCCCATGACCGACTCCCCCCGGAGCCCGCTGCTCGCGGCGCTGGCCGCAGGCCTGCCCGACGACGCGCTCCTGACCGGCGAGGACGACCTCGCCCTGCACCGCCACGACTCCGCCCCCTTCAGCGAGGCCGGCCTGCCCGCCGTGGTCGTCCGGCCCGAGAGCGTGGAGCAGGTGCAGCACGTGCTGCGCACCGCCCGCGCGCACGGCGTGCCCGTAGTGCCGCAGGGCGCCCGCACGGGCCTGGCCGGCGCCGCGAACGCGGTGGACGGCTGCGTGGTTATGTCCATGGTGCGGATGAACCGCATCCTGGAGATCGACGCCGCGAACCGCCTGGTGCGCTGCGAGCCCGGCGTGATCACCGCCGACCTGGCGGCGGCCGTCGCCGGGGAGGGGCTGTGCTACCCGCCCGACCCGGCCTCCTGGGAGAGCTGCACGATCGGCGGGAACATCGCCACCGGCGCGGGCGGGCTGTGCTGTGTGAAGTACGGGGTCACCGCCGACTACGTCCTCGGGCTGACGGTCGTCCTGGCCGACGGCGAGGTGCTGCGCACCGGGCGGGACACGGTCAAGGGCGTGGCGGGCTACGACCTGACCCGCCTGTTCGTCGGGTCCGAGGGGACCTTGGGCGTCGTGGTCGAGGCGACGCTGGCGCTGCGGCCGCCGCGGGCGCCGGAGCTGGCGCTGCTGGCCCGGTTCGCGTCCACCGCGGACGCCGGCGCGGCCGTCGGGGCGATCATCCGGGCCGGCCATGTGCCGTCCGCGCTGGAGCTGATGGACCGCACGACGACCGAGGCCGTCGCGGCGCTGGGACACCCGCTGCTGGACCGGGACCCGGACACCACCGCGGCCACGCTGATCGTGGCGAGCGACGCCCCCGACGCGGCCGGGCGGGTGCGGGAGATGGCGGAGCTGTGCCGGGAGGCGAAGGCGCTGTCCGTGACGGCGGCCGCCGACGCGGGGCAGAGCCGGCAGGTGCTGGACGCGCGCCGGATGGTGATGCCGGCGCTGAGCGCCCGGGCCGGGCGGATGCCGGGCGAGGTGACGGCGTTCATCGAGGACGTGGCGGTGCCCCGCGACCGGCTGGCCCTCCTGGTCGACCGGATCGAGGAGATCGCCGAGGAGTACGGGCTGTTCATCGCCACCGTCGGGCACGCGGGCGACGGCAACCTCCACCCGACGGTGGTCTTCGACCGGTCCGATGCCGAGGCGGTGCGGCGGGCGAAGGAGGCCTACGACGCCATCATGGCGGCCGGCCTGGAACTGGGCGGCACCATCACCGGCGAGCATGGCGTGGGCACCCTCAAGCGCGACTGGCTGGTGCGGGAGCTGCCGCCGCGCAACCTGCGGCTGCAACGGGAGATCAAACGGCTGCTGGACCCGGAGGGGCTGCTCAACCCGGGGAAGGTGCTGGCATGACCTCGACCAGCGAGACGTTCGGCGGCGGCACGGGGACGATCACCGGTCCCGAGGACGGTACCGCCCTGCCCACCGCGTCCAGGAGCGAGAACCTGCGGCTGACGCTGGGCTACTTCCTGCCCAACTACCTCCGGGGCGTCTTCCGTTCCCGCCCCGGCATGGCCCGCCTGGTGGCGGCGGTGGACCCCAACCGGCGCGGCATGGAGCTGATGCGCGAGCTGCGCCGGCGGCACGGCCGGGGGCCGGTCGTGGTGCGCGGCACGTCCGGGCCCACGCTGCTCGTCCTCGACGCCGACGACGCCCGGCAGGTGCTGGCCGGCCCGGTCGAGACGTACGCCGTCGACACCTGGGAGAAGGTGAGCGGCTTCGCGGCCGTGCAGCCCGAGGCGCTGGTCGCCTCGCACGGCCGGCAGCGCACCGCGCGCCGGGCGTTCAACGACGCGGTGCTCGACGCGGGCTGTCCCGCGCACCGGCTCGCGGGCCACTTCCTGCGGGTCGTGGGCGAGGAGTCACGGGCACTGCTGGGCCTGCGGGCGGAGGCCGGCCTGTCGGCGCAGGAGGTCCGCGGGCGCCTCGAACGCGTCGGGCGGCGCTGCTTCCTGGGCGAGGCGGCGGCCGGCGACGAGGAGTTCTCAAGGCTGCTGGGCGAGCTGCTGGCCGAGGCCAACTGGATGGGAGCACGGCGCTGGCGCAAGGCCCGCACCCGCCGGGTCCGGCGCAAGATGATGCAGCGTCAGGCCCGCTATCTGTGCGACGCCGATCCGCGCAGCCTCACCGGGCTGTTCCGCACGGCACCCCGGGGCCCGGAGACCGCTCCCGAGGGGCAGGTCGCCCACTGGTTCATGGCGCTGGGGGTGGTGCACGCCGCCGTGGTGCAGACGCTGGCGCTGCTGGCCACCCATCCGCTGCCCTACCGGCAGGCCGTCGAGGAGGTACGGGCGGCCGACAAGCGGCACGGCGCCCATACGGTGGCGGGGTTCGGGGACATGCCGTACCTGCGCGCCTGCGTCCAGGACGCCGCGCGGCTGTGGCCGCCGGTGCCGAGCCTGATGCGGCGCACCACGGCGGAGACCCGCTGGCGCTCGGCGGTGGCGCCGGGCGGGATGAACGTGCTGGTGCCGGCCGGCTTCCACGCCCGCGACGAGGAGCGCCTCGACTACGCCCACCGCTTCGCGCCCGAGAGGTGGCTGGACGGCACGGCGGACGCGGACTGGGCCGTCAGCCCGTTCAGCCGGGGCGAGGCGCAGTGCAGCGGCATGGAGCTGGGGCTGCTGCTGGCCACCTCCTTCGTCGCGGAGTTCCTGCGCGGCGGGGAGCTGGCGGTGGCCGGTGTGCGGCTGAGCCCCCAGCGGCCGCTGCCGCACACCTTCGACGTGACGCGGCTGCGCATCGGCTACCGCCCCCACCGCATCCCGGAGGGCACGTGAGCACCGGCAGCGTCACCCGTGTCGAGGCGGGCCCGGACGTGGCCGCCCTCGCGGCGGTGGCCCGCACGCTGGGCGAGGTGGCGGGGGAGATCCGCGAGGCGGGCCGGGCGCTGACCGCCGTGGCCACCGACCCGGCGCTGACCGCCTCGCTGGGCCGCTCCCCGCGCAGCGGGCTGCGGGCCGTCAGGGCCCTGGCGCGGGCCCTGACGGCCCCCGCGGGGCTGGGCTACGCGCCGGACGGCGGGACGCTGGGCCGGGCCGCGTGGCTGGGCGGGGTCCTCGCCGGCCGGGAGTCCCTGGCCGTCGCGGTGGCGGTGACCTCGCTGAAGCTGCGGATCCGGCTGTGCTCGGTGCGGCATCCGGAGTTCGCCGAGGAGGGCCCCGTACGGCGGCTGCTGGACGCCATCGAGGCGGACCGGCAGGTGCGGGCGCTGCGGATCCTGCGGGAGAGCATGCGCGCCGAGGGCGCGGAGCGGGCCCTGGCCCGCCTCGCGCCCTCGCTGACCGAGGTGATGGCGTGGAACGCGCTGGTGGACGAGAACCCGTTCAACGACGCGGCGGCCTGGCACATCGTCACGGGCACCCGGCCCGACGGCGATCCGCTGCTGGGCACGGCCATCGGCGCCTGGGCCCGCTGGGACCGCGGTCCGGGCCGGGCGGAGGCGGAGCCTGCCGACGCGGGGCTGCTGGCCCGTCTGGACCGCGGCGGCGGCATCGCCGCGCACCTGCGGAACGTGGCGACCCTGGGCAACGACGGGCGGATGCTGATCCAGCGCGTGACGGGCCCGGACGGCGTCACCCGGCATGTGGTGCTGCTGCCCGGCATGGCCTTCGGGCGGCCCCGCAACGCCACTCCGCAGGACCTCGTCGGCGCGGTCACCGCCGTGGGCCGCAACGACACGCCCTACACCCGGGCCGTCCGCAAGGGCCTGGCCCGGGCCGTGCCCGAGGGGGCGCAGATCGCGCTGGTCGGGCACAGCCTGGGCGGGCTGACGGCCATGAACCTCGCCGAGCTGCCCGAGGTCAACCGGCGGTGGCGGCTCACCCACGTGGTGGCCGTGGGCTCGCCGATCGACTTCAAGCGCCCCCTCGACCCGGCCACCCGCGTCGTCAGCCTCGTCAACGAGCACGACGTGGTGCCCAATCTGGAGGGGCGCAGCCCGGTCTCGGTCTTCCCGGTGCCCGCGGACTGGCTGGAGATCACCTGGGTGGACCCCACGCACGACTTCCCGCAGTGCCACTCCGCGGGCGTGTACGCGCAGAGCCTCGACGAGGTGGCGCCCACGGCCCGCGACCGGGTCGACGCCCTGCTGGAGCCGTACCGGGGCCGGGTGGAGGAGACCGTCGTCCTCCGGCTCCACGACCGCTGAACCTCCCCTTCCCCGCCCCCTGGAGAGCGATAGATGACCCCGGTACCACGGCCCCGACGCGAGTGGCACTCGCTGCCCTTCCCCCTGGCGCTGTGGGAGCTCAGACGGCAGCGGGAGCTGCTGCGCGCCCACAACCTGCACGACACCTACGGCGCGGGCGGCGAGCGGCCCCGCAGGCCGAGCCCCGGCCTGTTGCCCCACCGCAGCTACGACGGCTCGGGCTACGACCCGCGCGATGCGGACATGGGCCGGGCGGGCACCCGCTTCGACCGCAACTGCGCGCTGCCGCAGACCTTCCCCGAGGCCGAGGAGCAGGGCCTGTTCGCGCCCAGCCCGCGCGAGGTCTCCCGGCGGTTGCTGGCCCGCACCTCGGGCTTCCGCCCGGCGCCGACCCTCAACATGCTGGCGGCGGCCTGGATCCAGTTCCAGAACCACGGCTGGTTCAGCCACGGCGACAACACCACCGACCGGCCGCTGGACGTGCCGCTCGCCGCGGACGACGACTGGCCGCAGTGCCCCATGCTCGTACGCCGCTCCCGCCCCGACCCCGTCGCCCACACCGGTCCCGGCCGGCCGCCGACGTACGAGAACACCGTCACCCACTGGTGGGACGGCTCGCAGATCTACGGCTCGAGCGAGGAGCGGTGCCGGGCGCTGCGCACGGGCGAGGGCGGCAAGCTGGCGCTGACGGGGGGCCGGCTGCCGGACGAGCCGCGGGCGGGGCTGTCGGGCATCGACGCCACCGGCTTCAACGACAACTACTGGGTGGGGCTGTCGCTGCTGCACACGCTCTTCGCCAAGGAGCACAACGCGATCTGCGACCGCATCGCCTCCGTCCACCCCACCTGGGGCGACGAGCGGCTCTTCCAGACGGCGCGGCTGGTCAACGCCGCCGTCATGGCGAAGATCCATACGGTGGAGTGGACGCCGGCCGTCATCGACCAGCCGGTGACGCGTGCGGCGATGCACCTCAACTGGTACGGCGTACTGCCCGCGCGGCTGCGCCGCCGGGTGGGGCGCTTCGGCAAGGGCGAGGCCCTGTTCGGCATCCTGGGCTCCCCCACCGGGCACCATGCGGCGCCGTACTCGATGACGGAGGAGTTCGTCACCTCCTACCGGCTGCATCCGCTGATCCGCGACGAGTACGAGATCCGCTCGCACCGCACGGGCGAGCTGATCGAGGTCACGGGCTTCGAGCCGTTGCAGGCGCTGGCCACCCGCAAGGCGGTGGACCACTGGGGCCTGGCCGACCTGCTGTACTCCTTCGGCACCATGCATCCCGGCGCCATCACCCTGCACAACCATCCCGACTGCCTGCGCGACCTGGCGCGGGTGTCCGGGGAGCGCGTCGACGTGGGCACGGTGGACGTCCTGCGCGACCGGGAGCGCGGGGTGCCCCGCTACACCGCGTTCCGGGCGGCGCTGCACCGGCCGCCGGTGAGCGGCTTCGAGGAGCTGACCGGCGGCGACGCCAAGCTGGCCGGGGAGCTGAAGGAGGTCTACGACGGGCGCCTGGAGCGCGTGGACACCATGGTCGGCATGTACGCCGAACCCAGGCCGCGGGGCTTCGCGTTCAGCGACACGGCGTTCCGGGTGTTCGTGCTGATGGCGTCCCGGCGGCTGAAGAGCGACCGCTTCTTCACCACCGACTACCGGCCGGAGGTCTATACGGCGGAGGGCCTGGAGTGGGTCGACCGCACGAGCATGC
Organism: Streptomyces sp. NPDC021096; assembly: GCF_040641275.1. Taxonomy (NCBI): domain Bacteria; kingdom Bacillati; phylum Actinomycetota; class Actinomycetes; order Kitasatosporales; family Streptomycetaceae; genus Streptomyces; species Streptomyces sp. NPDC021096. The sequence goes on along the minus strand of NZ_JBFADG010000012.1, from coordinate 126,003 downwards.
GGGACGTGCTGCTGCGCCACCACCCGGAACTCGCCCCTGCCCTGGAGGGCATGCGCAACGCGTTCGCGCCCTGGCGGGGGCCGAGGTGAGGGGCCGAGCCGGGGCCGCCGGCGAAGCGCCCTGGTCGGGGCCGGTGCGGGAGAGGGCGGGCCGGCTGCGCGAGCAGGCCGGGCGGCTGCGGGCGGGTGCCGAGGCGGTGACGCTGCCGGGCCCGGAGGGGGCGGCCCTGCGGGAGCGAATCCTCACGCACGCCGAGCGGGCGGAGAACGCCGCCCGCTCGCTGGAACGGGCGGCCGACGCCCTCTTCGGCCACGAGGCCGTGCTCGGGGTCCTCGCGCGCAGGCGGCGCGAGCACGGGGGCGCGACGCACATCGGCTGACGGCCACCGGGCCGGGGCGCTCACGCCCCCGGCCCGGTGCGCCGGTGCGTCAGCGGCTCGCGGGCTGCCCCTCGGTGGCGTACCAGCGCTCGCCGCGCAGCTCGGCCAGGCCGTGCTCTGCGAGGCCGTTGACGTGCTTGAGAATCGTGCGCGCCTGGTAGCCCACCGCCGCGCACAGCTCGTCGACGGAGGCTCCCCCGGCGCCGAGGGCCCGCAGCCCGTCGAAGGTGCGGGCCTCGTGGCGGCCGAGGCCGGTCAGCGGCCTCGGCTCGGGCCGGGAATCCGGGCGCGGCTCGTGCCGCACCGCGGACGGGCGGGTCGAACCCACCGGGCGTGGGGTGCGGTTGACCCTGCGGTGTCGGCGGCCCTTCTGGCGCTTGCTCATGGCTGAACCACTGCTCCGTCCTGCGTCGTCGATCCTGCGGTGCCGGTGCGTCAACCCGCCGCGACACCGGCCGGTTACGACACTTCCACTAAGTGTGCGCGACATCACCCACCGTGACTCCGGATGGCCGCGTCGGAGGAGGAAGCGACCGGATATGCAAGCTCCCGGCCGCCCACGCCCTCCCCGCAGCGGGCGGCAGGCGGCGCGCGGATGCGGGGTGGAACCCCTGGGTAGCCATCGGCCATGGTGCTCACCCGTCTCCTGCGCCGCGGTGGTGTGCTCGGCGCGCTCCTGCTGGCCCTGGGCCCGCTCGTCACCTCCCCCACCGCCTCGGCGGCGGACGCGGCGCCCGTCGTCACCACCGACCGCGGCCCCGTCCGCGGCACGGCCCACGGTTCCTACGCCACCTACGAGGGCATCCCCTACGCCCAGCCGCCGACCGGGCCCCTGCGCTGGCGGGCGCCCGTGCCGGCCCGCCGCTGGGCGGAGGTCCGGGACGCCACCCGCCCCGGCCCCCGCTGCGTCCAGCTGCCGTTCCTCGGCGCGGGCGGCGCCGGTTCCGAGGACTGCCTCTACCTCAACGTCACCGCACCTACCGGCCCCGCGCCCGCCCGGGGCCGCCCCGTCATGGTCTGGCTGCACGGCGGCGCCTTCATCGCCGGCGCGGGCGACCCCTACAACGCGCGGCGGCTGGTGGCGCGCGGCGACGTCGTGGTCGTGACCCTCAACTACCGGCTGGGCGTCTTCGGTCTGTTCGGCCACCCGGAGCTGGGCGGGGCGCCCGACTTCACGCTCGCCGACCAGCGGGCGGCGCTGCGCTGGGTACGGGCCAACGCGGCCCGCTTCGGCGGCGACCCGCGCGACGTGACCGTCTTCGGGGAGTCGGCGGGCGCCCTGAGCACCTGCGCCCTGCTCACCTCGCCGGGCGCTGCGGGCCTCTTCCACAAGGCGGCCCTGCAGAGCGGTTCGTGCATGACCTCCTTCCCGCGGGGCAGCACCGTCCCCGGCTCGCCGCAGCAGGCGTCCTGGCCGTCGCAGCAGGAGACGAGCGCGGCGGGCGCGGCCGCGGCCCGGCGGCTGGGGTGCACGGACGCGGCGTCGGCGCTGCGCTGTCTGCGCGCGCTGCCGGCGGAGAGGCTGGCGACGCCCGAGCTGATGCTGGCCTTCTCCCACCTCTCCTACGGCGGCGAGCTGCTGCCCCGTAGGCCCGACCGGGCCCTGGAGGAGGGGCGTTTCCACCGGATGCCGGTGCTGCAGGGCACGAACCACGACGAGATGCGGTTCTTCGTGGGCCTGTCCCTCGCGGCGCACCCCGTCCGCGACGAGCGGGACTACCGGGCCCGGCTCGCCGATTCCTTCGGCGACGCGGCGGGCGAGGTGGAGGCGCGCTATCCGGCGGCGGCGTTCCCGACGCCGGCGCTCGCCTGGGCGACCGTCCTCACCGACCGTACGTTCACGTGCACCACCTTCCGGGCCGCCCGCGCGCTGGCCGCGCACGTGCCGGTGTACGGCTTCGAGTTCAGCGACCCGGACGCCCCTCGCCACCCCGGCCTGCCCCCCGTGGAGGGCTTCCCCTACGGTGCGGCGCACGGCTTCGAACTCCCCTACCTCTTCCCCTCCGACGCCTGGCCGCCCCTCTCCGCGGCGCAGCTCGAACTGGCGGGGACGATGGCCGGCTACTGGACGGGCTTCGCCCGCACCGGCGTCCCGGCCACGGGCGACGGGCCGCCCTGGCCGCGCTTCGGCGCCGGGGACACGGCGCCGGTGGCCCTGGACCTGCGCCCCGGCCCGGGCGGGATCCGGCCGGTGGACACCGGCGCCGTGCACCACTGCGGCTTCTGGGCGGCCCATGGCGCCTGACCCGCGCTGCGGGGCGCCCCGTCCCGTTGCACGATGGGGGCATGCTGCTCGCCGAGGTCGCGCAGGTGTCCGCGGAGGTCGCGGCGACGAGCGCGCGGTCGGGGAAGATCGCGCTGCTGGCCGGGCTGTTCCGGGACGCCGGGCCGGACGACGCGCCGGTCGTCATCCCCTACCTGGCGGGCCGGCTGCCGCAGCGCAGGATCGGCGTCGGCTGGAGCACCCTGCGGGACGCGCCCGCCCCGGCCGCCGGGCCGTCCCTGACCGTACGGGAGGTGGACCGGGCCCTCGATGAGATCGCCGCTGTGTCGGGCAAGGGCGCGCAGGGCGAACGCAGGCGGCTGGTCGGCGCGTTGCTGGCGGCGGCCACGGCCGGCGAGCAGCACTTCCTGCTCCGGCTGATCGGGGGCGAGCTGCGGCAGGGCGCCCTGGACGCGCTGGCCGTCGAGGGCCTGGCGGCGGCCGCGGGGGCGGCGCCGGAGGAGGTGCGGCGGGCGGTGATGCTGGGCGGTTCGCTGGGGGCGGTGGCGCGGACACTGCTGGCCGAGGGGCCGGGGGCACTGGCGCGGTACCGGCTCGAGGTGGGGCGGCCGGTGCTGCCGATGCTGGCGCAGAGCGCCGAGGACGTCGACGAGGCGCTGGACCGGCTGGGCCCGTGCGCGGTGGAGGAGAAGCTGGACGGCATCCGTGTGCAGGTGCACCGGGACGGCCCCGACGTGCGGGTCTACACCCGGACGCTGGACGAGATCACCGGCCGGCTGCCGGAACTGGCCTCGGCGGCGCTGGCGTTGCCGGTGACCTCGGCCGTGCTGGACGGCGAGGTCATCGCCCTGGACGCGGCGGGCCGGCCGCACCCCTTCCAGGACGTCGCGGGCCGGGTCGGCTCCCGGCTCGACGTGCCGGCCGCCGGAGCGGCGCTCCCCCTGTCGCCGGTCTTCTTCGACGTGCTGGCCGTGGACGGCCGCGAGCTGCTGGCGCTGTCCACGGCCGAGCGCCACGCGGTGCTGGACGAGGTGGTGCCCGGGCCGCTGCGGGTGCGGCGGCAGGTGGTGGCGGACCCGGGGGACGACCGGGCCCGGGCGGCGGCGCGGGAGTTCGCGGCCGAGGTGCTGCGGCGGGGCCACGAGGGGGTGGTGGTCAAGGCGCTGGACGCGGCGTACAGCGCGGGCAGGCGGGGCGCGTCGTGGCTGAAGGTGAAGCCGGTGCACACCCTGGACCTGGTGGTGCTGGCCGTCGAGTGGGGGCACGGGCGCCGGCAGGGGAAGCTGTCGAACCTGCACCTGGGGGCGCGGCGGGCGGACGGCTCGTTCGCGATGCTCGGCAAGACGTTCAAGGGCATGACGGACGTGATGCTGGCGTGGCAGACCGAGCGGCTGCGGTCGCTGGCGGTGGGCGACGACGGCTTCGTGGTGACGGTGCGGCCGGAGCTGGTGGTGGAGATCGCCTTCGACGGTCTCCAGCGGTCCACCCGGTACCCGGCGGGGGTGACGCTGCGGTTCGCGCGCGTGGTGCGGTACCGGGAGGACAAGCGGGCCGAGGAGGCGGACACGGTGGAGACGGTGCTGGCCCTGGGCCGGGGCTCCGCCCCGGACCCCGGCGATTGAACCTACCGGTTGACGTCCGAAGGGCAGAGCCGGCGCGGCTCCTTGTCGCCCTTCAGCTTCGCGTCGACGCAACCGCCCGGCAGCCCGTCGTACGCCTTCGTGCCGAAGTTCGCCGTCACGGTCAGCGTCCCGTCGCCGAAGACGGTGCGCTGGACCGTGCGGTCACCAGTGAGCGTGCGGAAGTCCGTCATCGCCTCGGTCCCCGCCGCCCTGTGCAGCGGGGAGAAGTACTTCTGCAGGGCGGCCAGTTCGCTGCCCTGCTTCTCCAGGGAGTCGCCTCCGATGACGAAGTTGAGCGGGGTGTTGTAGAGCATCGCCAGCAGGGCGCGGTCCGTCTTCTGCCGCGGCAGCTTGTCGTAGGAGAGCTCCCAGCGCTCGGCGTTGACGAGGGAGTCGTGCAGGGCCGTCTCGTACAGCGGGACGCGGTACGTGGGGTCGTACATGGCCTTCGCGACGGGGGCCGGCAGCTCGGCGGGCTTGAAGAAGACGCCGGGTGCCTTGGCGGGGGTGTAGCCGCCCCACTTCTCCTTGTCGCGCTGGGCCTTCCACAGGCCGTCGTGGACGGGGGTGCCGGATCCGTGGTCGTAGGCGAGGACCTGGTTGGACCAGGCGCCCGCGGACTCGGAGCCGAGCACGAGCTTGTCGCCGTCGGCCAGGCGCTTCATGCGGGCGAGGCGGTTGGCGCGGTCCTGGGCCTTGGTCATGGGGTGGGCGGCGCTGTGGTCGCGGAAGAGCTCGCCGGCCGCGTCGACGTCGAGGAAGTAGCTGTCGGCGCCGTTGGCGGTCATCTTGCGCGTGCGGTCGGCGAGGTAGTGGCGGGTGGGCTCGGCCTTCTCGAACGCCTCGGTGCTGAGGTAGCAGCCGCGGTCGTGGAAGCCGGGCTCGGGCGAGCCGTCGGCCCGCTCGACACAGAAGTCGGGGTAGACCTTGTCCGGCCAGACGGAGGTGGGCGCGTCGGACTTCTGCGGGTCCTGGCCGTTGGCGAAGGAGTCGTAGGGGCCGACGAGGTAGCCGGCCTCCTTGGCGGCCTTGACGGCGTCCGGGGTCATGGGCTGGTCGTCGGCGTCGTAGCCGAGCCACATGCGGTCCACGCCGAGCGCGCGCAGCTTGCGGACGCCCTCGGCTGTGCGGGCCCCGCCCCAGGTGTAGGCGTGGAAGGCGCCGAGCAGCTTCTCGTTGGCCGGAACGGCCTGGATCTTGCGCTTGAGGCTGCCGAGCTGCCCGTGCTCGCGGAGCCAGGCGCGGTAGTCGGCGGCGGGGGCGACGGGCGAGCCGTCGGTGAGGGAGAGGGCGACGGTGTACTCGGTGGTGTCCTCGGCGCGGGAGAAGGCGTGCACGGCGGTGGTGCGCAGCCGGCCCTGTTCGGAGGTGACCTTCAGGGTGGTGCCGATGTCGGTGGGGACGAGGTAGCTGACGCCCACGCCGCCGGCGCTGTAGCCCCACAGCGGCAGGGACAGCTGGGAGTCCATGGCGATGTCGCTGCCGGCGAGCCCGGCGTCGGGCCCGTTCCAGAAGGCGTCGGCCACCGGTATGGACAGGCCTTCGCCGCGCGGCAGCTGGAGGGCGGAGGCGGTGGATCCGGTGCCGGTGACGGGCCACTTCAGGGTGCGGTCGGCGGTGCCGGTGGAGCGTACGGAGACCAGGAGGCGGCCCCGGTCGGCGCGGGCGGTGACGGTCAGGCCCGTGTCGCCGTACGTCCAGCGGACGCCGTCCGCGGTGGTGGTGACGGCGCCGGGGGTGCCGGGGGCGTTCGCGGCGGGGGCGGAGAGCTCGACGGTTCCCCGGGCGGTGCGGGCGCTCACGCGCAGGGTGGTGGTGTCGACGGTGGCGGTGCCGCCCTTGAGCGGGATGTCGACGAGCCGGTCGTGCACGCGGACGGCCTGGGCCGGCTTCCGGTCGGCGGCGTGGACGGGCGTGGCGAGCGTGACGCACGGGATGGTCACCGCGAGCGCCACGGCGGCGGCGCGGGCGGTGCGGCTGGGGTTGTTGAAGTGCATGAGGAGTTGATAACGGTCCGCCTTAAGAGAGTTCTAAGGAGGACCAGCGAAATCCGGCCGGGACCAAGGACGCTGAGGAAACGTCACTGCAGAGGTCGGCGGCCCCGGCCGGCTCGCGTCAGCGGCCCTGGAGGATGTCGAGCAGGTCCTGGCGGGCGAACATGGCCGCGGTGTCGATCGCGGACGGCTCCCCGGCGGCCGGGTCGGCGCCGTGGGCGACGAGGATGCGTACGATCTCGCTCTCGCCCTTGAAGACGGCGCCCGCCAGCGGGGTCTGGCCCCGGTCGTTGGGCCGGTTCGGGTCGGCGTCGCGCTCCAGCAGGGAGGTGACGGTCGCCGGATGGCCGTGGTAGGCGGCCAGCATGACGAGGGAGTCTCCCCGGTCGTTGGTGAGGTTCACCGGAACTCCTGCGTCCACATAGGCGGCGAGGGTATCGGTGTCGCCGTGTCGCGCCAGGTCGAAGACCTTGGCCGCGAGCTGGAGCAGCTCGGGGTCGTGGGCGGGCTCTTCGAACTCGGGCGTCGGTCCGGTCATGGTCTGCCATCCTCCGTACGGGGGTATCCCCAGTTGCCGGAAAAGTACTTTCTGTGAAGCTGGAGGGGCTCATGGTGACCGCCCCCCAGTTCCAGGAGATTCCCATGATCCTCTCCATCTCGGGCGTCGTGCTCCTCGGTGTCGTCGTCTTTCTCTTCTTCCGCAAGGACAACCTGAAGGCCTCGCACGGGCTCGTGTGCGCCCTGTTCGGCTTCTACCTGGCGGGAACGGGCATCGCCCCCAGCATCAAGGCGGGCGGCGCGAGCCTCGCCAGCCTGCTGGGCGGCATCAAGTTCTAGCCCGTTCGCACTCGTCGCACCTGTCGCACCTGTCGCACCGACACCAGGGAGGCCCGCATGGGCCGGCGATCGCTCCCCCGCACCCTGCCCGCCCGCACCTCGCTCGCCCAGGGCCGGGAGCTCGCGCACAGCGTCGCCGACAACACCCGGGACATGCTCCATCCGCTGCTGGTCGTGGCGCGCGGGCTGCGCGCCCTGGCGGCCGGGGCGTGGCACCGATGGCAGGCGATGCCCGGCGACCGGCGCGGCCCCACCCTGCTCCTGCTGGCCTCGTGCACGGTCATCGTGGCCCTGCTCCCGTACGGGCCGACCCTCGCCGCGGCGGCCCTGATGGCGGCGGGCGCCTGGGCGGGGCGCGAGCGCGAACCCGAGGAGGCCGAGGCGGGCGAGGCGGAGGAGGCGCGGCTGCAGGCGGTCTACGAGGCCCTGGTGCCGTACTTCTCCGACCCGCAGGACCCGGCGCCGCTCTACGAGCACGGCGGCGACCGGGAGACGGCCTTCGAGGGGCACGCCTTCGACGAGCACGGCCGACTGGCCGCCCTGACCCTGCGCTATCCGGGCTACTTCACCGACGGCGAGCCTGAGGCCCGGGCCAGGATCGAGCAGTTGCTGTACCTGAAGGCGGGGCGGGGCCGGGAGTACCGGTTCGACTGGGACGAGGCCACCAACCGGCTGTACCTGAGCGCGCTGCCGCCGCTGCCCACCGACATCGGGGCGCAGCGCTTCGTGACCGCGCCCGGCGAGACGGTCCTGGGCTTCACCGATCCGTCCACCGTGCAGCGGACGCTGCCGGTCACCGTCGGCGGCGGCACCCGTGACGCGCCCCCGGTCGTCTGGCGCACGGGCCGGCGCTCGACCGAGCCGCACCTGCTCGTCCTCGGCCGGCCCGGCAGCGGCACCACGACCCTGCTGCGCTCGGTCGCCGTCCAGGCCCTGCACCACGGCCACGTCCTGGTCGTGGACGGCGGCGGCACGGGCGAGTACGCCTGTCTGGCGGGGCGCGAGGGCGTGCTGGCCGTCGAATCGGCGCCCTGCGGCGTGCTGGCCGCCCTGGAGTGGGCGTCGTACGAGACGGAGCGGCGGCTGGCGGCCGCGCACCACGCCCGCCGGCTGGGGCGTCCGCCGGCCGACGACGTCCGCCGGCCGCTGTGGATCGTCGTGGACCGGCCCGTGGCGCTGAGCCGGCTCGCGGCCGAGCAGGGCCGCCGCGACCCGCAGGCGCTGCTCGGGACGGCGCTGCGGCACGGGCACATGGCCCAGGTGACCGTGGTGGCGGGCGAGCAGCTCGACGGCGCGGGGCTGCTCGGCGAGCAGCTGCTCGCCCGGACGGCCGCCCGGGTGGTGCTGGGCGCGCTCGCGCCCGAGGACGTGGCGGCCGTGCTGGGCGTGCCCCCGCACACCACGCCGGCCGAGGACGTGCCGCCCGGCCGGGGGTACGCGCGGCTGGGCGCGGGGCCGGTGCACCGGCTGCAGGTGCCGGCCACCCCGGACCCGTACGACCAGGACGCCTCCGAGGCGCAGCGGCAGGCGGTGCTGGACCTGCTGCCGGAGCGCATCCTCGCGGTGACGGGCCGGGCGGTGGACGAGGGGGTGCTGCCGGTTCAGGCCACGTAGGTGCGCGGCATCTCCACGGCGGCGGTCGCGCCGCTCGCCACCAGGCGGGCCGCCTCGGCCAGCCGCGTCGCGGCCTCCTCCGCGACCGCCTCGCCGACGGTGAACGGCAGCCGGACGTAGCCCTCGAAGGCCCCGTCGACGCCGAAGCGCGGGCCGGAGGGCACCCGCACCCCCAGCCGCTCCCCCGCCTCGGCGATCCGCGAGCCGGACAGCCCGCCGGTGCGCGCCCACAGGGTGAGGCCGCCGCGGGGGACGGTGAACTCCCAGTCGGGTACGTGGCGGCGGAGCGCGGCGACGACAGCGTCGCGGTTCTCGCGGGTCTGGGCGCGCCGCAGGGCCAGGGCGGAGTCCCAGCCTCCGGTGTTCAGCAGCCAGGAGACGGCGAGCTGGTCGACGACGGGGGTGCCCAGGTCGGCGTAGGCGCGGGCGGCGACGAGGTTGCGGATGACGTCCGGGGCGGCGCGCACCCAGCCGATGCGCAGCCCGGCCCAGAAGGACTTGCTGGCCGAGCCGACGGTGATGACGGCGTTGCCGGCGGGGTCGAAGGCGCAGACCGGCCGGGGCAGTTCGAGGCCGTCCTCCAGCACAAGCTCGGACATGGTCTCGTCGGCGACCAGCAGGGTGCCGGCCGCCCGGGCCGCCTCGACGAGCTCCCGGCGCTGCTCCTCGGGGGCGAGGGCGCCGGTGGGGTTGTGGAAGTCGGCGATGACGTAGGCCATGCGCGGTGCGGCGTCGCGCAGTACCTGGCGCCAGGCGGGCAGGTCCCAGCCGGCGAGCCGGTCGGCCATCGCGACGGGCACGAGCCGGGCGCCGGCCTCGCGCATGAGCTGCAGGACGTTGGCGTAGGAGGGCGACTCGACGGCGACGCGCTCGCCGCGCCCGGCCATGAGCCGGCAGATGGCGGCGACGGCGCCCATGGCACCGGTGGTGACCATGATCTGTTCGGGCATGGTGGGGATGCCGCGGGCGGTGTAGCGGTCGGCGAGGGCCTCGCGCAGGGCGGGCAGGCCGGCCGGGTAGTCGCCGTGGGTGTGGGCGTAGGGCGGCAGCTCCTCCAGGGCACCCTGGAAGGCGCGGGTCAGCCAGGGTTCGGGGGCCGTCAGGGCGGCGCAGCCGAGGTCGATGACCGAGCCGGCGGCCTCCGGGGGCAGCGGATCGAGGGCGCGGGTGGGCAGCGGGCTGCCGGCGGGCATGGCGGTCCAGCTGCCCGCGCCGCGGCGGGACTCCAGGAAGCCCTCGCCGCGCAGCGCCTCGTAGGCGGCGGCGACGGTGGTGCGGCTGACGGAGAGGGCGGCGGCCAGCTCCCGTTCGGCGGGCAGCCGGGCGGCCACGGGGACGCGGCCCTCCAGGACGAGCAGCCGGACGCCGTCCGCGAGGGAGCGGTAGGCGGGCGTCCGGCGGGAGCCGAGCGACGTCACCAGGGCGCGCTCGTGCTGCGAACCGAGGAGGCGTGCCAGTTGGGGCGCCCCCACCGAAGAGGTCCACTGAGTCATCGCTTGCAGTCCACCTTCCCGGGATTGGCCATGGATCTTCGCCAGGCCCAGTCCACAGACTGTCACGCGACATGCCACTCGCACCACCACTGCACCATCGCAAGGGGAGGATTTCTTTGTCCGCGCATCGGGGATCAGGTCTCACCCGCCGTCTCGTCCAGCTGTACGGCGGGGTCGTGCTGTACGGGGTCAGTTCCGCCCTGCAGCTGCGGGCGGGCCTCGGGCTGGCGCCGTGGGACGTGCTCAATCAGGGCATCTCCCGCCACACCGGCATGTCGATCGGCACCGCCACGATCGTGGTGGGCGCGGCGGTGCTGCTGCTGTGGATCCCGCTGCGACAGCGCCCCGGGCTCGGCACGCTCTCGAACGTGCTGCTGATCGGTCTGGTGATCGACGCCACGCTGAGCCTGACGCCCGCCCCCACCTCCCTGTGGGTGCGGATCCCGCTGCTGCTGTTCTCCATAGTGCTCTGCGGGGTGGCGACCGGCCTCTACATCTCGCCCCGCTTCGGGACGGGGCCGCGCGACGGCCTGATGACCGGGCTGCACCGCCGTACGGGGCGCTCGGTGCGGCTGGTGCGGACCTGCATCGAGGTCGTGGTGCTGGCGACCGGCTTCGCGCTGGGCGGCTCGGTGGGCGTCGGCACGGTGCTCTACGCGGTGGGCATAGGCCCGCTGGCACAGTTCTTCCTGCGGGTCTTCGCCCTGCCCGAGAAGGGGCTCCCGCAGGCGCCGGAGGAGCGCCCGAAGGTACCGGAAGTGGCGCTTCCGACCACGCCTGTCCGCGAATGCCCGGACCCGGTTTAGGCGTGAACCAAGCGGGCCGGTAGTGTACGCCTCTGACCCACCGGACGGACCGTTACTGCGCGCTCAAGCAGCAGAAACACAGGGTGACATCTGTTGTCAGATGTGACAAAACGGGCGCTGGTGGGTACAACAAGGGGCGGCACGACGGGCGACGCATGTCCCTCAACGGGGAATCTTCACCGCCGACCGGACGTTGACCGGATGACGACGACAGCGACACCTGTCCTGTGGGCGACAAGCCCGGGAGGCACGATTCATGAGTGAGCGAGCTCTCCGCGGCACGCGACTTGTGGTTACCAGCTACGAGACCGACCGCGGCATCGATCTGGCACCGCGCCAGGCGGTGGAGTACGCATGCCCGAACGGCCATCGATTCGAGATGCCGTTCTCGGTAGAGGCGGAGATTCCGCCGGAGTGGGAGTGCAAGGCGTGCGGCGCCGTGGCACTCCTTGTGGACGGCGATGGGCCGGAGGAGAAGAAGGGCAAGCCCGCGCGTACGCACTGGGACATGCTCATGGAGCGGCGTACCCGCGAGGAGCTCGAGGAGGTGCTGGCCGAGAGGCTGGCCGTCCTGCGCTCCGGTGCCATGAACATTGCCGTGCACCCGCGGGACACGCGCAAGTCCGCCTGACGGCGGAAGCACCACCAGCACGACAAAGGGCCCGGGCCACTGCTCACGCAGTGGCCCGGGCCCTTTGTCGCATCCGTACGGGGACCGCCGGCTACCTCGGCAGCTGGGGTCCGCCGGGGCGCGGCGCGGGCGGCTCGTCGTCGCGGACGACCTCGCCCTGGACCACCGTGCCGCCGCCCTGACCGGCGCGCGCCTGGCGGAACGCCTCGCCCAGGCTCCCCGGGCCGGCGCCGCCCGCGCGCTCCAACCGGCGCCCCACCGTCCTGCGCAGCAGCGCCCGGGTCGGCGGGAAGAGGCACAGCAGCCCGGCCACGTCGGAGAGCAGGCCCGGCACCATCAGCAGCAGGCCGCCCAGCATCGTCAGGGCGTTGCCGCCGCCCGTCTCCGGCGCGGGGGCCGCCCCGGGCGTCTGCAGGGACTGGGTCAGGCGCTGCCAGGCCCGCCGGCCCGCCCGCTTGATCACATACGATCCGGCGACCACGCCGCCGGCCAGCAGGGCGAAGACCGTCCAGCCGCCCGCCGCACCGGCCACCAGGGTCAGGAGCCAGATCTCCAGGACCGCCCACGCGGCCACGGCCAGGGGGATGAGCCGGCGGGCACGGCCGCGCTTGGGCGGCCGGCTGTTCAACGTCTGCTGCTGCGCTCCGAACGTCATGCCTCAAGTGTGCCCGGAGGGTGGCGGAACGGCCGGAGCGGGCTTATGGGGACCTTACTGGTCCCGGCCCAGCGCCTTGGAGGCCCGGGAGCCCAGCCCCCAGGACGTGACCCGCCACAGGGCCTCGGCGACGATGTCACGGCTCATCTTGCTGTCGCCCAGCTCGCGCTCGACGAAGGTGATGGGGACCTCCACGACGTGGAAGCCCGCCTTGACCGCGCGCCAGGCCAGGTCGACCTGGAAGCAGTAGCCCTGGGAGGCCACCTCCTCCATGCCCAGCCCCTCCAGCGTCTCGCGCCGGAAGGCACGGTAGCCGCCGGTCACGTCACGGATCGGCACGTCGAGCATCAGGCGCGAGTAGGTGGAGCCGCCGCGGGAGAGGAACTCGCGGTAGCGCGGCCAGTTCACCACCCGGCCGCCCGGCACCCAGCGGGAGCCGAGCACCAGGTCGGCGCTCTTGAGCGCGGTGAGCAGCCGGGGCAGCTCCTCGGGCTGGTGGGAGCCGTCGGCGTCCATCTCCACCAGCACGCCGTAGCCGTGGTCCAGGCCCCAGCGGAAGCCCGCCAGATAGGCGGCGCCGAGCCCTTCCTTGCCCTTGCGGTGCAGCACCTTGACGTGCTCGTCCTCCGCCGCCATCTCGTCGGCGAGCTTTCCGGTGCCGTCGGGGCTGTTGTCGTCGGCGACGAGGACGTGCGCCTCCGGTACCGCCTCGCGCACCCGCGCGACGATGGACTTGATGTTCTCCGCCTCGTTGTAGGTCGGGATGATCACCAAGGTCGTGCCGAGCGGACCATATCTCCGCTGACCATCGTCGTTCACTTCTGCCCCTCCTTGTCAGGACGTCCCCGGCGGCCGATCAGGACTGCGGCCGCGCAGGACAGAAGGCCCACCATAGCGAGCACCCATTCGGGAGCCGCACCGGCGCGGTCCGCGACGGTCGTCCCGTCCCGCAGCGGGATGCTCGCGGTGATCACGTCCCGGGTGAACTCCTCGCTGCGCTGCAGCACCCTGCCGTCGGGGGAGACCACCGCGCTGATGCCGCTCGTCGCGGCGGTCACCACGGCCCGGCCGTGCTCCACGGCCCGCAGCCGGGACATCGCCAGCTGCTGCTCGGGCTGGCCGGTGCGGCCGTAGGTGGCGTTGTTGGTCTGGACGACCAGGGCCCGGGCGCCGGCCTTGACGGTGTCGCGGACGATCTCGTCGTAGGCGACCTCGAAGCAGATGACGTCACCGAGGCGGGCCGGGCCGAGCTGCAGCACACCGGTGTGGTCGCCGGGGTAGAAGTCGCGGGGGACGCGCTGGAGCCGGGTGATGACCTTGCTCAGCTGGTCCCGGAAGGGCACGTACTCGCCGAAGGGCACCGGGTGCTGCTTGGCGTACGAGGCGCCCGGACCGCTCCTCGGGTCCCAGACGATGCCCTTGTTGTCGATGTAGCCCTGCTTGCCCGGGTGGTCTATGAGGGCGCCGACCAGGACCGGTACGCCGACGGCCCGTACCGCCTCCTCGATCCGGTCGCGGGCCTGGGGGTACTGGAACGGGTCGAGGTCGGAGGAGTTCTCCGGCCAGATGACCAGGTCGGGCCGCTTCTTCTTGCCCGCCTGGATGTCCCGGGCCAGCTCGAGGGTGGCGTCCACGTGGTTGTTGAGGACCATCAGCGGACGGCCGAGGAAGTCCATGCCGGGCTTCTCGACGTTGCCCTGCACGATGGCGATGTCCACCGTGTCGTCGCCCTTGGTGGGCACCGGGACGGCGTACCCGGCCACGAGCACGGCCGCGGCCAGCCCCAGGGCTCCCACGCCCGGCAGCGCCGCCCGCGGGCTCCACGGGCCCGTCCGCAGCCGGTACGCGGCGACCGCCCCGTAGGCCAGCAGGGAACCGGCCAGAGCCACCCCGAAGGTCACCAGCGGCGCCCCGCCGAGGGCGGCGAGGGGGGTGAAGGGGGAGCCGGTGTTGGCGAAGGCGAGCCGTCCCCAGGGGAAGCCGCCGAACGGCACCCGGTCACGCGCCCACTCCTGTGTGATCCACAGGCAGGCGCCCCACAGCGGCCACCCGGGCAGCCGCGAGCTCACCGCCAGGCCCGCGCCGAGCGCGGCCACGAACAGCGCCTCGACGACGGACAGGCCCAGCACCGCGTCGTAGCCGACCACGTGCAGCCAGCGCAGCAGGACGAAGAAGAACGGCAGCGCGAAGGCGAAGCCGCTCCAGGCGCCCTGCCGCGCGGTGCGCCCGCGGGTCAGCAGGGCGAGCACGGCCACGGCGACGACCGACAGCGGCCACAGGCCGTACGGCGGGAAAGCCGCGGCCAGGGCGAGGCCGCCGGCGGCGGCCAGGGCCGTTCGGGGCGCCTCGCGGCGGGCGAGCCGGGCCAGGCGCACGGCCCGTCCGGGGCGCGCCGCATCGGCCGGTCGGGAGGGCACGCTGTCGGCCGCCGACGGGCTCACTGCGGCTTCTGGGGTGGTTTCGGGACCCGGGGGCACGGTCGCGCCTTCCTGGAGCTTTCGGGGTATCAGCTGACCGTACCTCGCTCCGGGCGCGCCGCGGCCCGGCGGGTGGCCGGGCGATCTCGCGAGGGGGCGGAAAGGGCGGAATGGGGGCCCGGTGTCCTTCGTACCGACCTGGGATCCGCTGGCTGCGGGTCGACCGAGAGCCGTTGTCTACTGAACGTCCGGGCCCCACCCGGGTCGCACCTGCCGGCCCGGCGGAACCTTCCCTCGCCCCCGTGCGCTGGACCTGGCTCCCAGTGGCGGCGCGCCTGCTCGGCACCCCGCCCCATGGCCCAGCGGCGCTCGACGACTGCGTGGAGATTCACCGGTCGGACGTCCTGTGGTGGACAGCGGAGAACCTACCCGCCGCCGCCCGGACCGTGTCAACACCCTCGCGACCTGCGTGCCTCTTTCAAATCAGCAGGTCAGTACGGCAGATGACGCAGGGCGGCGACCGGCCGCGGCACGTCGTTCGGCGGTACGCCGATCTTGACGCGTCACTCGTTCGGGCCCGCATGCACCGTGTGGCCGCCCACGACGGTCCGCAGGCAGACCGGCAGCGGGCCCCCCGGAATGAGCTCGGGCAGGCCCGGCGTGCCCGAGCGGGGGTCGGTGGACCAGTTGGCGACCCGGGTGTCGGGGACCTGGACGACGAGGTCGCCGGTGCGCCACAGGGCGTAGTCGGCGGGCGCGCCCGGCACCAGGATGCCCGCGTCGTCCCGGCCGATGGCCCGCCAGCCGCCACGGGTGTGCGCGGTGAACGCGGCCCGGACCGAGATGCGGTGCTCGGGCGTGCGGTGGAAGGCGGCGGCGCGGACCGTGCCCCAGGGGTCCAGGGGCGTGACGGGGCTGTCGGAGCCGAGGGCGAGCGGGACGCCGGCGCGCAGCAGCGCCGCGTACGGGTTGAGGGTGCGGGCGCGCTCGGGGCCCAGGCGCCGGGCGTACATGGCCTCCTCGCCGCCCCAGGCCGCGTCGAAGGCGGGCTGGACGGAGGCGGTCAGGGCGAGTTCGGCGAAGGCGGCGATGAGCTCGGGGCTGAGCATCTCGGCGTGCTCGACGCGGTGCCGGGCGGCGCGGACGCGGGCGAGGCCGAGCTTGTCGGCGGCGGTGCGCACGCCCTCGACGACGGCCGAGAGCGCGGCGTCGCCGATGGCGTGGAAGCCGGCCTGGATGCCGGCCTCGGTGCAGGCGATGACGTGGGCGCCGATGGCCCCGGCGTCGAGGTGGGCGACGCCGTGCTGCCCGGCGGCGTCCGCGTACGGCTCGTGGAGGCAGGCGGTGTGGGAGCCGAGCGAGCCGTCGACGAACAGGTCGCCGGCCGCGCCGATCGCGCCGAGTTCGCGGACCCGCCCGGCGCCCTCGACGGAGGTGAGCGCCTCGGCCCAGTAGCCGGTCACGCGGGGGCCGGCCTCCGCGGCGGCCAGGCTCAGCAGCCCGGTGAGGTCGTCGGCGCTGGAGATCTCGGGCCCGGCGCACTCGTGGAGGGAGCCGATGCCGAGCGAGGCCGCGCGGGCGAGCGCGGCGCGCTGCGCCTCGGTGCGCTGCGCGGGGGTGACGCTGTCGTACGCGGCGGCGCGCACGGCGTGGTGGGCCGGGCCGGTCAGGGGCGCGTCGGCGGCGTATCCGCTGATCTCACGGGCGCGGGGCACGAGGTCGAGCAGGGCGGTGGTGACGACGGCGGAGTGGACGTCGGAGCGGGTGAGGTAGAGCGCCCGGCCGCCGGTGGCCTCGTCGAGCTCCCGGCGGGAGGGGGGCCGCCGCTCGGGCCAGGCGCTGGCGTCCCAGCCGTGCCCGAGGATGACCCGGTCGGCGGGGCGGGAGGCGGCGTGGGCGCGGATGCGCTCGAGGGCGTCGGCGAGCGTGGCGACGCCGGTGAGGTCGAGGCCGGTCAGCGCGAGGCCGGTGGCGGTGGTGTGCACGTGCGCGTCGGTGAACGCGGGGGTGACGAGCGCCCCTTCGAGGTTGACGACGTCGTCGACGCCGTCGGCGAAGGAGTCCGCGGCGCCCTCGGAACCGACCCAGGCGATGTGGCCGTTCTCGACCACCATGGCGGTGGCGAAGGGGTCCGCGGGGCTGTGCACGGTGCCGTTCCGCAGCAGAACGGTACGGTGCGGCTGGTCCTGGAAGGCGGTGCGCTCGCTCATGGGGATCAGTGTGGCCCCCGTGCCGCCACTTCCCGAAACCGGGCCCGCTCCCCCGCGCGTGGGAGGAGCCGGCGAACGGCCCGCCTCAGCCGACTCTCGGCGGCCGCGCCTCGTAGGGGGTGGACAGCACGATCGTGGTGCGGGTCGAGACGCCCGCCAGCGAGCGGATGCGGGCCAGCAGGTGTTCCAGCTCCAGGGGCGTGGCGACGCGCACCTTGAGGATGTAGTTCTCGTCGCCGGCGACGCTGTGGCAGGCCTCGATCTCGGGGATCTCGGCGAGCCGGTCGGCGATGTCGTCGGGGGCGCTGGGGTCGAAGGGCTTGACCGAGATGAACGCGGTCAGGGGCAGCCCGACGGCCTCGGGGTCGACGACCGCCGCGTATCCGCGGATGACGCCCCGCTGTTCGAGCCGGCGCACACGCTGGTGCACCGCCGAAGTGGACAGGCCCGTGGCCTTGCCCAGGTCGGTGTAGCTCATCCGCCCGTCCTTGACGAGCAGTTCCACGATTTCTCTGTCCAACTCCTCCACATGGGTCAACCTACTGCGTCCCTGCGTGTCCAGGACAGCCGACGGCGCCGCAGGCGCACTGCGTATGTGACAAACACCACAGGTATGCACCCGTGTCCTCCCGTACGCGGCGATTACCCGACTCTCCACGAGGGAAGTGCTTGCTGTGGCCGAGGCCGAGGTGCCTGGCCGGCCCATCCGAGGGGGAAAAACACTATGCCCAGCCTGGAACGCCTGGAGAACGACGGCGACGGCAGCCCGTACGACTTCGAGACCTACGAGATGTTCCGGGTGACGTGCCCGGACTGCGCACGGCCCATCGCGCTGCTCGCCGACGAGGACGTACTGCCGGAGCACGCGCTCTGCCCGTCGCCGTGGAACCCCTTCGGGCTCACGGTGTGCCCGGGCTCGGGGCGCGGCATGGAGGACGCCTCCGCGGCCGACGAGTCGCTGACCGCGCAGGGTCTGGACGCGGCGATGCTGCTCACCCTGCCCGAGAGCCTGGACTGGCGCACGCAGCCGTTCTCGCACATCGGCGGGCCCGGCTCGCGCCCGCTGCGCGTGCCGGAGATGCGCCGCCGGCCCTGAGCGCGCGCCGCCCGGGGCGGGCGCGCCCCGGGCGGTCCCGGGTCAGCCGACGTGGGTCTCGGGGCCCGCGAGGTGGCGGGCGATGACCATCCGCTGGATCTGGTTGGTGCCCTCGACGATCTGCAGGACCTTCGCCTCGCGCATGTAGCGCTCGGCGGGGAAGTCGGCGGTGTAGCCGTAGCCGCCCATGAGCTGGACGGCGTCGGTGGTCACCCGCATCGCGGCGTCGGTGCAGAAGAGCTTGGCCATGGCGGCCTGGCGGGAGAAGGGCCTGCCCCCGTCGCGCAGGCGGGCGGCGGCGAGGTAGAGCGAGCGGCCGGCCTCTATCTGGGTGGCCATGTCCGCGAGCATGAAGCGCAGCCCCTGGAAGTCGGACAGCGGGCGCCCGAACTGCCGGCGCTCGGTGACGAAGGCCAGGGCCTGGTCGAGCGCGGCCTGGGCGACGCCGACGGCGCAGGCGGCGATGCCGAGGCGGCCGGAGTCGAGGGCGTCCAGGGCGATGGCGAAGCCCTGGCCCTCGGCGCCGAGGCGGCGGGAGTCGCCGATCTCGACGCCGTCGAAGTGCAGTTGCGCGGTGGGCGAGCCCTTCATGCCCATCTTGCGCTCGGGCGGCGCGGCCGACAGGCCCGGGGCGTCGCCGGGCACGAGGAAGGCCGTGATCCCGTGGGGCCCTTGGCCGCCCGTGCGGGCCAGGACGGTGTAGAAGTCGGCGATCCCGCCGTGGGTGATCCAGGCCTTGGTGCCCTCGAGGGTCCAGGTGTCGCCGGTGCGGGTGGCGCGGGTGCGCAGGGAGGCGGCGTCGGAGCCGGAGGACGGCTCGGAGAGGCAGTAGGCGCCGAGCAGGCCGCCGCCGAGCATGGCGGGCAGGTGCTCCTGGCGCTGCTCCTTGGTGCCGTAACCGGCGAGCGCGTGGCAGGCGAGGGTGTGCACGCTGACGCCCAGGCCCACCGTGAGCCGGGCCGCGGCGAGCTCCTCCAGCACCTGCAGGTAGACCTCGTAGGGCTGGTCGCCGCCGCCGAACTCCTCGGAGTAGGGCAGGGCGAGCAGGCCGGACGCGGAGAGCAGGCCGAAGACCTCGCGCGGGAAGTGCCCGGCGTCCTCCTCCTCGGCCGCGTGGGGCTCGATCTCCCGCCGGATCAGATCGCGGACGAGCGAGATCAGGTCGTGGGCCTCCTCGGTGGGCAGCTGACGCTCCACCGGCTGCGGGCCGTGCTCGGTCATGACGGCGGCTCTCCTCCCTGTCGGGCGCGGCGGCGGCGGGCGCGCAAAGGGTGTCGGCGGCGCCACCGTGGTCGCCCAGCCGAAGGTCCCGTGCCGGGTTGCGGACCGTGGGTGACCTGCGGCTGTGGCGCTTGGAGTATGCCCGATCGGGGGCCTGACGTCACGGGTCTGCGGATCTTGAACAGTTCTCCGCGAGGTTTGGTCCGAACCATTGACCCATTGGTCTAGTCCTTCTACGGTTTCCCCACCGTTCAACGCGTCCATGCCAACACCCGGGACGCCGGTCACCCCCGCCGCTCTCCCCACCCACCGAGGAGAACCATGCCCCGACCGCACGGAATCCGCCGCCCCCACGCCCTGCTCGCCTCGGCGGCGGCCGCCGCCACGCTCCTGGCCACCGCCCTCGCCGCGGCCCCGGCCACCGCCGACACCCCGGACGACGACACCGCCGCCGGCAAGCGGGTGGTCGGCTACTTCACCAACTGGGGCGTGTACGAGCGCAATTACCACGTCAAGAACATCGAGACCTCCGGCTCGGCCGCCAAGCTCACCCACATCAACTACGCCTTCGGCAACGTCACCGGCGGCAAGTGCGCCATCGGCGACGCCTACGCCGACTACGACAAGGCCTACGACGCGGCCGGCAGCGTCGACGGCAAGGCCGACACCTGGGACGACGGCGCCCTGCGCGGCAACTTCAACCAGCTGCGCAAGCTCAAGAAGCTGCACCCGGGCCTCAAGGTCGTCTGGTCCTTCGGCGGCTGGACCTGGTCCGGCGGCTTCGGCGAGGCCGCGAAGAACCCCGCCGCCTTCGCCGAGTCCTGTTACGGCCTGGTCAAGGACCCCCGCTGGGCCGACGTCTTCGACGGCATCGACATCGACTGGGAGTACCCCAACGCCTGCGGCCTGACCTGCGACACCAGCGGCCGCACCGCCTTCCGCGACGTGATGGCGGCCCTGCGGGCGAAGTTCGGGGGCAAGAACCTGGTCACGGCCGCCATCACCGCCGACGCCTCCGCCGGCGGCAAGATCGACGCCGTCGACTACGCGGGCGCGGCACGCTACGTCGACTGGTACAACCCCATGACGTACGACTACTTCGGCGCCTGGGAGGCCAAGGGCCCCACCGCCCCGCACTCCCCCCTGAGCTCCTACAACGGCATCCCGAAGGCCGGCTTCAACACCGACGCCACCATCACCAAACTCACGTCCCTGGGCATCCCCTCCTCCAAGCTCCTGCTGGGCCTGGGCTTCTACGGCCGCGGCTGGACGGGTGTCACCCAGTCCGCCCCCGGCGGCACGGCCACCGGTCCCGCGAAGGGCACCTACGAGGCGGGCTTCGAGGACTACAAGGTCCTGAAGTCGAAGTGCCCCGCGAACGGCACGGTCGGCGGCACGGCCTACGCCAAGTGCGGCAACGACTGGTGGAGTTACGACACCCCGTCGACCATCGCGGGCAAGATGGCGTACAAGAACCGGCAGAACCTGGGCGGAACGTTCTTCTGGGAGCTCAGCGGTGACACCGCGAACGGCGAGCTGATCAAGGCGATCAACTGATCCACGGTCACGGGCGGCTGATCCACGGTCATGGGCGGCCGAACTACCCTGAGCGGAACCGAGCCCGCACAAGGAGCCGCCGCCCATGACCGTCACGCTCGACCTGGACTTCTTCCGCCGCTTCCTGGACCGCGCCACGCGCGTCCTCGTCGCCGAGGCCGCACACCTGACCGAGCTCGACGCGGCCATCGGCGACGCCGACCACGGCGCCAACCTCAAGCGCGGCTTCACCTCCGCCGCCGAGGCGGTCGCCGCCGAGCCGCCCGCCACCCCGGGGGCGCTGCTGACCGCCGTCGGGGTGCACCTGACCAACACGGTCGGCGGCGCCTCCGGCCCGCTGTACGGGACCGTGCTGCGCCGCATGGGCAAGATCCTGGGCGAGGACCCCGTCGTCGAACCCGCCACGCTGGGCCGGGCGCTGGCCGCGGCCGTGGCGAGCGTACGGCGGCTCGGGGACTCCGCCCCCGGCGACAAGACCATGGTCGACGCCCTGCAGCCGGCCGCCGACGCCTACGCCGAGGCCCTGGAGCAGGGCGATGTGACGGCCGCTCTCGACGCGGCGGCCCGCGCGGCCCGCGCGGGCGCGGAGGCCACAATTCCGCTGCAGGCGCGGCGCGGGCGCGCCAGCTATCTGGGCGAGCGCAGCATCGGCCACCAGGACCCGGGCGCCACCTCCTCGGCGCTGCTGCTGACCGCGCTGTGGGAGGCCACGGACCCGGCGCTGTGCGCCCGAGTACCTCAGGCGGAGGCGGAGGAGCGGGAGGCGGCGCCCCTGCCGGAGCGGAAGGCCGGGCGGGTCGGCGTCGTGCTGGTCTCGCACAGCCGCGAGGTCGCCGGGTCGGCCGCGGCGCTGGCCCGGGCCCTGGTCGGCACGGGTGACGCGGCGCCGGTCGCACCGGCGGGCGGCCTGCCCGACGGCTCGATCGGCACCAGCGCCGAGCTGGTGCGCCGGGCGGTACAGGACGCCGACGAGGGCGCCGGCGTGGTCGTCCTGTGCGACATGGGCAGCGCGGTCCTGACCGTCAAGACGCTGCTGACGGAGAAGGGGTTCGAGGAGGTGCGCATCGCGGACGCGCCCTTCGTGGAGGGTGCGGTGGCGGCCGCGGTGACGGCGTCGGCGGGCGGCGACCGGGCGGCGGTCCTCGCGGCGACGGACGACGCGCGGACGTACCGCAAGCTCTGACGGCCCCGGCCTGTCAGGGCCGTGCCGCGGGCCGCGGCAACCGAACAGATGTGGCCGACACGAGGGCGACCGCGGGACATTCGACGGGAAAGTCTGGAACTGTCTACGTGTTCCCTTTTCCCTTCCCTTGTCGTCCCGGTGTTCCGGCGACCCCGGCTCGGAGGTCCTGCCACGGTGTCGCGCACCCTGTCGATGTCGCGGTCGAGGCCGGGCGGCGTGCCCTTCGCTCTGGCCCTGACCTACCTCATGGCCGTGGTGATCATCGATCTGGTGACCCCCGCCGACCTCCGCCTGGACATGTACGCCGCACTGGCGCCCATGACCGCGGCCGCCCTGTGCACCTACCGCCAGACGGTGTTCGTCGGCGTCCTGGACTTCGGCCTGATGGTGGCGCACCACGGGGTGCTGCCCGCGGGGATGCCGGCCGTCAACCGCGTCGGCTCCGTGCTGGGCAACGCCCTCATGGCCGGCGCGAGCATCGCCGTGGCCCGGCTGCGGCGCGACGAGGTCGACCTGCTGGAGCGGGTGCGCGCCACCGGCGAGGCCGCCCAGCGGGCGCTGCTGCGGCCGCTGCCGCTGCGCACCCGCCGCGTGGTCGTGGACGGCTTCTACGTGTCCTCGCAGCGGGAGGCGCTGATCGGCGGCGACATCTACGAGGTCGTCGACACCCCGTACGGGACGCGGGTGCTGATCGGTGACGTGCGGGGCAAGGGGCTCGGCACGCTCGGTGCGGGGGCGGCGGTGCTGACGGCGTTCCGGGAGGCCGCGTACCACCGGCAGGACCTGGAGGGCGGGGTGGTGGCGATGGAGCAGGGGCTGTACCGCTACCACCGCTCGGTGGAGTACGAGGCGAGCTCGGGGGGTGCGCAGGCGGCGGAGGAGTTCGTCACCGCGCTGGTCTTCGGCACGGAGGAGGATCCGGAGGACCCCTCGGAGCGGCCGGATGCCGCCGGCCGGGTGCGGGTGGTCTTCCTCGACTGCGGGCACGTGGCCCCGTTCCTGATCGGTTCGGACGGCGGCGTCCACGAGCTGGAGCAGGACCCGGGCCTGCCCCTGGGGCTCGGCAATCTGGTGCCGCAGCCGCGCTCGCCCCGGCGGATCGCGCTGCCGGCGGACTGCCGGGTGCTGGCCTGCACCGACGGGGTCACGGAGGCGCGCGGCCCGGACGGCGGCTTCTATCCGCTGGCCGAGCGGCTGAACGACTGGGCGGGCCTGCCGACGCCCGAGCTGCTGGCGCGGCTGCGCGCCGACCTCGACGCGCACACCGGCGGCCGGCTGCAGGACGACGTGGCGGTCCTGGTGATGGAGCGCGCGGCCGACGCCCCCGCCGGGCCGCGGGAGGCCGGCTGACATGCGGGCCCGTCAGCGCGTGAACAGCTCGAAGGCCACGCCGGGCCGGCCGCCGAAGCGGTCGGCGACGGCGGCCATGCCGCCCTCGAGGAACCGGCGGCAGTACGTCCGCGGGGCCTCGTCCGTGAGCGCCTCGATGTACGTGCGATGACAGAGCAGCGACTCCACGGCCCGCTCGAAGCCGGCGCGCGCGTCCACGGCATGGGTGGGCTGCGGGGAGCCGGCGACGGCCACGTACCGCACGCCGTTCCAGGGCATCAGGCCGTCCTCGACGAGCTCGGGGAAGATCCAGCGGTTGCCGGCGTCGGCGGCGGCGTCCAGGACGGCCCGGCCCACGGCCCGGTGGTCGGGGGTGTTCCAGAAGCCGCCGCTGCCCGGGTTCCAGGTGTCGCGGTGGTTGAGGGTCAGCACCAGCTCGGGGCGGTGGCGGCGGATGGCGGCGGCGAACTCGCGGCGCAGGGCGGTGCCGTACTCGAGGGTGCCGTCGGTGTGGCCGAGGAACTCCACGCTCCCCACCCCCACGGCGGCGGCGCTGGCCCGCTGCTCGCTCTCGCGCAGGGGCGCGGCCTCGGCGGGGGTGACGGTGTCGATGCCCGCCTCGCCAAAGGTGGCCAGCAGGTAGGCGCACTCGCGGCCGTCGTCGGTCCAGGCGGCGACGGCGGCGGAGGCGCCGTACTCGAGGTCGTCGGGGTGGGCGACGACGGCGAGGGCGCGCCGCCAGTCGGTGGGCATCTCGGCGAGCTGGTCGGACATGGCGTCTCCTTCGCGTCCGGTCTTCCACGGTCGATGCGCCCCGGGGCAGCGTATGCGGGGCGTCGCCGCCGCTTTTCGCTCTTCTTCGCGACACGCGGGAACTGGGGGGACGCGCGGTCCGACTATCTGATCCGGGCCCGTATCGGCGGGCCCGGGAACGTCGAGCTTCTGGAGAGTTACTGATGCGCCCTCGTGCGTGGTGCGGTGTGCTGGCCGCTGTGGCCCTGTCGGCGACGGCTTGCGGCGGCGGTGGCGGTGAGGCGAAGAAGGCCGACGACGCGGCCGCCGGCGCGAAGGCCGGGTTCCCGGTGAGCGTCAGCGACTGCATGGGCGCGAAGACGGCGTTCGACGCGCCGCCGCAGCGGATCGTCACCAGCAACTCCGCCGGCCTGGAGCTGCTGATGTGGCTGGGCGCGGGCGACAAGGTCGTCGGTACGGGCTTCCCGCCCGGCAAGGGCGTCCTGCCCGAGCAGTACGGCGAGCAGGCGGCGAAGGTGCCGGTGCTGGGCAGGACGGTGATCCCGAAGGAGAAGCTGCTGGGCTCGGGCGCGCAGCTGTACGTCGACTCGTTCTCCTCCATGAAGAACATGGGCAAGATGGGCGACGCCCCCACGCCCAAGGAGTTCGAGGCGGCGGGCATCAAGCACGTCTTCCTGAAGTCGACGGCCTGCGCGGCGATGAACAAGTCCGCCCGCACGGACCTGTCGGGCGTCGAGGCCGACATCGAGGAGCTCGGCAAGGTCACCGGCACCTCGAAGCGTGCCGCCGAGCTCGTCGAGGGCATGCGCAAGAAGACGGGCGAGGTGCGGGGCGCCCTCAAGGACGTGCCCGAGGACAAGCGGCCGACCTACTTCCTGTTCGACTTCGACGCCGGCACCAAGCAGCCGATGGCGGTCTGCAACCGCCAGGTCGCCAACGCCGTGATCACCATGGCGGGCGGCCGGAACGTCTTCGCGGGCTGCGACGGCGACTTCAAGCCCGTGGGCTGGGAGGACGTCGTCGCCAAGAACCCGGACTACATCCAGCTGGCCGTGCGCAACCGCGGCAGCCAGGAGGCGAACGACAAGGCCTTCGACGAGGCCGCGGCGTTCCTGAAGTCCTTCCCCGCCACCGCCGAGCTCGAGGCCGTCAAGGCGGGCCGCTTCCTGCGCATCGGCTCCGAGCGCACCACGATCGGCGGGGTGCGCAGCGCCGACACGGTGCGCGAGATCGCGCACGTACTCCACCCGGACCGGGTCAAGTAGATGACGACGCTCGCCGACGCCGGCAAGGCGCGGGAGGATCGTGAAGGGGCCGCCCGCACGGTGGGCGCCGGCTGGGCGTGCGCCGCGCTGGGGGCCGGCCTGCTGGCGGCGCTGGTCGCCTCCGTCTGTCTGGGCTCGACCTCGGTGCCGCCGGCGGACGTGTGGTCGGCGGTGGTGCGCGGCATCGGCGGGCAGGGGCCGGTGCCCGGCACCCAGGACCTGATCGTGTGGCAGCTGCGGGTGCCGCGCGCCCTGCTGGCGGCCGTGGTGGGCGCGGGCCTGGGCCTGGTCGGCACGGCCGTCCAGGCCCTGGTGCGCAACCCGCTGGCCGACCCCTATCTGCTGGGCATCTCCAGCGGGGCGTCGCTGGGCGCGGTCTCGGCGATCGTGCTGGGGGCGAGCACGGGCGGGGCGCTGGGGCTGGGACTGTCCTCGGCGGCGTTCGCCGGGGCGCTCGCCTCCTTCGCGCTGGTGTGGACCTTCGCCCGGCGCGGGGGCGGCTTCCGGCCGCTGCGCCTGGTGCTGGCGGGGGTGGGCATCGGGCAGTTCCTGTCGGGCTTCACGCATTACCTGGTGCTGCAGGCCGGGGACGAACAGCAGACGCACGGCGCGCTGTTCTGGCTGATGGGTTCCCTGGGCGGGGCCCAGTGGGCCACGCTCGCCCTGCCCACGGCCGCCGTGGTGCTCGCCACGGCGGCGCTGCTGGCCCGGGCCCGGGGGCTCAACGCCATGCTGATGGGCGACGAGACCGCCGCCAGCCTGGGCGTGGACGTGACGCGGCTGCGGCGCGAGCTGTTCGTGGTGACGAGCCTGCTGACCGGCGTGCTGGTGTCGGTGTCGGGGGCGATCGGCTTCGTGGGGCTGATGGTGCCGCACGCGTGCCGGATGCTGGTGGGCGGCGATCACCGCAGGCTGCTGCCGGTGGCCGGGCTGTTCGGCGCCCTGCTGCTGGTCGTCGTCGACCTGCTGGCCCGTACCGTTCTTCCCGACCAGGAGCTGCCGGTGGGCGTGGTGACCGCGCTGATCGGCGCGCCGACGCTGCTGTACCTGCTGGACCGACGGATGGAGCGGCTGTGAGGATCGCCATCGAGGGCCTGGAGGTGGCACTGTCGGGGCGGACGGTGGTCTCCGGGGTCGACCTGCTCGCCGACGACGGTGAGATCGCCGGGCTCGTGGGTCCCAACGGAAGCGGCAAGTCCACGGTGCTGCGGACCGTCTACCGGCATCTGGCGCCGCAGGCCGGCCGGGTGCTCGTCGGCGGCACCGACATCCGGCAGCTGACGCCGCTGCAGTCCGCGCGGCAGGTCGCGGCGCTGCCGCAGGAGCGGGGCACCGACTTCGAGCTGTCGGTCCGCGAGGTCGTCGCCATGGGCCGTACGCCCTACAAGCGGGCGTTCGCGGGCGAGGACGCGGCCGACCGGGACGCGGTGACCGAGGCGCTGGCCCAGGCGGGCATGGCGGGCGCGGCGCGGCGCCGGTTCTCGGCGCTGTCGGGCGGCGAGCGGCAGCGGGTGCTGCTCGCCCGGGCGCTGGCCCAGGACCCGAAGGTGCTGGTGCTGGACGAGCCGACCAACCATCTGGACGTGCGCCACCAGGTGGAGTTGCTGGCCCTGCTGCGGGCCCAGCGCCGTACGACGCTGCTGGCGCTGCACGACCTGAACGCGGCCGCGTCCGTGTGCGACCGGCTGCACGTCCTGCACGAGGGGGCGGTGGTGGCGTCGGGTGCGCCGCGCGAGGTGCTGACGCCCGAGCTGCTGGCGGAGGTGTTCGGGGTGCGGGCCGCGGTGGTCGAGCACCCGCTGACCGGGGATCCGCTGATCGCCTTCGACCACCGGTCGCCGGCGGAGGCGGGGGCCGTGGTCGTACCGGTCAGCTGATCCGCTGTCCGGCGCGTGAGACGAGGGGAGGGGCTGATGCGGACGCATCAGCCCCTCCCCTCGTCTGCGCGTGTCAGCGCGGGGCTTCGAAGTGGCTCGGCCGCCCGTCGCGCAGGACGAGGCGACCCAGCTTTTCGGCGTCCGCGCGGTGCACCAGCCGCGCCGCTCCCCCGGCCTCGCGCAGCACGGCCGTGTGCCAGGGCGTGGCCCACGCGTCGGCGGACTCCAGGAGCCGGATGCCGAACTTGGCGGCGCCCGGCCGCTGCGGGTGGATCGACAGCCGTACGGAGTGGGGGTGGCAGTCGGCGATGAGGTCGCCCCAGGCGCGGCTGCGGGCGATGACGCCGTACGCCCGGCCGCGGCACTCGCGCTGCAGGGCGGAGCGGGTGCCGGTGAAGCCCGCGGTGTCCTCGACGAGGAAGCGTGTGATGCCGCGGTAGAGCCGGGCGGTCTCCTCGTCGCCGCGGACGAGGGCGCGCAGGGAGTCGAGGGAGGGGGCGTAGGCCTCGCTGACCAGGGCGCGCTTGGTGTCGTAGTCGGCGTCGCCGTGCACGTGGCGCATGTCGAAGGTCTCGAGGTGGCGCAGGCCCTCGTCGCGGATCATGGCACGCAGGCCGTCGCCGTAGGCGTCGATGTGTGCGTCGGGGACGTCGATGAGGTCGCCGAAGATGTGGCCGTCGGAGCAGATGAGCATGCGGGCGCCCGGCGCGTATATCTCGCCGATGCGCGCGCACAGCCGGTCGAGGAAGGCCAGCGAGAGGCGTTCGCCCTCGTCGGGGAGGTGGCCGAGGACCTTGGCGGGGTTGGGGGACTTGCAGGGGAAGCCGGGGAGGGTGAAGAGCACCGGCAGGCCCGCGTCCGTGAACCGCCGTATCTGGCGCAGCTGTTCCGGGTGGGCGCCGGGTTCGCACGGCCCCGGCTCGGTGGTGCGGTGGTAGGGCAGCAGGAGCCCCAGGATGCGGGTCGCGACGTCCGCGGCGTCTGCGGCGGTGGTGCCGGGCGCGGGCGCGGTGAGGGTGTCGCTGCAGGTCGTCATGCGGTCGTTCCACGGGAGTACGGGCACGCGGGCCGGTCGAAGGCGACGGGCAGCTCGGCCGTGCCGCGGCCGAGGACGGCCGGGATCCAGGAGAGCTCCTCGTCGGGGACGGCCAGGCGCAGGCCCGGCAGCCGGGTGATCAGGGTGGCGAGGGCGACCTGGAGTTCGATGCGGGCGAGGGCCGCACCGGGGCAGAAGTGGATGCCGTGCCCGAAGGCCAGGTGCGGGCCCTGCGCCCGGTCGAGGTCGAGGGTGTCGGGGTCGGGGAAGCGCTCGGGGTCCCGGTTGGCGGCGCACAGGGAGACGATCACGGAGTCGCCGGCGGGCACGCGGGTGCCGTGCAGCTCGGCGTCCTCGGCGAGGAAGCGCCAGGTGGTCAGCTCGAAGGCGCCGTCGAGGCGCATCAGCTCCTCGACGGCCGCGGGCATGAGCTCCGGTTCGTCCCGCAGCCGGGCCAGCGCGTCGGGGTGGCGCAGCAGGGCCACCAGGGCGGTGGTGATCTGGTTGGTGACCGGCTCCTGGCCGGCTACGAGCAGCTGGAAGATCATGGAGTCCAGCTCCTCCGCCGTCAGTTCGCCCGCGTCGCGGGCGGTGACCAGGCGGCTGAGGAGCCCGTCGCCGGGGTGCTCGCGGCGGTCGGCGACGACCTCGGCGATATAGCCCTGCAGTTCGCGCAGCAGCGCCTCGTACGCGGGCCGGCCGGGGTCGGTGGGGCCCACGGGCGCCACGACCTTGCCCCACTCGCGACGGAAGCGGGCGGCCAGGTGCGGGGGCAGGCCGATGACTTCGGCGAGGACCTGAAAGGGGAAGCGGGCGGCGAAGCAGCGGACCAGATCGACCGTGCCGCCGCCGGCGGTCCCGGTTCCGGTTCCGGTTCCGGCGGGCATGGCGTCTACGGGCGCCTCCGCCGTCCCGACGACCCCGGCGTGCGCCGTCGTCCGGGCCGGCGCGTCCGTCATCGCGTCCACGAGCGCCTCGGCCATCTCCTGGAACCGCGGCCGCAACTCCTCCACGCGGCGCGGGGCGAAGGCGTCGGTGACGAGCCGGCGCATGGCGGTGTGCTTCGGCGGGTCCTGGTGCAGGAGGTGGACCTGGAGCTGGGAGTGCTGCGGCTCGGGCATGATCGAGGCGCGTTCGCGCCAGCGGTCGTTGCCGCGCGCGTGGTTCTTGCCGAGCCGGAGGTCGGCGAGGGTCTGCTGGGCGGCGGCGTGGCCGGTGACCAGCCAGGCGGTGACCCCGCTGGGGAAGAGGACCCGGTGGATCGGCCCCGCCTCGCGCATCCGCGCGTACAGCGGATAGGGATCGCGCTTGTACTCGGGGCCGTAGAGGGGTACGGGGTCGGGCAGCGACACGGTGGGCTCTCCTCGCGAAGTCGTGGACCCCTGAGAAGTCGGATGGAACGCCCGGCGGGTTCCCGGCCGTTCACACCCGTTCGCACGGGTCTTCGACGAAGTCCCGCGATCTAGGGGTAGTCGGCTGCGCGGCCCCTCTGGTTCCCGGGCGCGAAAGGGATAATCCTCACGCGCCGAGGAAGCGGCAGGCGCGACTCCGGGCGGCTCGGACCGTGTCACGATGCGGCGATGACCGCACGTCGAGCACGCCCCCCACTCCGCCCGTACGCCACCCTCACCGGTTTCGTCCTGCTGCTGGCCGCCGTCTTCGGCGTCGCCTACGCGGCCGGGTCGGCGGCCGGCCCGGTGGCACCCGGAATGCACCGCACCGGCGGTGGCGAGGTCTCCGGCGGTGAGCCGGCGGGCGGCTCCGGCGGAGGCATGGGCGGCATGGGCGGCGGCATGCACGGGATGGGCCACTGATGAGCACGACGACGAGTACCGATACGCATGCCGCCGCCGGGTCCACGGTCGAGACCGAGCTGATCGTCGGCGGGATGACCTGCGCGGCGTGCGTGGCCCGCATCGAGAAGAAGGTCGGCCGGCTGGAGGGGGTCAGCGCGAGCGTCAACCTGGCCACCGGCCGGGCGCGCGTCAGCCACCCCGCCGAGGTGACCGTCGCCGAGGTGGTGGCGGTCATCGAGGGCCTGGGCTTCACCGCCTCGCTCCCCGAACCGCCGGCGCCCGACGAGAGCGCGTCCGCGGACGACGCGGGCAGGCCGGAGGCCGCGGCCCTGAACCGGCTGCTGATCACCGCCGTCCTGTCGGTACCGGTGCTGGTGCTGTCCATGGTGCCGGCGTGGCAGTTCCGCAACTGGCAGTGGCTGTGCTTCGTCCTGGCCACGCCCGTCGCCGTGTGGGGCTCGTGGCCGTTCCACCAGCGCGCGCTGCGCGGGCTGCGGCACTCGGACGCGACCATGGACACCCTCGTCTCCCTCGGCGTGCTGGCCTCCTACCTCTGGTCGGCGTACGCGCTGTTCTTCGGCGGCGCCGGTGAGCCGGGGATGACGATGCCGTTCACGCTCGTACCGCAGG
Source organism: Streptomyces sp. NPDC021096 (assembly GCF_040641275.1). Classification (NCBI taxonomy): domain Bacteria; kingdom Bacillati; phylum Actinomycetota; class Actinomycetes; order Kitasatosporales; family Streptomycetaceae; genus Streptomyces; species Streptomyces sp. NPDC021096. The sequence goes on along the minus strand of NZ_JBFADG010000012.1, from coordinate 95,378 downwards.
CCATGGGCGACACGGCCGACGTGTACCTGGAAGCGGTGGTCGGCGTCCCGCTGTTCGTCCTGACGGGCCGGCTGCTGGAGGCGCGCGCACGGCGCGGCACGGGCTCCGCGCTGCGGGCGCTCGCCTCGCTCGCGGCGAAGGACGTGGTCGTCCGGACCGCGGACGGCACGGAACGCACGATCCCCATCGCGCGGTTGCGCGTCGGCGACCACTTCGTCGTACGGCCCGGCGAGCGCGTGGCCACCGACGGCGTCGTCGTCTCGGGCGGCTCGGCGCTCGACCTGTCGCTGGTCACGGGCGAGAGCGCGCCGGTCGAGGCGGGTCCCGGCTCGGCGGTGGTCGGTGGCGCGGTCAACTCCGGCGGCGTGCTGGAGGTACGCGCCGAAGCGGTCGGCGCCGACACCCAGCTGGCCCGCATCGCCCGCCTGGTGGAGGACGCGCAGGCGGGCAAGGCACGCGTGCAGCGCGTCGCCGACGCGGTCGCCGGCGTCTTCGTCCCGGCGGTCCTGACCGTCGCCGTCACCGTCCTCGGCTTCTGGCTGGGCGCGGGCGCCTCCCCGCAGGCCGCGATCACCGCGGCGGTCGCGGTGCTCGTGGTCGCCTGCCCGTGCGCCCTGGGCCTGGCCACCCCCACGGCCCTGCTGGCGGCCACGGGCCGGGGCGCGGGCCTGGGCATCCTGGTCAGCGGCCCGCAGGCGCTCGAGGGACTGCGCCGGGTCGACACGGTGGTGCTGGACAAGACCGGCACGCTGACGACCGGTTCCATGACGGTGACCGAGGCGACCGTCCGTACCGGCGGCCCGGGCCGCGAGAAGGCCCTGCGGCTGGCCGCGGCGGCGGAGGCCGGCTCGGAGCACCCGGTGGGCCGGGCGATCCACGCGTACGTCCTGGAGTCGGCGGACGGCCCGCTGCCGACGGCGGAGGACTTCACCGCCACGGCGGGCGTGGGCGTGCGCGCGAAGGTGGACGGGCACGTGGTGGAGGTGGTCCGGGCGGAGACCGCGGACCTCTCCCCCGCCTCCCGCGGCAAGGACAAGGCGCTCCCCGACGCGGTCCGGCGGGCCGGGCAGCACGGCCACACGGCCGTCCTCGTCCGCGTGGACGGCACCGCCGAGGCCGTCGTCGCCCTCGGCGACACCGTACGGGCCGGCAGCTACCGCGCCGTCGACCACCTCAAGCGACTCGGCCTGCGGCCCGTACTGGCCACGGGCGACAGCGAGGCCGCCGCCAAGGCCGTGGCCGGCGAACTCGGCATCACCGAGGTCCACGCCCGGGCCACCCCCGAGGACAAGGCGGAACTCGTCCGCACGCTGCGCGAACGCGGCCACCGCGTCGCCGTCATCGGCGACGGCGTCAACGACACCGCCGCCCTCGCGGGCGCCGACCTCGGTATCGCCATGGGCAGCGGCACGGACGCGGCCATCGGCGCGGCGGACGTCACCCTCGTACGCGAGGACATGAGCGCCCTGGCCGACGCGGTCCGCCTGGCCCGCCGCACCTCGGTGACCGTCCGCTCCAACCTGGCCTGGGCCTTCGGCTACAACCTCATCACCGTGCCGCTCGCCGCGGTCGGCCTGCTGAGCCCGATGGTCGCCGCCGCGGCGATGTCCGCCAGCTCACTGCTGGTCGTCGGCAACAGCCTGCGCCTGCGCGGCTGGCAGCCGCGCCCCACCGGAACCCGGCCCACACGAGGTGCGAACCGATGAAGGACTCCCTGCTCCCCACCGCCCGTGCGGCCCTCGTCCCCGTCGTGGCCTGCGCGGTGGCCCTGGGCGGCCTCACCGCCTGGACCGCCTCCGGCGCCGCGGGCCGCCCGGCGTCGGTGACCGCCGAGGACGGCCGCATCCTGCTGCCGTTCGGCATCGACGACACGGCCGCGATGTTCACCCTCCGCAACACCGGCGACGCCGACGACGAACTCCTCTCCGTCGACGTCCCCTCAGCGGGCGGCGCCATGCTGAGCCGCACGGTCGTCAAGAACGGCGCTGGCTCCATGCGCATGATCCCGACAGCGACCGTCCCCGCCCGCAGCACGGTGAGGATGACCCCCCACACCCTGGACATCATGGTCTACCGCCCACCGCAGGTCCGCGTGGGCGACACGGTCCCGGTCGTCCTCCGCTTCCGCGAGAGCGGCACGATGAGGGTGGAGGCGAGGGTGGTAAGGCCGGGGAACTGAATTGGCGGGACCGGTCGGGGGCGGCGAGGAGGCTGCGGGGACGCGGGATTCGGCCTCAGGTCGTGTAACCACCGTCGGCGTTGATCGTGGCGCCGGTGATGTAGGCGGCCTCTTCGCCGGCAAGGTAGGCGACGAGTCCGGCGATCTCTTCCGGGGTGCCGAAACGCCGCAGGGCGGTGGCCGCGGTCATGACGTCGTGCGCGTGGGCGTCGGCGGACGAGGTCAGGTCGGTGCTGATGGGGCCGGGCTGGATGTTGTTGACGGTGATGCCGCGGGCGCCGAGGTCACGGGCGAGGGCACGGGTCAGGCCGGCGAGGGCGGCCTTGCTGGTGACGTACGCCGACATGCTGCCGAACGGGGTCCGGTCGGCGAACACGCTGCCGATGTTGATGATCCGCCCGTTCTCGGGCATGTGCGGGAGCACGGCCTGGGCGGCGACGAACGGGCCGCGCACGTTGACCGCCATGATGCGGTCGAAGTGTTCGAGTGACATCTCGTCGAACGGTGCGGCCTCGCCGATGCCGGCGTTGTTGACCAGAATGTGGATCTTGCCGTAGGCCCTGCTCGCCTCCTCGGCGGCGGCGCGGAGCTGGTCCGGGTCGGCGCTGTCGGCACGAAGCGCCAGTGCGTGGCCGCCGGCCGCGGTGATGGTCTTGACGACGTCGTCGGCCGCGGTGGGAGACGAGTGGTAGGTGATCGCGACGCGCACGCCGTCCGCGGCCAGTCGCGTGGCGATCGCGGCACCGATGCCACGTGAACCTCCCGTGATCAACGCGGCCTTGCGCCCGGAGGGTGATGACATGGCAGTTTTCCTTCCAGTCGGTTCGGTGGTGAGTGGTGCGGGGTCAGCCGTCGATGTTGGCCTCTATGGCGCGGGCAGTCGCCACGAACTGCGCCCGCTCCCGTTCGCCGAGTCCCGCGGTGGTGCGCTCTTCGAGCCGCGCCCACACCTGTGCGACAAGGGGCTCGAGCGCCCGCCCCTCCGGTGTCAGTGACACGACGGTCACACGGCGGTCGGTGTCACTGCGCTGACGTGTGACCAGTCCGGCGTCGGCGAGCCGGCGAACGGATTTCGCGACCGTGGAGTGGTCGAGCCCCAGCGTCTTCCCCAGGGCTTGCTGGGACTGGCCGTCACGGTCCCACAGTTGCAGAAGCATGATCTCCTGCCCGGGGTAGAGCCCGAGTTCCCGCAACAGCGATGCCGCCAGGGCCCGATGGGTGCGGGCGACCGCGAAGACGGCGAAGCTGACCGGAAACCGGTCGGAGGCGCTGAGTTCGGATGTGTCGGTCATGCCTGGGACCGCCTCCCCAATAGGTTGCCGACCACGCTAATCCCTTGATGTGTGGTCGGCAACCTAATTGAGCGAGCCGTCGTTCCAGCCCGTCCGGCGTTTGAGGACCGGGGGCCCGGGGGCGGAGCCCCCGGTTTCGGGAAGGGGCGGGATCGGGGAAAGAAAGCCCCCCAACAGCGCCGGGGGCCAAGGCGACGAACACGCCCGGCCCCCGGCGACCATCACGCGCGCCCTACCCGGCAAGCGCAGCAACCCGCACAGACGGCACCCGCACCACAGGCATCCGCACCGCCCCCCTCTCCGCCGCATCAAGCTGCACGATCAACGCCTCCCGCGCCCGCGCGACCCGCGACCGCACCGTCCCCACCGGACACCCGGCGACAACGGCAGCCTCCGCATACGGCAACCCCAGCAGCTGCGTCAGCACGAACGCCTCCCGCCGCTCGTACGGCAGCCGGTCCAGGAGCTGCGAGAGGGCAACCCCCTCGTCGAACCCCGGCAGCTCCGCCGACTGCGCCCGCTCGGCAGCCGACTGCCAGTCATCCGTATCGGACAGCCGCGGCCGCGCCGCCTGGAACCGCAGCCGGTCCACGACCGTGCGCCGCGCGATGGACAGCAGCCACGTACGGGCGGACGAGCGCCCCTCGAACCGCGGCAGCGACCGCAAAGCCCGCAGAAACGTCTCCTGCACAAGATCATCGGCACCCTGCGGGTCATTGCTCAGGCGCGCCACGTACCGCCGTACGTCGCCCTGCGTGGCACGGATGAACCGTTCCACCGCGTCGCCGTCGCCGCCGCGCGCCGCCAGGGCCCAGGCGGTGACCGTCTCGTCGTCACGCACGACGGCCCCCGGTGGGGACGGCCGTACCCGCGCCGGGGACGATGGCGGGGTGCATTGCAGTGAGGTTCGTACCGCTATATCCGCGCGCGTCGACGGCGAGGAGCTGCCGCCGGGCATCTCCCCGGCGGCGCTCGACGCGCATCTGTACGGCTGCGCCGAGTGCAGCGAATGGGGCACGCGGGCCCGCAGGCTCAAGGTGCTCGCGGCGGGCCTGGGCCTCGTGTGAGAGGCCGAAGAGTGTGAGGGCAGGGGTCATCGCCCTGGGTCCTTCCTGGAATCCGGGCGCCCGGCACTGGTCGAAGGTGCGGCGGGCCGGCCCGGTGACGTGATCCGACCTGGTCGGTCGCACGCCGGCCGGACCCCGAAGGGGTCAGCAGGCGGCGACGCCGGCCGGCGGACCACGCGTGGCGAGGACATGGGCGTACAGCAGCTGGCGCAGCCGCTGGGCGGGGCGCCCGAGCCCGGCGCGGACGCGGGGCGGACCCGTGCGTACGGGTACGTCGTGGAAGAGGAGGAGCAGCGGCGCGCAGAGTCGGGCGCCGATGGTCCGGCCTAGCCGGAAGGCGGCCTGTTCGCCGCCGGAGAGCCAGGCGCCGCAGATCACGGCGACGAGCACGTGGGCGGACCACATGCCGAGGGCGCCATGGCCGGCGTGCATGCCGCCCATGCCACTCATGTCCATGCCGCCCATGGCGTGATCCATGGGCATGGAACCGGACATGGACGTCGGCCCGGACGGCCCCGCAGGGCCACCGCCCATGCCCATGACATGCCCCGCGCCCCCGCACATGGCGGACGAACCCATGGTGCCGAGGTCCACGACGACGCCGCCGGCCGCCTGGGCGGCCTCCCGCGCCGTGTTCTGGACGACGTTCTGGGCGAGCGTGAAGAAGGAGTGGAGCCCGGTCTGCGCGCCCACGGTGGCGAGCGTGATCAGCAGCGGACCGCGTTCGCGGCCGGCCAGGAACCAGGCGCAGGCGCCGGTCGTCGACAGCGCGACGGCTATGGCCCACCACGGGACGGTGGTCCCGGACATGACGGCGTGGCCCAGGGCCGCGAGCAGCACACAGACCGCTGCGAACACACCGGCTCGCAGCGCGCGCGGTCCCTGCCCGGTCTCCGGCCCTGCTCTCATGACGGAGACATCGTTGCACCCGCCCCGCGCGGCGCGACGGCGGGGGGCGCGCTGACGCCCGTACGACCCCCCGCTCGGGCGCATGGCTCCGCCCCGTACCGTCCGCCCGGCGGTACGGGGCGGTGGGCCGCCGGCTCGGGGGGAATGACCGGCAACCCGGTCCCGTCGCGCCAGTGGGACTCGCGCTGTCGAGTGAACCGCGCACGGGCCCCGGGCGGCAGCGTGTGTAGGGGGGTGGCCGCGGGTGCGCCGCGCACACCCCGTGTGGACTGCGGCCTTCCGCGCGGGCGGCGGGGCGGGCAGCCCTCGTAGCGGAGCCCGGTACAGGACAGCCGCCCACCGGACCGGGAGCGAGGGTCACCGCCGCGCGACGAGCGAGGGGGCCGGGCGGGCAGCCCTCGCGGCGGGGCCCGGAACAGGGCGGCCGCCCACCGGACCCGGAAGCAAGGGTCACCGCCGCGCGACGAGCGGGGGCCGGGCGGGCCGCCCTCGCGGCGGAGCCTGGTACAGGACAGCCGCCCACCGGACCGGGAGCGAGGGGTCACCGCCGCGCGAGGAACGAGGCCGCCGCCGCGCGACGAGCGCGACCGCAGCCGCCCGCCCTCACACCCGCCGCCTCCAGACCAGCCTCCAGCGCTCCGCGCGGGCGGCCCCGACCACGGGCGCGGGCTCGGTGGGCCGCCTGGCGAGGCTCGCCCCGCATCCCGCGCAGAGCCGGTGTTCGGCGAACCCGTCGTGCCAGGCCTTCGTACGGGGGCCCGCCCCGCACACCGGGCATTCCACCAGATCCCCTACCGGAGCACGCAGAATGAGCGGCATCACCGTCGCGAGCGGTTCGCCCGGATGGAACTCCGGGTCGGGGTACCAGAGCGCGCGCCGCGGCTCGGGCGAGTCGGGTACGCGTGCGCCGGCGGCCTTCTGCTCACGGCGGCGGACCTGCCACACCCGGAACTCCGCCAACCAGATCTCCCGCGCGGCGTGCAGCTCCTCGACCGCCCGCCCCACCGCCTCCGCATCCATCCCCGGCTCGGCCGGAATCCCGGCGCTGCGGCACAGGTGGTGGTAGGTCGCATGGAAGCCGTACGGGGCGAACTCCGCGAGGCACGTGCGCAGCGCGCCGAAGCGCTGCACCGGTGAGCGCGTACGGTCGTGCGCCCGACGGCGGTGTGTTGTGAAGCTGCCCATCCGCCCGAGCGTAGCTACGCCCGGTCGGCGCCCCGCCGGGCGGGCAGCCAGGCCGCGGTGCCCTTGTCGCCGAAGCGGCTGCCGATCGCTCCCTTGATGACGGAGAGCGCGGCGGGCAGCGAGGCGATGGCGGCGGCCTTTATCGCCGAGACGCTGGTGAGATCGAATCCGTCGGCTATGAGCAGACCGAGGAAAGTGGTCACGTAGGCGGCGAGAGTACGTTCGGCGATGTCGACAAGCACCTTGCGCATAAATGTGTTTCCGTTTCGGGGAGTTCGCGAGTGAGTTGCTTCGGACGTACGACGAGGAGCGGAAGTTGGCCCACTCCAGGTCGGTTCCAGATGGCAGAGTCCCTGCTGTGACGTGTGCACCGCAAGCCTCTGCCGCGCCAGGATGTACCCGCTGCACGGCGGTTCGGCACCGGAGCGCCCAGCAGTATCGTCACGGCGACGGCAGGCAGCGGCCGACGAGGGCCGGCGAGGGCCGGCGAGGGCCGGCGCTCCACCGAGCCCGGCCCGCAGGGAAGGGGCTCCTATGGTCGACACGGTCAACCCCTGGCTGGCGATGGCCTGTGGCATCGACCCCGCCGAGCGGTGCCGTACGGTCCGCGGCGCGCACGCCGCGTTCGTCACCGGGGGCGAGCTGAACCCGCACGTACGCACGGTGGTCGCGGACTCCTGGCGGCGCTCCGCGGCGGCCCTGGCCGCACCGGAGTTCACGGTTCCCATCGATCTGGCCGACGGCGAGCTGGAGGTCCACCGCCGGGCGCATCCGCTCGCGCGGGTCATGCCGCTCTTCCGTGAACTGCTCGGTTCCATCGCCGACGACGGGGCCCACCTGCTCGCGGTCTGCGACGCCGCGGGCCGCATGCTGTGGGTGGAGGGACACCGGGGCGTACGGAAGCGCGCGGAGGGCATGAACTTCGTCCCGGGCGCCCGCTGGGACGAGCGACACGCCGGTACCAACGCCCCCGGCACGGCACTCGCCCTGGACCACGCCGTGCAGATCTTCGCCACCGAGCACTACAACCGCCGGGTCCAGCCCTGGACTTGCGCCGCCGCCCCCGTCCACGACCCGCGCACCGGCCGACTGCTGGGCGCGGTGGACATCACCGGCGGCGACCATCTGGCGGGCCCGCACAGCCTGGCCCTGGTCCAGGCGACCGCACGGGCGGCGGAGGCGCAGCTGGCGGGCGCCGCGGCCGGGCCGCGCCAGGCCCTGTCCGTACTGGGCCGGGACGAGGCGCTCCTGGTGACGGACGGCCGGCGATTACGGCTGGGCAGACGGCACAGCGAGATCCTCGCCCTGCTGGCTGCCCACCCGGACGGCCTGTCCGGCGACCGCCTGGCCATGGCGCTGTACGGCGAACGGTCGGTTCCGGCGGTGACGCTGCGGGCGGAGCTGTCGCGTCTGCGCCGCCTGGTGGGCGAACTGGTGGCGTCGCGCCCGTACCGCCTGAACGTCCCAATGGAGACGGACGTGGCGGCAGTGGAACGGGAGTTGGAGGCGGGCGACCTCCGATCGGCCCTCCACGCGTACAACGGCCCGCTCCTCCCCCTGTCCGAGGCGCCGGGGGTGTGCAGGATGCGCCGGCTGCTGGAGGACCGGCTGCGACGGACGGTGCTGGGCAGCGCGGACGCGGGGGCGCTGCAGCTGTGGGCGGACAGCCCGTGGGGCGAGGACGACTTGGAGGTGTGGGAGCGGCTGCTGGCCGCGCTCCCGGAGAGCGCGGCGCACCGCGGCTCGGTGGCGGCGCGGGCGAGGCGCCTGCGGGCAACGTTCACGCAACCTGCGCGCGACTAGCGTCCTGGCACCTCCGTCAACGAAAGGGCCGCCCCATGACCCGCTACGCCAGCCCGGGCTCCCCCGACGCCGTCGTCTCGTTCCGGCCGCGTTACGACCACTGGATCGGCGGCGAGTACGTACCGCCCAAGCAGGGCGGCTACTTCGAGAACCCGAGCCCGGTGAACGGCCTGCCCTTCACCGAGGTCGCGCGCGGCACGGCCGAGGACGTCGAACGCGCCCTGGACGCCGCGCACGCCGCGGCCCCGGCGTGGGGCCGCACGTCCCCGGCGGAGCGCGCCGCGGTCCTGAACCGCATCGCGGACCGCATGGAGCACAACCTCGAGGCCCTCGCGGTCGCCGAGTCCTGGGAGAACGGCAAGCCCGTCCGCGAGACCCTCGCGGCCGACATCCCGCTCGCCGTCGACCACTTCCGCTACTTCGCGGGCGCGATCCGCGCCCAGGAGGGCAGCCTCTCGGAGCTCGACGAGGACACGGTCGCGTACCACTTCCACGAGCCGCTGGGCGTGGTGGCCCAGATCATCCCGTGGAACTTCCCCATCCTGATGGCCGCCTGGAAGCTCGCCCCGGCCCTGGCGGCGGGCAACGCGGTGGTGCTGAAGCCCGCCGAGCAGACCCCGGCCTCGATCCACGTCTGGCTGGACCTGGTGGCGGACCTCCTGCCCCCGGGCGTGGTCAACATCGTCAACGGCTTCGGCGCGGAGGCGGGCAAGCCACTGGCGTCGAGCCCCCGCGTCGCCAAGATCGCCTTCACCGGCGAGACGACGACGGGCCGCCTGATCATGCAGTACGCCTCCGAGAACCTGAAGCCGGTGACGCTCGAACTCGGCGGCAAGAGCCCGAACATCTTCTTCGACGACGTCTCGGCCGCCGACGACGACTTCCTCGACAAGGCCCTGGAGGGCTTCACGATGTTCGCCCTGAACCAGGGCGAAGTCTGCACCTGCCCGTCCCGCGCCCTGATCCAGCGCGGCCACTACGCGCCGTTCCTGGAAGCAGCGATAGCCCGCACCGAAGCGATCGCACCCGGCCACCCCCTGGACACGAACACGATGATCGGCGCCCAGGCCTCCAACGACCAGCTGGAAAAAATCCTCTCCTACCTCGACATAGGCCGCCAGGAAGGCGCCCGCACCCTCACAGGCGGCGCCCGGGCCGAACTGGGCGGCGAACTCGAGGGCGGCTACTACGTCCAGCCCACCATCTTCGAAGGCCGCAACGACATGCGCGTCTTCCAGGAAGAAATCTTCGGCCCCGTAGTGGCGGTGGCCCCCTTCAAGGACTTCGACGAAGCGATCTCCCTGGCCAACGACACCCTCTACGGCCTGGGCGCCGGCCTCTGGACCCGCAACGGCACCACGGCCTACCGCGCGGGCCGAGCCATCCAGGCAGGCCGAGTCTGGACGAACTGCTACCACGCCTACCCGGCCCATGCCGCTTTCGGCGGCTACAAGCAGTCGGGGATAGGGAGGGAGGGCCACAAGATGATGCTGGACCACTACCAGCAGACGAAGAACTTGCTCGTGAGCTACTCGCCGAAGAAGCTGGGCTTTTTCTGAGCGAGCAACAAAGCGCGTCAGTGTGCCGACAGCCGTCTGCGCCTCGTCTCGTTCGGGCGATTGCTGCGGGTAGCGTGACCATCTGCTGCATGGGATGTCCACGTGTCCGGCCGGTCCGTGCGGGGGCTTTCGACGGAGAGTGATGAGGCTGCAATGAGTGAACTGACGAAGCCCGAGGTCGAGGTTCCGGAGGGTGAGGCTCCTACCGAGCTGACCATCCGGGACCTGGTCGTCGGGGACGGGGCCGAGGTGACGCCGGGCATGGTGGTCAGGGTCCACTATGTCGGGGTGACCTTCGAGTCCGGGAAGGAGTTCGATGCCTCCTGGGACCGGGGCCAGCCGTTCAAGTTCGCCCTGGGCAGTGGCAGGGTCATCAAGGGCTGGGACCGGGGGGTGAGGGGGATGAAGGTCGGCGGTCGGCGCGAGATCATCGTTCCCCCGCGTCTCGGCTACGGCAAACAGTCGCCCTCGCCGTTGATCCCGCCGGGCTCGACCCTGGTCTTCGTGGTGGACCTGCTCGACTCGTATTCCAGCACAGCCGGGTGGAGCAACGCCTAGCGACCCTGGCCGTCAAAGCCGGGAAGGACCGGGAGGATCCTGCTCAGCCCGCTGACCTTCAGCGCCTGGGCGACAGCGGGACGCGGTGCGACAAGGCAGAGGTCGCCGCCGGAGTGGCGGGCGCAGCGGGCGGCGGCGACGAGGAGGCCGAGGCCCAGGGCGTCGCAGGAGGGGACGCCGGACAGGTCGAGGAGCAGGCGGCTTCCGGGGCTGTGGGATACGTGCAGAAGGCACTCGCGCAGCTTCGGAACGCCGGAGAGGTCCAGCCTTCCGCGCACCATGAGCACGCGGTCCCGTGGGCCGCCGCCGGAGGGTGAGGAGTGGCAGTGCGATGCGGACACCCGCCCGCCTGCCCCTCGCGGAGCTTCGGCGGGGGCGGGGACAGGGACGGTCGTGCGCTCTACGGGCACCACGTGCCTCCTCGGAGCGGATCACACCTCGATGCTGCCGAGGGCTGGGGCCCCACCGCGCAGCCTAGTCCTGCCCGTACGTCACGGACAGGGCTGAACAGAACGCCCTCGACAACCCAACCCGTCCGGCCGTCAGCGCCGCTCCCGTACAGCGGGTACTGGTGAACCATGACTGGCACCTTCAGCACCCGCACTGTCGACGTGACGACCGGCTCCACCGAAACCATGCACGACCTGACAAACGCGTGTTCCACGTTCCTCCGGGAGGTCGCTCACGGTCGGGACGGGCTGCTGAACGTCTTCACCCCGCACGCGGCGTCCGGTCTGGCTGTCATCGAGACCGGCGCGGGCAGTGACGACGACCTGTTGGCGGCCCTCCGTGAGGTGCTTCCCGCGGGCGACCGTTGGCGGGACCGGCACGGCGGTGCGGGCCCGGGTCCTGATCACATGCTCCCGGCTCTGGTCCCGCCCCACGCCACGCTGCCCGTGGTCGGCGGTGAGCTCGAGCTGGGGGCCTCGCAGTCCGTCGTTCTGGTGACCGCCGGCCGGGACGCCCCCGACCGCCGGGTCCGGATGTCCTTCCTCGGAGGCTGACCGGACGCCGCGCTGCCCGGACGTTCAGGTCTGCGGGGTGCTGCCGGTGTCGATGAGGATCTGTCCGGCCTGGGTGACGTTGTCGGCCCGTACGGCTCTGGCCATCGCCGCCCGGGCCGCGTCGAGTGCCGCGTCGGGTGGGACCACCAGCAGGGTGAAGTGATCGTTGTCGCCCCGGGTGATGAGGACGGTGTCGTCACCGACGGGGAAGGAATCCAGGTGGACGACCCGGTCGTCGACGGTCAGCCGTGTGGGGAGCGCCTCCCAGGCGCTCGCGTCCAGGCCGACGCGGGTGATGGGGCCGAGGTGCTCGGTCAGGGCGCTGATCAGGCCGGGAAGCTCGGCGCCGATGTCGCGGGAGCGTGGCCACCACGCGCCGTCCAGGATTCCTCCGCGCTCCTGCGTCGTCTCCAGCCGCAGGAGCGCCGTTCCGGGTTTCACGGCGTGGTGAATCGCGTCCGGCAGAAGCCTGGGAAGGTCTGGGGTGTCGGAATCGGCCATGGTGTGCTCGCCTGTCTCCGAGAATTCGGCGAATTCGGCGCGTTCATTCGTCGTCCGGCGTGCGTCGCTTCACCGGGCGAAGCGCTCGCGGTATTCCCACCGTACTCCGCGGGCCCGGCGGCAGGCTCGTCGGCAGTGCCGGACGCACGCCCGCGCTCACCGGAGAATTGCCTGGTCGTCGGCGATCTCGGAACCGCCGACCGGAGTAGAGCCGGAGTAGGGTGAGAAGACCGGGAGCACTTCGTACACCGGCTTCCACGCGGGTGTCGTTTCCGGTGAGCCACGATGCCGGGCAGTCGACGAGCCCGGGGGCAGGTCCGCAGCATGACCGTGACCATCGACCGTACGACCGCCGACGAGCGCGCCCCTTCGCCGCCCGCCCGCCTGTCCCTGACCCCGGGAAGGACGCCGGGCCTGCTGGACGGCGCCTGGTGGCCTCGATCGCGTGACCTCTCCCGCGAACTCCCCGCACTGACGGACAGGCTGGACCACTGCTGGGGGCGGATCACCCGCGTCACGGTGAACCCTGCCTCCTGGCCCGTGATCCCCCGCAAGGTGCCCGTCACCGGACACACGGTGCACGTGGGCTGGTTCGCCGGTGAACAGGACCCGCACAAGCTGCTGCTGTTCTCCTGCTCCGGCCGCTGGGACCTGCTGGTCGTCCCGCCGGAGACCAGCCCGGCCGCGGCCGCCCGGCTGATGACCGCCGCGGCCGTCCCCGGAAGCCTTCTCACCGCGAGCATGCTGATGGACGACGAGCGAGCGGCGGACGACGCGGCCGAGTCGCGGGACAGCGAAGAGGAGTGGGAGACCGAGGGCGGGACCGCGCCGCCACCGGCCGGGAAGCCGGTCGGGAAGCCGGTCGGGGCTTCCCTCGCCCGTAACCGCCGCGAGCGACCGCATGGGGACCGCACGCAGGCGACTACGGCTCTTCTCCGGCCGGAGGTGGTGAACATGACGTCCGCACGCGCAACACCCACCCGCACACCAGCGGAGCCGGTGCCGCCGGCGGGACACGCCGACATTCGCGTCATCGCCGCGTCCCCCGAGACCGCCCGCCGCGTCGCGGAAGTCCTCCGGCGCTGCTTCGATTCCACCGAGCAACGCAGCTACCCCGCCGGCCGCGAAGGCGGTACCCGCCTCCACCTCACCGTGGACACCACGCATCCCCCCGAGCCCGCGCGATCCTGGCTGGTGACCAGCCGGCCTGCGGCGGCCGACCATCCGCAGGATGACAAGGCCTGAACAGCCCGCGCATGCCCCGTACTGGCCCCGTACAGACCCCCAGCTCAGCGGCCTCCCCACATGCCGGAGGGCGAAGCTCGCGAAAGGCCCGTACCGTTGGTCCATGAGCGTCTTCATCAAGCTGGTGGAGAATCGCCCGCCGAAGGAATACGCGAACGACCGTACGGCGGATGTCTCCTACGACGACACCGTCGAGGGTGATTCCGAGATCACTTACCAGTACGACGTGCTTCCCGGCGGCGTCCTGAGAATCCTGCGGGTCACAAGGGGCGAGGGCGCCGTCATCCATGCGGTCTACGCCCCGGGCCTGTGGTTCCGCGTCGAGGGCCTCTGCCGCGGCACTACGACCCTGGGCGCCGCCCCGTCCGGGTGGGAGCTGGGGTAATCGCCTTCACGAATGACTCGGCCAGTGTGTCGTACGGGGACTGGTGAAATAGTCCGAGTCCTTGGGTCGCGCCGCGTCGCGGCCGGCCGGGCGGGGGGCCGGCTCCAGGTGGGGGATGTACTTGGAGCAGTGGATGTAGGCCTCCTCGATCGTGAGGTGCACCCACATTTCGGGGCTGCGGCCGGGGGCTACGTCAGTCGGTAGGCCGGGGTGGATGCTGCGGAGGTCGTAGTCGCCGTAGAGGTGGGCCACGCCGTTGATGTGGAGGCCCACGTGATGGTGGGTGAAGTCCACGAAGAGCATGCCGAGGTGGGGGTTCTCGAGCATGTTGCCGGCGCTGGCCATTACGCCGTTTCCGCGGAATTCGGGGTAGGCGAGGGTGTGGGAGTCGATGACGTGGACGAAACCCGGTGGGCCGGCGCGGAAGCTGGAATCGCATTCTCCGTGCGAGTCGGCGGTGGCCAGGAAGACCATGGACTGGCGGCCGATGAAGTCCCGCATCTCGGGGGTGAGATGGCGCCGCACCTGTTGGTCGTAGAACCGGGCAGCGCGGTCGGCGGTGCCGAGGTGCTGCTGCAGCTGGTGCTCACCTGCTGATCCGAAAGGCGGCGGGGGCACGGTCACGAAGAGGTCTCCTGGCAGGGCGGATACGGGGTCGGTACGGCTCAGGGAGTGGACAGGACGGGGGTCTCGAACGGGTCGTGGTGGATGCGGTCGAGCGGGGTGCCGTTGAGGGTGAGCGATTCCCTGGCGGAGGCGACCATTTGAGCCGGGCCGCTGAGAAAGACGTCGTGCTCGTACCACGGCCCGTACTCGGTCAGTACGTCCGGCAGGGATCCGCGGATTCCGGGGATGTACTCGTCGGAGACCGCGGCCCTGATGGTCAGCCAGTGGTGCCGTTGGGCCATCCGGAGCATGTCGTCGACGCCGTACAGTTCCGCCCCGGTTCGGGCGCCGAGGAAGAGCTGCACTTGGTTGTGTCCCCCTCGGCGGGCGACCTCTTCGATGAGTGCGCGGATCGGGGCGAGACCAGTGCCGCCGGCCACGAAGAGGAGGTCTCTGTGGTCGGCCGCGTCCAGGACCATGTCCCCCATCGGAGCGCCCAGCTGGATGACGTCTCCCACCACCGCTCGGTGCACCAGCGCATTGCTGACCGAGCCGCCGGGCACCGCGCGTACGTGAAAGGTGAGCGTGCCGTCCCGACGAGGCGCGTTGGCGGCGGAGTAATAGCGCCAGTGCTTCGGCCACCATGGGGTCTCGACGCTCACGTACTGGCCTGCGGCGAATTCATAGTCCATATGGGGACGCACGGTGATTTCGGCGATTCCATGGCCGCGCGAGATACGGTGCACGACCGTGGCGGGCCACACGGCGGGCCGTACCGCCTCGTCCTCCTCGGCCGCACTGATCATGACTTGGGCGACCGTGCCGTACGCCTTCGTCCAGGCGGCCTCGATTTCCGGCGTCCACGCGGAGCCGGCATATCGGGCAAGAGTGGCGAGGAGGCATTCGCCCACTGCCGGGAAGTGCGCGGGGAGTGCGCCGAACTTGCGGTGATCGCGGCCGAGACTTCCGCAGAAGCGGACGAGATTCTCGGGGTCGTCGACCAGATCCACGATGCGCAACAGCGCGCGCAGGAGGCGATCGCGCTGGGGGTCCATCCCGTGCGGGAACATCGAACGGACCTCGGGGTACCGAGCGAACAGGATTGCGTAGAAGTAGACCGTTATTTCCCCTGCCTGCGGCTCGACTACCGACAGGGAAGCCCTTATCAGGCCTATCTCGTAGTCCGACAGAGGCGGTTCGGCGGTCTCCGGTTCTCCGGTGTGTACGGCCTGGAAAGGTGCCGGATCTTCCGGAGCCGGGTATGCGGATGTGCTGCTTGGACGACCGATCCGGAATCTCAAGGCGCCAGCGCTCCCCCATCCACTGCGCGAAGTGACTTCTTCCGGGCATACCGCCTGGCGACATCACCCCAAGCGCCTCGTCCTCTAGGCACAGACACGCAGAGCAGGGAGTCGATTGGGGCCCACATGAGTCCTCATAGGAGTACAGAGTCGACGAAGCGGACTGACTGCTTCCGGATGTCACACGATCCTCGACGAGGAGCACGAAGCGGGGAAGGTCCGCATCCACTAGAACTCAGGGCAAGAACTTGTTGAATTTCCCCGGACGGAATTGCCCGGAGTGATGATTTGGGGCACATATCGAGCGGCTACCGCAGCCCCAGCAGCTCACGCAGCGCGTCGATGTCACCCAGCAGCCCGTCGGTGTCCTCGTCCGTCAGAGACGGATCCGCGACGGGCCGGAGCGCCGGGTCGCGCAGCGCGGCGGCCAGGGCGGCGACCTTGTGGTTGAGCACCTCGTTGACCCGTTCGTCGACGGTGTCGGCGGCGAGCAGCACCGTACAGGTGGGGCGGGCATCCGCGGGCAGGCCCAGGCGGTGCGTGCGGTCGATGGCCTGGAGCCAGGTGCCGGCGGCGTACCCGCGGTCCAGGTGCACCTGGTCGGTCGCCGCCAGGTGCAGGGAGACCCCCTCCCCCAGGGTCTGCGGGGTCGCGACCAGTGCCCAGCAGTCGTCGTCGTGACGGAAGCGGTCGAGCTCGGCCCGGCGGTCGGCCCGGCCCGCAGGGCCGTCGAGCGGGGTGGCGCCCGTGACGACGGCCGGGCGGTGCCGGGCCAGTGCCGTGGCCAGGGCCTCGACGTTGCCGAGGAAGCCGGACCAGACGACGGTCCTACGGCCCTGGGCACGGTTCTCGGCGACGAGCTGGGCAGCGCGGACGACCTTGGCCGGGCGGATGTGCCCGGTCGGATCGGCGACGAGGGATGCCAGGTCCGCGTGGGCCGCCTCCTCCAGCGGCAGGGACCACGGGCGGCCCGGGGCGAAGACGGCGGCCGGGTTGGCCGCGGCGGCGATCAGATGCAACAGGGCACGGCCCGCCTGGGCAGCCACCGCCCCCGAGGCGGCCCCCTCGGGCCCGTCCGCCTCCCGCGCCCACTCCCGTACCCGGCTCGTCATGGCGTCGTACAGGGCACGGTGGGTGGAGTCGAGGGCGATGCGCTCCACCCGTAGTTGCAGCGGCGGCAGCTCCAGGTCGTCCTTGGTGGCCCGTACGTAGGCCCGTTCCCGGAGACGGGTGAGGTCGCCGTGGACGAGGCGGTGCCCCTGCCCCGGCCACACCAGGTCGAAGACGGCCTCCAGATCGCGCGGCCGGTTGGGCATCGGGGTGCCGGTCAGGACCATCGCGGCGTCGGCGCGGCGGGCGAGTTCCGCCGCCTCCGCGCCACGGCGGGACGCCGCGCCGGCCTTGGCGCGGTGGGCCTCGTCGAACACCGTGAGGACCTTCCGGCCGCGGGACCAGCCGGCGAGCCCGGCGCGCACCGCCGGGTCGCCGAGCCGCTCGTAATTGAGCACCACGACGGTGTCGGCGCGCGCGAGGACCCGGGGGCGTACGGCGACGGAGGGCACCCGGTCCGGCGCGAAGCAGGCGCGGGCCTCCTCCACCCATGCCTCGAACGCGGACGGCGGTGCGACCACGAGCATGGCGTGTGCCGCGCCCCGGGCACGTAGCGCGGTGAACACGGCGTACGCCACCGTGGTCTTCCCCGAGCCCGGCACGGAGAAGTTCGCCCCGCCACCGGCGGCGAGCAGCCGGGCCACGGCCGTGCGCTGGAAGGGGCGCAGGGGTCGGACGAACCCCAGGGCCGGGAGATCGACTCCGGCCGGCCAGACGGACTGTTCGGCCACGTCGGTGGCGAGCAGCCGGGCCAGTCCGTCCGCCGCGGCGACCCCGCCCGCGCGCAGCCGCTCGGCGGCCGGCGTCCACATCCATCGAGCGGCGGCCGCGGGGTAGCGGGCGAGCAGCCGGGGCAGCGCACGGGCCCGGTCGCGGCGCACGGTGACCGAGGTCGCGGTCGCCGCTGTGGCGGAGGCGCCGTGCAAGGTGGGCCCGAGGAGGGCGATCACGTCCTGCCACCAGCGGTCGGTGACGTGCGGGGGCCGGCGGACGACGGGGCGGCCGTCCTCGTCGACGGTGACTGTGCCTGTGCCTGTGCCTGTGCCTGTGCCTGTGGCGCGATCGTTCTCGGTCTCGACGGCGGTCATCAGCGGGTCTGCGGTCACCGGCGGGCCTGCTGCTTGAGGTAGGCCATCACGCCCTGCCGGAGGAAGCGGCGCAGGCTTTCGAGGGACTCGTCGGTGCCGCCTTCCACGTCCGGGTCGATGCCGACCGCGTCGATCATGCGGGGGAGGCTCTCGTCATCGGGGTCGTAGTCCTTCTCGTCGATGCCGGCGCGTACTGCGTCCACCCGGACGTCGGCGAGCGCGCTCGCCCGGGCGGCCAGGTGGTCGATGTCCTCGACCAGATCGGCCGTGGCCTGCCCCCATTCGCCGGTGTCGGCGAGCGGGTGGGCACCACCGGCCCGGCCCTCTTCCTCCTCCGGTGTGTCCTGCCACAGGGTGAGGACCGCCCCGGACCGGTCGGCCGGACCCTGGTCGGCGCCATCGGTACGTGCCCCGGGTACGAGGGCAGAGGCCCCGGTTACGAGGGCATAGGGTCCCGCGAAGCCGTCCGTACCGCGGTCGGATCGGTCGGATCGGTCGGCGGGGCGGCCGTCGGGGCCAGGGCCGGGGCCGGGCCCGTTCGCCCACCGCCGCCGCAGCCACTCCTCCAGCAGTTCGTCACCGCTGGCCGGGTCGACCGGGACGACGGGGTTCTCGGTGGTGGCCGCGGCGATGATCGCCTCGAGCTGGTCGATTCCCTCGGGCGAGCGGGCCGCGTGGAAGAAGATGACATCCGCCTCGACCTTGATCACGCCACCGCGGCCACCACGGCCGGTCAGGGTCATCGAGGACGGGTAGCGGATCGTGCGGGGGGTGCCGTCGGAGTTGGTGCCGCCGTCCGGGCGGCGGTAGTCGCGCAGGGCGGGGTTCGCCGCGTGCGCGACGAGGGCGAGGACGGCGAGGGCGCGCTGGTGCGGGCTCAGCCGGGTCCGCTTGGCGTGCAGGGCGTTCTCGAGCTCCTGGCGGGCGCCCTCGGCGATCTCCTCGACGTCCCGCTCGATCAACTCGGTCCAGTTGCCGCCGTGCTGACCGATGTCGCGCAACTCCGCCTTGCGGAACGAGCGCGCGATCACCGCGGTGAACTGGCCCATCTCGCCGTCCCCTTCGAGGCCCGCGACCAGGCCGGCCAGCGAGGCGGTGGTGGTCGCCGCCTGCAGGGGCGAGTTGCGCACCCGCAGGCGCTTGAGCGTCTCGCGCACCACGCAGTACCGGGTGGAGACGGCCGGGTCGTCCACCACCGTGGAGACCATGACGTGGGTGGTGGCCACCACCCGGTTGCGGTAGGGCGTGCACGCCGGGTCGTCCGCCCAGGGCACCACCGTGTCACCGAAGAACACGTCCCGCTGTTCCTCGGTGACGTAGCCGCGGCGCACGAGGTCGTTGACGACCGTGCGGGCCTTGAAGGCCTCGTCGTCCGCCTTCCCCCACAGGGTCGGGTTCTGGCCCTTGACGTGGAAGCGGGCCATGTCGGCGTAGACCACGTCGTGGTCGCTGTTCTCGCGGTACGGCCGGACGGCGATGCCGATGTCCATCCGGGCCGTCATCATGCGCAGGGTCGCCTGGGCCTCCGGCGAGGCGCCGTCGAGCCATGCCTCTACGGCGTTCCTCGTCCGGCCGGCAGGCCACACGGCGAAGGACGCGTCCTCGAAGCGCAGCTCCCGGTGTGCGGCCTCGATGCTGTCGGGGGTGTGGGGGCGCACGGTGAGGGTGCCGTCGGCCGGGTTCTCCCAGTGCAGCGTGGACAGGTTGGCGTCCAGGCCGATCAGCTGGGCCATGAACGACTGGGCGACGCTCACCCGCGTCCAGCCGTCGTCCGTCTCGACGAGGTGGCCGCGCTCGCCGTCGGACACGTACATGTCGTAGGCGAATCCGCGGATCTCCTCGCGGATCCCTTCGAGGGCCAGCGAGTCGGCGAACTCCTTCTCGGCCTCGCCCGCGTACGCATGCGGGATGCGCACCTTCTTCTGCGCGTCGGTGATGTCGCGCAGGTGCTGGGCGGAGCGGGCCTGGATGCGCAGGCCGATACCGACCTCGTGGATCAATGACTGCTTGTACTCCTCACGCATGATCCGCTGGGCGGAGGCGGCCATGCGCGGCTGCACGGTGGCCGGTCGCACCATCGGGACGCACACCACGAGCTGAGCCACCGACAGCCGTCCGGCGTGGTTGCGCCGCCAGTGCGCCCGGCGCACGGCCGCGACGTTCTCCCGGCCGACCGAGACAGCCTCGATGGCCCGTACGAGCCCGGCAGGGGTCTCCTCGGGCGGGCAGCCCCGTGCCTGGCCGTACCACTCCATGACGGCCTTGCCGAGCTCGGTGGGCGGCTCCCCGTCGGAGAGGGCGGGCTCGCCACTCAGGGGCTCGAAGACCGGCGGCAGCAGAGGGAACACGCCGTCGAGCGGGACGGCGTCGGAATTCACGTCCAGGCTGTTGGGGGCGAGGAACTGGAAGGTGCTCTTACGGGCAGCCATGGGTGGCAACCTCCTCATGGGGTCGACACCCGTCGCAGCGCGATGCCCGTACGCACGAGGCGCCGGCCGACGGCGGAAGGCGGAAGAACGCCGAGTGCACGGCCATGGAGTGCGGTACGGGGGACACGGTGAGGACGGGTGCGTCATCGGTGTGCTGCGCAGGAGAGCGGAACTCACCTGCGTGACGACGCAAGCGCCGCCTCCACAGACCCGTCACCAGAGCCGTCCAGGCGCGTCGCTTCTATGCGGCGTGCGAGGGCGGATGGACTCCCGATGCCATGGAGCGACCACCCGTCGGAGGTGGTTGCGGAGGAGACGGTAGCGACTGGTGGCACAACTGGTGCTCTAAACCCGTGAGTTCACAAGGTCATAGCAATTCTTTCCGGCCATGGGCCGGACCGTAATCAGTCGTGGCCGTCGGGGCGGCCCAGGCCAGCAGCATGCGGAGGGCGTCGTGGGAGGAGGTGCCGGGGGCGGCGGCGTAGGTGATCAGGGCCTGGCTGGGGTCGTCCGCGGCCCTCAGGGTCTCGTAGGTGAGGGCCAGGTCGCCCACGACCGGGTGGTGGAACCGCTTGGTGCCGGACGTCTTGTCCTGGACGGGGTGCTCGGCCCACCACCGGCGGAAGTCCTCGCTCTTCAGCGACAACTCCCCGATCAGGCTCGCCAGCTGCGGGTCGTCGGGGTACCGGCCGGCCTCCAGGCGCAGGTAGGCGACGTTCTCGCGGGCGCAGGCGGTCCAGTCCGCGTAGAGGTGCCGGGAGGCGGGGTCGAGGAAGGTGATGCGGGGGATGTTGCGTTCGGCGGGTTTCAGGGACGCGTAGTCGCCCATGAGGGCGCAGGCTGCCGTGTTCCAGGCGAGGATGTCCATGCGTCGGCCCATCACCATGGCCGGGACGTCCCGCAGTTCCTCCAGCAGCAGCCGGAGCATGGGGCGCACCTGCTGCTGTTCGGGGCGGGGCCGGGGAGCGTGCCGGGCCGTGGGGCGGGGCTGGGCGAGGCGGTGCAGGTGGCGGGTCTCGTCCTCGTCCAGGCGCAGGGCGCGGGCGAGGGCGTCGAGGACGGCCGGTGAGGGGCGCACGCGGCCCTGTTCCATGCGGATGTAGTAGTCGACGCTGACGCCGGCGAGCTGGGCGATCTCCTCGCGGCGCAGCCCGGCGACCCGGCGCCGGCCGCCGTAGTCCGGCAGGGCGACGTCTTCGGGGCGTAGACGGGCGCGGCGGGTCCGCAGGAACGCGCCCAGGTCGATCGCTGTGCTCATGCGGTGATTGTGCCTGGTGGTGTGGGTGGTGAGCCTGGCCCTGTCAGGGCCAGGCTCACCGGGCGCGCGGGCCGCCCGGGTCCCGGCAAGGTGCGTGACGAAATACGTCAGGCCTGGCGGGTCGGCAGGACGATCGACTGGCGGAGGTTGACGTGCCGGGGGCGGCTGACGGTGTACGCGATGACGTCCGCGATGTCCTCGGCGGCGAGGGCGGGCACCGCATCGAACATGCCGCCGAGCTGTTCGCGCAGTTCCCGGTTGTCGATGTGCCCACCGAGTTCGGTGTCGGTCAGGCCCGGCTCGATGGCGCTGACCCGGACGTCGAGCGGGCCCAGCTCGGTGCGCAGCGCTGCGGACAGCTGGGTGAGGGCGGCCTTGGTGGCTCCGTACACGGCGTAGTCGGGGAAGAGGACGTGGGAGGCGATGGAGGAGACGTTGACCAGGTCGGCGGTGCGGCCGTCGGCGGCGGCCGCGGTGAGGTCGGCGGTGAAGGCGCGGATGACGCGCAGGGCGCCGGTGAGGTTGGTGTCGATCATGCGGGTCCACTCGTCGAGCCGACCGTCGGCGAGGGGATTGGGCAGCATCACACCGGCGTTGTTGACCACCAGGTCGACCCGGCCGTAGGCATCGTGGACGGCCTTGGCGGCCGCGTCGACGGACGCCTGGTCGGTGATGTCGGCGGTGACGGTGAGGGCCTGGCCTCCGGCCGCGGTGATGTCGGCGGCCAGCGCCTCCAGCCGGTCGGTGCGCCGGGCGAGCAGCGCGACGCGGGCGCCACCGGTGGCGAGCTGGCGGGCGACGGCCGCGCCGATGCCGCTGGCAGCTCCGGTGACGACCGCGGTGCGGGTGGCGAGGGCGGGGTAGCTCATGGGTACGTGCTCCTGGTCTGCTGCGCAGGCCGGTATCGGTGGGGACCGACATGGTGGCCGATGGGCCGGTGGGCCAAGGGGCCGGTGGGGCCCCGGTGGACCGGTGGGTCCCGATAGGCCGGCGCGGTGGGCTGATGCGGACCACTCTGCGCCCGGGCGGAACGGCGACCCAGAGCTCTGCCGTTCCTGGGAAAGCCAGGACCACCCTAAGTATGGCCTAGGCCTGATGGCCTCGCCTGCGCGCTGCAGACACGGGTGGCAGACACGGGTGGCAGACACGGCTCGCGGACACGGGTCGTACCTGCAAGGAAAACCCCCGTATTCCCTTGCAGGTACGCGCCGGCTGCAGCTGTCAGCCAGCTTGCCGGAGATACGGCCGGAAGTCGTTCGCGCAGCGTCCACAGGTTCCTAGCAATGAGTCCACGCAGTCGGTTCAGGGCTGTGGAGGCATTGCTGGCGGTAGTGCTTGGGCGGCATGCCGTAGGCAGTGCGGAAGGCGCGTGTGAAGTCGGCGGCGCGGGTGAAGCCCCAGCGGGCGGCGATGGCCTGGATGGTGGTGGAGAACATCGCGGGGTCGGCGAGGTCGCGGCGGGCGCGTTCCAGGCGCTGTTGGCGGATCCAGGCCGCGATGGTCTCGTGCTCGTCCTGGAAGAGGCGGTGCAGATAGCTGGTGGAGATGTTGTGCGCGGCGGCGATCGCGCGCGGGGTCAACCTCGGGTCGTGCAGGTTCTGTTGGACGTAGGAGCGAATGCGCAGCACCAGAGTCCGGCTGCGGGATTCCGGTGGAAGGGAGCGGTCGGCGTCCAGAGTGTGAGCCAGCAGCGCGGACAGCAGGTCGACCACGACCGTTCCCAGACGGGGGCCGTCGGACGGCAGATAGGGGCTGGTGTCCGCCGTCAGCTGGGTGAGGAACTGGACGAGCAGGGCGCCCATCCCCTCCCGCCCGGACATTCCACGGGCGAACAGCCGGTCCATCTTGCTCTGCGGCAGGTGCAGTAACGACCTGGGGATTTCGATCCCGATCCCGGAGAAGGGATCGGTTCCGTTGACGCAGGTGACTTCGCAAGCCCGTGAGCTGTCGAAGGGCACTATCTCGTACGGCCCGTGCACGGCATTCCGGTCGCCCCAGGCGACTCGGTGGGTGCCGCGCAGCGGGATCCCGAAGTGGTACCGCTCGGGATCGGACTGGCGGATGAGCTTCGGGGTACGGCGAAATCGAAGGGCCTGATGGGTCGTGGGCCAGACATGAACCGCGCCGAGCTCCAATACGCGCAGATGCGCCCGGTAATCCGCCGCGTACTCGCTGTGCAGGTCCAGGGGTGCGTGGGTTCGGCCGATGTGCTCGCACCAGAAGTCGAACCGGTCCGCACCGGGTAGGTCTTCGGTCCGGAACTCGGTCTCGGTCAGCATCCTGTCTCCTCCGCCTCGTGGCCCCGTCACTGCCTCGTCACTGCCTCGTCGCCCTGGATCGGGCGCCGATGGGTGGCCATCGATTCTCACGTATCCGTTTCGTTCATGGTTGCGGGCGCCGGCAGGCCGAGCAGCCCGTCCGCCTCCCCGTACGACATTTGTCATGGAGGAAGGAGGACGCCCGACTCTGCCGACAGCGTCCGCCGGCCGGAATGATCGTGGGTGTCGGAAAGACGGCACACACCACACCACCTTCAGGAGCGGGTCACATGAACGGCATCACCGAGCGGCAGACCGAGAACACCCAGGCCGCCGCCCTCTCCGAGGTGAAGCCGCTGCCGGTGTGGTTCTTCGCCTTCGAAGGCGCCCTGGCCGCGGCGTTCGACCTCTGCAAGGCGTGGGACGGCGCCTGGATGGTCCTCGCCGCCCTCTGCGCCGTCAACATCCTGGTCGGCCTGACGGTGCTGCGCCGCCGGACGAAGCTGGTGAAGGCCATGCTCAAGAACTCCCGCACCCGCAAGATCGTGTTCGCCCTGGTCGCCCTGCGCCTTGGCGTCCACGGCCTGCTGGCCGCCGTCGGCGCTCCGATCGCCTCGACGGCCGGCCACCTCGCGCTCGGGCTCGTCATGGCCGCGCTGACGGTGACCCTGCTGTGGTTCGACCAGCGCGTCACCTTCCGCGCCCTGGGCCTGAACCACACCCACTCCGGCTGAGCCGTCGGCCCGGGACGGCGCCGTCCAGCGCTCAGATACGGGCGTTGAGGGTCATGAAGAACCGGCGCTCGATGAAGCGGTCGAAGGCCGGACGCACTTCGGCGCCCACGAGGTCGACACCGCACATGTACAGCTCCGGACGGTTGGACAACAGCTCGAAGTCCCTCACGGCGTCCTCGAACCGGCACACCACCCCCGGCTCGGAAGCCGAATCGATCACCAGTACGTGATCGTGCAGGGCCATGGGCGTCTGCCGAGCCCACTCCACTGCCGCGTCGTCCGAGACGCCGTCCAGTGCGAGCGAGCGGTGCGGGATCTCCCGCCAGTCAATGCCCGATCCCGCCCACGGAAGCGTGCAGAGGTACGCATCGAACTCGGCCGACAGAGCCGCCGGCCCCGCGCTCGCGCCATGTTCGTCAAGCCAGGAAGAGATCTCGTCGATGCGCATACGCAAAGGCTAGATCAGCGACTTTCCCTCAACACGAAGCCCCCCGTCGCCCCCCGCCCAGGTCCGGGCGGGGGGCTTCGCGTTGCCTTCGTGTCGCCTCCCGCTTGCTTACCTAGGACTCCTAGGTTAAAACTAGAGGCCCAAGGAACGACTGGAGGGCGCATGGTGCGTGCAGGGCTGACGGCGGAGCGGGTGACGGTCGCGGGCGCCGAGTTGGCGGACGAGGTCGGGTTCGACCGGGTGACCATGTCGCAGGTGGCACGGCGGCTCGGCGTGAAGGACGCGAGCCTCTACAGCCACGTGCGCAATCTGGAGGATCTGCGTGGACGGATCGCGCTGCTGGCGGCGGACGAGAAGACCATCCGCATCGCGGAGGCGACCGCCGGATGCGCGGGCAAGGACGCGCTGGTCGCGTTCGCCAACGCCTGGCGGGAGTACGCCCACGAGCATCCGGGCCGCTACATGGCGACGCAGACCCCGATCCAGATCGACCCCGAGCTGGCCGCACAGGCGCCCGGACCGCGCCGCGCCGTCGAGCTGACCTACGGCATGCTGCGCGGCTACGGACTGGCCGAGCCCGACCTGACCGACGCGGTCCGGTTGTTGCGCAGCACGTTCCACGGGTTCGTCGCCCTGGAGGCTGCCGGCGGGTTCGCGCACAAGCGTTCGCCGCAGCAGTCCTGGCTCCGCGCCCTCGACGCCCTGCACGCCCTCCTGGAGCACTGGCCCCCGTCCCGAGAAGGAGACTCCTCATGACCGACCCGACCACCGGCAGCCTGCGCGTGAACGGCGCGACCCTGCACTACGAAGTACGCGGTCAGGGCCCGCTCCTGCTGCTGATCCCCGGCGGGGCGGGCGGCGCGGCCGCCTTCGACGGCATCGCCGACGACCTGGCCGCCGAGTACACCGTCGCGACCTACGACCCGCGCGGCATGTCCCGCAGCACACTGGACGACCCCGAGGCCGAGCAGCGCGTGGCCGAGCACGCCGACGACGCTCTGCGGATACTGGACCTGCTGTCGCCCGGCGAGCCCGCCCGGGTGTTCGGCTCCAGCTCGGGCGCGATCGCCGCCGTGCACCTGCTCACCACCCACCCCGAACGCGTCGAACGCCTCGTGGCGCACGAACCGCCGCTGGTGGAGGTCCTTCCGGACGCCCCCGAACACCGCGCCCTCGTCGCACGCGTGCAGGAGACCTTCCGCTCCGAGGGGCTCATGCCGGCCATGGCCGTGTTCGCCGCCGGCATGAAGAAGAAGGGCGGCGACACCGCCGAGCCGAAGGCCGAACTCAAACTCCCGCCCCAGGCGGCGGCCCGGGCCGAGCGGACGATGGCCAACCTGCCGTACTTCGTCGGGCGCATCGTGCCCCGCTTCATGTCCTACACCCCTGACATCCACCGTCTGGAAGCGCTGTCGGACCGCCTCGTGCTCGCCTGCGGCCAGGACTCACGCGGCGAACTGCCCTACCGTCCGGCCGCACTCCTGGCCGAGCGCCTCGGCACGGAACTCCTCCACTTCCCCGGCGGCCACACCGGCCTGACCACCCACCCCGCAGAGTTCGGCGAACTCCTCCGGAAGGCCTTCCGCGCGTAGGCCCGAATCCGCGTCTCCGTGGTCAACCCAACCGAAGACGGTCGCTGAAGCTTCTGCCCCCGCGTCGAAGCTGCGCCGAAAGGTGGTGTTGCAACGGCTGGCCAACCGCCGCGAGGTCGTGGACGAAAGCGAGCGTGTCCTCGTCGGTCAGGGTGTAGCGGCGGCGGGTGGCGTTGACTTCCTTGGCTGTGGGAGTGAGGGCCACCTCATGGGTGGCGAGATCGACCGTGCCGTCACCGGCGCGGCCGACCGAGATCTCCGCGACGCCGGTGGGCTGGGTGATCAACGCCTCCACGCGCCCGTCGGGCTGCAGCCGCCACCAGCCGCTCTCCCGAGCCGACGGCCGCAACGGGGTGTCGTCCGCGTCGAGGAGCCAGGCGCGCGCCTCGTAGCGGAGGAAGGGACGCCCGTCGTGGCTGAAGGTGACCTCCTGCGCGTACGCGAACTCCTCAGTGAGCGTCGGGTACCCACCGATGCCCCGACCGGTCCAGGTGCCCAGGAACCCGATCAGAGGCGCGAGCAGTTCGTGCGGTGCAGGTGCTTCGTCCTGTCGAAAGGCGTCGGGGTACGGGGGTTCGTGGGCCACGTCGAACATGATGAGCGCTCCTGGGTCGAGGCCGGTGCCGGGTAACAGCCCAGGGTGTCCGTCCGCGGGCGCCGGGCAGCGGAGGGCACGCCGGGGAACGTTCGCACCGTTCACTTCAAATGGACGGTAAACATCCACGCTTGCCCCACAGTTCCACCCATCGGACATCCCGCCTCCGACGGGCGCGGTTGTCAGGCGAGTTTCGGCCAACCGCGCGGAAGAGCATTCAAAAGTTATGAAGGTCCCCTAGATTAACTGCCTTGTCTGTGCGGGAAACGGGGAGAGCAAGAGATGGATCCGGTAACAGCCGTCGCGGCGGCAGGTGTCGCGCTCATGGCCAAGGGGGCCCTGGAGTCGGTCGGCCAGGAGGCCGGACGGTCCGGTTGGGGTGGCGGAGCGCGTCTGGTGGAGCGAATCCGTGCGAGGTTCCGCGGCGACACCGACGCGCAGAACGCACTGGACCGGCTGACCCGGACACCGGGCGACGAGGCCGCCCAGCAGGAGCTCGCGCGGGTGATCGCCGCCCATATGTTGCGTGACCGGTCCTTCGAGGACGAGATGCGGCGCCTGGTGGACGAGGCCGTCAGTGCCCGGGGGCGCGGTGCCCAGGTCAACGCGGCGCTGATCAAGAACGCGCAGGTCTTCAATGAGAAGGTCGAAGTGCAGGGGGACTGGAACATCTCGTAACGGCACGTGGAATTGCCGTTCACCCACCGGAGCACACGTCTGTGACCTCAGGCGGCCCGCGCTGCCGTGCGATGCGCCCGCGCTGCGCGCCTACCGCACCGGATGACCCGATCCAGCCTCCAGAAGACCGAGAGTCATGAGCAAGGAACCCACGGCCGAACCCGCTGCGGAAGCCGAGGCCCCCGTACCGGAACCGACTGCCACCGACCCGGCGTCGGCCACGAAGGACACCGCTCCCGAGCCGCTCTCCGGCGAGGAACGCGATGGCCCCGTCAGCGAGACCGACGCCCTGCGCTCCCTCGCCGACGGCGTCGGGCACGAAGCGGCCGAGCGGTCCGAGGCGCTTCGGGCCGGCGCGATCGCGGATCTCATCGCCCAGCGCCTGAACGCCGATGCGTCCGGCACCCGCATCGGCACCCTCGCGCTGTTCAACGACACGGTCAGTTTCGGCGGTGGGTTCCACACAGCAGGCGGTCGACCGTACGGCACCCCCGCGGGCCTGCGGAGTGCAGAGGCGGCTCTGCCGTTCGCTTCGCAGGAACTCGCCGAGTTCACCGACCTGTTCGTACAACCCGAGGGCTACGACGAGGCCTTGGGCGGCCTGTGCGAGCATCGGCTGCTCGTCCTGACAGGGCCGGCCGGCAGCGGCCGCGAGGCCACCGCCGTCAACCTCCTGGCCGAAGCCTCCGCCCTGGACGGTGGGGGCGACGGCGGCTGCCACCGGCTCCTCGAGCCTGCCGTGATGCTCGAACCGGGCTGGGAGCCGCCCGTCAAAAACTGCGGATATTTGGCCGAACTGGCGGACGGACCTTCTGGGGTCGGGGAATTCGCCGCGGCCTTCGGTGCGAGCCGGGCCGTCGGCGCCGGACGGGGGAGCGCGGGAGTACGGCAGCTGGCCTCTGTCGTCACCTCCTTACGCGCATCCGGCTGCCATCTCGTGCTCACAGGCGGTCATGACCTCGCCGTGGCCGCCGCCGGACCGGGCGGCGAAACGGTCGCCCGGCACGCTCTGACGCCGGTCGACCCGCTGGCCGTCCTCGAGCGTCGCGTACTGGGACACAGCGAGGATCCCGACGCCCGCGCGGAGCTGCACGTGCTGATCGAATCCAGCGGCACCGCCGGGGCGCTGCGCGAGCAGCCCGCCGCACGGCACGCCGTTCACCTCGCCTCGGTGATCAGCGCGGGCGGGGATGTGGCAGCGGCGGTGGCCGCCCTGCGCGATCCCAGCGGCCAGGTGCGCGCATGGTTCGACCAGCACCGTGAGCCGGAAGCGCTCGCGTTCACCCTCGCCTCCGCCGTCCTGGAGGACAGCGGCTACCTCACTGTCGCGGAGGCCGCGGTCAAGCTCTGCGCGGCTCTCACTCCCCCCGACCTCGCCCCGCCCGACCTGAGGTTCCGGGACCGGCTGGGCTATGAGCAGCATTGGATACAGCTCCAGGCAGCCGACTCCGGGCCCGCAGTTGCTACCGGCCCGATGCGGGTACGGTTCCGCAACGCGCTGCTCGGCCAGGTGATCCTCGTCTACGCCTGGAGCACTCTCGACGGCCGCCGCGACGCCGTGCTCGAGTGGCTGCGGAGGCTGCTGAGCCACAGCGATCTCGAGGTGCGGGCGCGGGCCGCGGTCGCCGCCGGCGTCCTCACCTGGGCGGATCACCATTACGCCACGCACCGGTTCCTCACGACATGGGCCGGAAGCACCTCATGGCCCTTGCGGCAGGCCGCCGCCACCGCGCTCGGCGTGGCAGGCAACCGCCCCGAATCAGCGGATGCCGTCTGGGGATTGCTGCACGACTGGGCCTGCCGGGGCAGCTCGGCCTACGAGCGGCGCCTCGCGGGAACTGCGGCGAACGCCGCGGGCGGGATCCTCGGCCGGCACTCTCCCGACCAGGCCGTCGCGGTGCTGCGCAGCGCCCTGGATCGCGGGGACGACTGGGGCACCCTGCCCTCGGTTGCCTGGGGCGGCGTCCATCTGATCCATCAAGGGCAGGCCGGCCCTCTGCTCGACGCGTACCTCGACTGGTCGGCACCACAGGACCTCTCCCCGATAGTCGTCAAGACTCTCTCTGCCTTCGTCTTCGCGGCGTCCCGTCCGTACGAGAAGCCCTCAGACGGCCCCGATGCGACCGGGCGCGCCGTCGTCCCGGGAGTTCCACTGTTGCTGAGTGACCTCCCCCGGCACAGCGACCGGCTTGCCGAGCTGTGGGCGCGCGCCCTGGCCCGGCGTCCCGTACAGGACACCGCACTGGTAGCACTGCGCGAGTGGGTCACCTCGTACGCAGATCGGTGCCCCGGCTCGCTCGACGCGATCGGCACGCTCCTTGCCGATGTGGCCGGCCGACCGGGCCGGCACCGCGAGCGGCTCCTGTGGTGGCTGGCCAAGTGGGCGAACGACCGTGAGCATCCGTCCGCGAACGCGGCAGCGCTGCATCGCCGGCTCGAGCGAGATTCTTGACGCCCATCAGTAGGCGTCCGCGACATGCGACCCCGCACGCCTGTCCTGCGTACGCCGCGAGAACCCAGCGAAGGGGTGGAAGAAACCGTGGAGGAACACACCTACGATCCGGTCTTGGCGATCGAGGAGCTGCCCAAGTGGCGGCTGACCAATCCGCTCCGGCCTCCGGATCCGGGGCGCGCCCTGGTCCTGGTGCGGGACAGCGGGCCGTCGCTGACGATCCGCAGCGGCGAGGAGATCCCGTCCTCGCGCTTCGGCGTATATCGCAGTGTGTTCACCGTCGACCTGGCCGAGCACCGGCTCGTCCTCGACATCCCGTTGCTCAGCCGTGACCCCACATTCTCGTTCCGCAGTCGGGTGGAGCTGGTATGTCGAGTGGCCGACCCCGCGAAGGTGGTGTCGCGCGGCATCCGGGACATGAGCGGAGCGCTGTACGGCTTCTTACGCAAAACCCTGCGCGCAGTGGCCCGGGACTACGACATCGCCCAGTTCCACGAGGCGGAGCAGGCGCTCGGCGCCGCTCTTTCCGGCTTCACCGGCGACGACGCGATACGCCTCCGCGGCATACAGGTGGAATTACTCGTCGACGAGGACGAAATCGCCGCCAGCGGACGAGAGTTCAGAGACGTCGTACGGGAGACGCGGCTCGCGGGCATGCGCCGCGAAAGGCACCTCGGCATGATCCGCGAAGACGGCGTCGACGGCCTCATCGCCGAGATCATGGAAAGAGAGGGTCCCCGTGCGGCGCTGGCCTGGATCGAGAAGGGCGAGGCGGAGAAGCGCGAGGTCCGGCGTGAAGTGATGCGCATGGTCCTGGAACGCGGGGACGCCGACCGCGAACCGTTCGAGCAGACCGAGCTGGAGCGCGCGGTCTTGGAGGAGGTGCTGCGCGACGGAGACGGGGTGTTCGGTACTGCGGCGCGGCGCGGCCGGCTGAGCGGTTCCCTGTCCCGTGCGCTGGATCCTGCCTCCCGGGACGACGCCCCGGTCTCCGGGGAGGACTCTTCACGCCGCGCGCCGCTTCGGGGCGAGGTGGTCCATCACGAGCCCCGCACCGCCGACGACGGCCGGGGCCCCACGCCCCACGACCGCGCCGGCCGCCACGACCCACGGCGAGGTACGTCCCGGGTGGCCGGCGCAGGCTCGACCCCGCCCGGCGACGAACCGCTGCCGACACCCGGCAGCAGCCACTCCTCGCCGACCGCCGAGAGCGACACCGTGGAACGAGCGCCCCACCGCCCACCTGCTGGAGACGGAAACGCCGAGCGGCACAGTCCGTACCCCGGCTCCGGGGACACCCCCGATCGCCCCACGGCTCCCGCACCCCGTGTGAGCCGCGTTCGAGGAACCGCCAAGCGTACGCATGGCGGCACCGAGGGAGAGCGACGATGACCGAACATGCTCCCCGACCACGGCACGCCGCCCCGGCACCGCAGCCGCGCTCCTGGATTGCACCGACACGTCAGCAGACCGGCCCGCTCACGTTCCCGCTCGACGCGCAAGTCGAAGGATCTCCTGCTTCCGCATCTGACGAACCGCATGTCACGGCCCCGCGCGCGGAGGCGGAAGCGGACCGCCTGGAACCTCCGCAGCAGATCTGGACGTGGCGCGAGTCCGGTGTGCGGGCACTCACCGTCTGGACGGAACGGGTCCACGGCCGCGGCGAAGACGCGGAACCGTTTGTGGCACACCATTGGGAAAGCCACCAAGGGCTGCTGGCTGTGTTCGACGGCTCGGGTGGCTCGGGCGCGGCTCCCGTATGGCAGGCCCCGGACGGCACCACGCGCACCGGTGCCTGGGTGGGCGCGCGGGTGGCACGCCTGGCGACGGACTGCTGGTTCCGCGAAGTGGCGCGGGGTGGCGAGCCCGGCGGGCCGGAGGACCTGCAGGAGTACCTCCAGTGGTACCTGTCCAAGGCACCGCAGCGCCGCAGCAAGATCAGCGGCACGATGCGGCGCCAGCTGCCCACCACGTTGGCGGCTGTGCACTATCGCGTACTGGACGGCGGCGCCCATGCTGAGCTGCGGCCCCTGTGGGCCGGCGATTCCCGGGCGTACGTACTGCTGCCCGCGACGGGCCTGCACGTGATCACCCGCGACCACACCCGCGAGAGCGACGCCCTCGAGCTGTTGCGCACAGACCCGCCCATGACCAACCTGATCTGCGCGGACCGCGGCTTCGAGGTCGACACGCAGCTCCTCGCAGACTTCCCGCTGCCCTGCGTGCTCGTCGTCGCCACCGACGGGTTCTTCGGCTATGTCCACACCCCTGCGGACTTCGAGTACGTTCTGCTCCGCACGCTGCAAGAGGCCAACACCGAGGACGAGTGGGCCGATCTGCTGCGTCGCGAGGTGCAGAGCTACACGGCGGACGATGCCTCTCTCGCCCTTCTGGCTCTGGGCCACGACAACTTCGCCTCCTTGCGGGACCTGTTCGCCGATCGGTTGCGCCATGTGACCGACCGCCATGTTCGGACACGGCCTCACGCCCTCGACCGCCGGACGGCGGCGTCCCCGGGCCGGCCTCCGGAGCAGGAGGACCCGGGCGAGATGTCCGCCGCCATCCGTGCTTGGCAGGACGACACCTGGCACGCCTACCGCGCCGGCTACGAAACATACCTGCCGCCCGCACCCGAGGAGCGAGCATGAAGAACGGCGATGTGATCGCGGGCTACCGCATCACCACAGAGCCCACCAACGCCAACGGAGGGAAATGCATATGGGCGTTCGCCGAAAAGGGCGGGTCTCACTACTTCGTCAAGCAGTTCCTGGAGCCCAAGCGTCCGCGTGACGACGACAGCCGCGACACCCCCAGCCTGCGAATCCGCCGCCAGCTGGCACGGGAATTCGAGGAGCGTCACCGTACGATCATGACGCGTCTACGGCCCGACGCCCGAGGCGGTGGCAACATCGTTCTGGCCACGGACTTCTTCCATGAGGGAAGCACGTACTACAAGGTCACGGAGCGGATTGACACCTCCAGCCTGGAGAAGCCGCAGGCCCTGGAGCCGCGCCACAAGATGGTGTTGCTCAAGACCCTCGGCACGAGCCTCAAGCAGCTGCACGACATCGACGTGGTGCACGGTGACCTGAAGCCGCTGAACGTTCTGGTGCAAAAGCGCGATGACGCCGCGTTCCACACCGCGAAACTCATCGACTTCGACGATTCGTACATCTCCGGGAGCCCGCCGGAGCCCGACGACATCTCCGGCGACTCGGTGTACGGGGCGCCGGAGTGGCGCCGCTACATGCAGCGCGATGACGGGGTCGGCCCGGAGCACCTCACCTGCGCCGTGGATGTGTTCGCGCTCGGACTGATGACGCACCTCTACATCACGGGTGAGCTTCCGCACCACGCGGAGCGGTTCGGATCCCCGGCCGACGCGGTGAACGCCGGCGAGGAACTCTCGTTCAGCACACGGTTGTCCGACGACATGCTCGGGCTTCTGCGCGCGATGACCGCCCGCGCTCCCGGCAGGCGCCCCCGCATGGCGGCGTTCTTGAAGGCCCTGTCGGATCCCAAGGTGTGCGCACTCCAGCACCGCAGGCCGGGGACCAGCAAGCCGGCGGTTGCACCCACCACGGCCGGCGGACCGAAGGCACCCGGGCCTCGCACGAGCCGCATCCGGACCAACCTCAAGCAGGGGTCGGCGGGACGGGCCGGCACGGAGACGACCGCGCCCGCTCCACCGCCGCCGGCCGCCGCGGATCCCGCGGCCGCCCACCCGGCGCCTGCGGTCACCGAGCCGCCCGGCCCTCGGCCGTCCCGGGTCCGGATCAATCTGGGTGACCGCGGCCGGGAACGTCGCACACCCTGACCCCACACAAGGAGACGTGAGTGAACGCCAACATCGACCAGTACCAGGGCAACCTGCAGTACGCGGTGGACATCGTCCTGTGCATCGACGCGACCGGCAGCATGTTTCCCGTCCTCGACAACGTGAAGTCGAGCGCGCTGCAGTTCCATGACCGGCTCAACGACGTGATGGCGAAGAAGGGAAAGGCAATCAGCCAGCTGCGCCTCAAGACCATCGCCTTCCGGGATTTCGGCGACGACCCGGGGTCCGCGATCGAACAGACCGACTTCCTGCACCTGCCCTCCCAGGCGAAGGGCTTCGAGCAGTTCGTGCGGGGCATCGAGGCGTCCGGCGGCGGCGACATCCCGGAATCCGGCCTGGAGGCACTCGCTCTGGCCATCAACGCACCGTGGGAGACCGGCCTCGACCGTCGACGCCATGTGATCGTGATGTTCACCGATGCCCCGGCCCATCCCCTTGGCACGGTCGGCACCACGGCGCATACCTACCCGTCCGACATCCCGCGCAGCATCGACGACCTCTTCGAACAGTGGGGTTACGCGCGCAGCCAGACCGCCGTCATGGAGCAGTCGGCGAAGCGGCTCGTCCTGTTCGCCCCGGAGGGAGCCCCCTGGTCCGATCCCATCGCCGAGGAGTGGGACCTGACCCTCCACTTCGCGTCCAAGGCCGGAGCGGGCCTGGAGGAATTCGAGATGGACGAGATCATCGAGACAATCGCGAACAGCCTGTGAAGCTGCACTGGCCGGGGTTCTCCCTGTCGTGCGGCAGCGAGGGCCGCCTGGAGTTCGTCTGGGAGAGCTTCGGCGTGTTCGACGCCAAATTGGAGCGGTGCGTCGCCGCGACATTCCACTCTCCCGGCCCGGACAGCGGATGTCAGCTGATCTTCCGATTTCGCTTCCCCGCAGGGGGCGATGCGCAGGAGAGGCAGGACCTGGTGGTGGTGCGTGTCGACGCTCCGGCCCGGCAGGCCCGGGAGGCACAGATGTTCATGAACACTCTGTGGCTGCAGTTCGGGGTGCCGGACCAACCGGAAGAGCGAAGCGACGACACCGAGCTGGAGAGGGTCCCCGACGGGCCGGGCTGGATCGTGGCTCCTGCGGGACCGGCGTCCGAAGAGCTGTTCGAGCATGTCATGGCCCGAATCGCACGCGACACCGACTGAACTACTCGACAAGGAGAGGTAGAACACGGGTGGGGGCAACGGCCAACTGGCGCTGCGCGGACTGCGACACGTACAACTCTCCTGCGGAAAGGTCCTGCACGATCTGCGGGGGGAAGCGTCGCACGGCCGCCGCCACGGGCCCAACGGCCTCGAAACCGGCGGCATCGAAGCCGGGCTCTCCGAAATCCACCGGCGCCGAGCCGACTCCGTCGAGGCCGAGTGCCGCCAAATCCGCCCCTCGCAAGCCTCCCTCAGCGGCAAAGCGACCGGCGGCGGGGCGGCCCGCCGCCGGTTGGCGATGCAACCTGTGCGATACGAACAACGCCCGCAGCGACCTCGCCTGCATCGTCTGTGGCACGGGCTGGAAGGCGGCCACGAAGAAGTCGGCTGCCGGGAAGCCCGCCGCAGGGGCATCAGGCGGGGCACCGTCCGGCACCGGGAAGGCCGCGCCGAGGAAGTCGACCACCAGGACGACAGCACCCAAGAAGCCGACACCGAAACGGGCGCCCTCCGGATCCTCCGCAGCTAGGGCTTCCGCGTCCGCGCCGAAGTCTCCCAGCCCCGGCGCCGCCGGCCGACCGTCGACTGGCTCCGGGCGCAGCGCATCTGGCGGCCCGCGCCCCGAGGGAATTTTCTACCCCTCATCAGGAACGGCCGGCTATACCCCCACGGCGCCACGCCCGCCGGCCCCGCACTCCCCTCCACGGCCCGCGCCGGCTCCGGCCCCGGCGCCGCGGCCCTGGCCGTCGGCCGCCCCCAAGAAGAACTCCGAAGGGCGCTTGTCAGGCTGCATAGGGGCGGCTGTGATCTTCGTTCTTCTCGCCCTGTTGGTCGACAAGTGCCAGGGCATGTTCGACTCCGACGGCCCGGACAGTGACCCACGCCCGAGCCGTACCGCGGCATCCTGCCCAGGCCGGGTCGCGGCCGAGCTGCCCCACGGAGAAAACGCCGAGCTGGTCGAGGCGTTCCGCACGGACAACAAGCAGATCACGCTGTGCCGTACGACCGGCGGCTCGCTCTACTACTTCGGAGAGTTCAGCGACCACCGCGAGCCTGGCATCGCCATGCGCGCCGAGAAAACGACCGACGGGTACGAGGCGAACAACGACTCGTACCGCTATGTCATTCACGACGGAGTCGTCACGATCTACGATTCCGGCGATCAAATCGGCCAGGAGGAGATCACTCCGGAGCCGTCGCCCAAGTGACTCCTCTCTTCGAGCGCCATGAATGTCAGGCAAGCGTTGGTCGATCCGGCAAAGGCAGCGGCTCATGATGGTGCCAGAGCAAGTACCGGTCCGGGAGCACCTCCGCGATGCCCCATTCGAGGCGCATCACCCCGCGGTCCATGGAGCAGGCGTACGCCACCAGGACCAGGCTCACGTCCGGGGCGAGGCGGCTCAGGTCGCCGTGGATCTCCTGGGCGTGCGTGTCCTCCAGGCCGAGGTCCAGCTCCCCCTGCAGGGGTTCCGGCCCGTGGCGACGGATCAGGTCGAACCGCAGGCCGGCCGCGCGCCGTAGGCGGGCAGCCGTCACCGGCACGTCCGCCTTCGCATAGCGGATCGCGCACTGCCGCACACCGGCGCCTTCCGCCCCTGTGGCGGTTTTCACGCCACACATCGGGAACGCCCAGGCCCCGCTCCCCCCTCCACAAGGGCACACCACCTGCCATGTGCCCTCCGGGGCCGCGGACCCTTGCGGAGCCAGCCGATGACGCGTTCACCTTCCGGTACTCACCCGCCCCGGGGGCCTCGCCGGGCCTCGCGGGCGAGGCGATGGGGCATCGTCACGGCGTGCATAGTCGTGCTCGGGCTGATCGCCTGGCCCGTCATGAGCTATTTCGAGATTCCCCCGTTCACGGACAAGGGCGACCCCGTCAGCTACGGAAAGGTCCCCAGCCAGTCCCAGGGTGGCGGCGGTAAAGGCGGGAGGAACGGCGCCAAGGCCGCCGACCCCAAGGTCCTCATGCCGACCGGTCCCGCCGCGGACTTCAAGAACGCGCGGACTCTGGAGGACGGCACCCACGTCAGCGTCGTCACCCTCGACGGCAAGAAGTCGGGCTTCAAGGGGAAGGTGTGGGTCTGGGCGCCCAAGGAGTACACGGACGACCCGAAGTATGCCAAGAGCGGGTTCCCCGTCATGATCGCTCTGCCCGGCGGGCCGGGCTACGGCACGAACTACTGGTGGGCCGGCTTCAGGTTCCAGGAGAACATGGCCAAGTGGTACAAGGAGGGCAAGAGCAAGCCGTTCCTGCTGGCCATGCCGGTGCTGAATCCGGGGCCGGACGACAAGGGAATCTACTGGGACGGCAGTGACATCCCCGGCCAGCCGAAGATGGGCACCTGGCTGACCGAGGACGTCCCCGACCTGATGAAGGCCAATTTCCGCACCCTCACGTCGCGCGACGGCTGGGCATTCATGGGCTCTTCCACCGGTGGGTTCGCCGGCCTCAAGGCCGTGCTGAAGCACCCGGACAAGTTCAAGGCCGTCATCGCCAACGGGCCCGACGTCGTCCCCGACTCCCCCCTCTGGAACGGCCACGAGAAGGAGAAGGCGGAGAACAACCCCGAGGTCCTGGCCAAGCGGCTGATCGACACCAAGGGCCCGGACGTCTATCTCGCCTTCCAGGTCGGTACCAGGGAAAGCAACAAGCACACCTTGCCCGACGTCAAGAAATTCATGGCGACATACACCCAGGGCCCGGTCCACACCTACCTGAACACCATCGAGGGCGGCAAGCACGACGGCGCCACCTACGCCCCGAATCTCGGCAAGGGGCCCATCGAGTGGATAAGCGAGCACATAGAGGGGCCGACTCCCTCTTCCTGACGACGCATCCCCTCAGGACATTCGCGTAAGGCCTCCCACCTGCGGCGCAGGGGCTTGGGACCGCTTCCTCGACCAAGCCCCCGCCGCCCCGGATTCAGTCGGAATCCCGGGCCGCGCCACCCATCCGGCCGGAATCCCTTACCGAATGGAGCAATACGACTACCCTGCGGATGCTCCGCCCGGGTTGCCGGGTGAACCTCGGAAGCAAGGAGGTACACCCCGTGAAATCAATCCGTACCGCACTCTGCGGCACTCTTACGGCAGTTGCCGTCTGCGCGGCCCCCGCCGCCTACGCCCTCAACGACCCGGCCGCCAAGGCCGGGACGGTTGAGCTGTCCAAGGTCGACACTCGTCTCGCCACCGGGCATCACGACGACGATGACGACTGCGACGACGACGACCACGGTCGCAAGCACCACGGCCGCGACCATCACGACGGTCGCGACGACGACTGCGACGACGACCACGACGGCGGCGGCAAGCACGACAAGGGCCGTCACGACAAGGACGACGACGACTGCGACGACGACCACGGCCGGGACGACGACCACGGTCGCAAGCACCACGACCGGGACGACCACGACAAGGGCCGGGACCACGACAAGGACAAGGACGACCACGAAGACCACGACAAGGGCCGCGACCACGACAAGGGCCGCGACCATGACCACGGCCGCGAACACCACAACGGTGGACACGGCCACGACGGCGGACGCGACCACGACAGCGGCCGCGAACACCACGACGGCGGCAAGGAGCACCACGGCCGGCCGAGTCACCACGCCCACGCGGGTGGTGGCGCCACCGCCAACG
Source organism: Streptomyces sp. NPDC021096 (assembly GCF_040641275.1). Taxonomy (NCBI): domain Bacteria; kingdom Bacillati; phylum Actinomycetota; class Actinomycetes; order Kitasatosporales; family Streptomycetaceae; genus Streptomyces; species Streptomyces sp. NPDC021096. The sequence continues at coordinate 56,521 of NZ_JBFADG010000012.1, read as the reverse complement.
TGGCCGCTTCGGAGTCCTCGGCTCTCGACACCCCGGCACTCGCCTTCGCAGGTGCCACGGTGGGTATCGCAGGTGGGCTGATCTGGTACCGCCGTCGCGCCAACGCGGCCAAGCAGTGACAGAAAGCGAATCCGCGATATGTCAGAGGTGCGCACAGGCGGCTACAGCCGCCTGCTGACAAGGGTGGCCTGGGCGGCATTGCTCACGGCCCTGTGGCTACTGGGCAACGGCAACACCGAGGAGCCGATAACCACGGCTCCGAAGACCGGTGACGTCGCCACCGCAGGCCGCCCTCCCGCGCACTCCCTGCCCCCGGCACACGAACCGTTGCCGGGGGCAGGCCCCCAGGCGCTCGTCATCAAGGCCCTCGGGCTGCGGGCCCCCATCGAGGCGCACGGGCTCGACGCGTTGGGCGGCGTCGAGGCACCGCCGTACGAGCGGCCCAACGCGGTCGCCTGGTACCAGGACGGGCCACAACCCGGCAGCAGTGGCGCCGCCGTCCTCGTGGGCCACGTCGACACCAAGAAGTCCCCCGCCGTCTTCTACGAGCTCAGCAACGTCAAGCGCGGCCAGAAGATCAACGTCACACGCACGGACGGAACCGTCGCCGAGTTCACCGTCGAGAGCGTCACGACCATCGAGAACGACAAGTTCGACGCCGACAAGGTCTACGGCGCGCCCGACCTCAAGCGCGCCGAGCTGCGCCTGATCACATGCGGCGGGGACTACAACCGCGCCCAGCACGAGTACACCGCCAACGTGGTCGTCTCCGCATACCTGACCGGAGCCGGCCAACTGCCCCCCAGCACCCGCATGCCGCGCGCCCCGGGGACCGGCCCGGGATCCGGCCTCGGCTCCGACCCGGGGACAGGGACGGGGTCGGGCTCCGGGTCGGCAGGCACGGCAGACCCGTCCGACGAACCGCGCGCGGCGACCTGAGCGACGACCGGTCCATCAACCACCCGACCGGCCCGGCCTCAAGGCCGTATGCGCGCCAGCACCCCGTCCTCGTCGGCCACCCGGTACGGCCGCTCCTCCGGCAGCAGCCGGGCCGCCTCGTCCACGGCACCCTCCCCCACGAGGCGGCGGATGCGCGTCGCGAGCGGGGTGACGTCCCTGATGGCGACCGTCCACTCGTCGGCGTAGCGGCGGGCCGCCTCGCCCGACAGGCCCAGCTGCAGCGAGCGGTACGGCAACGGCCGCAGGCGCAGGTCCCGTTCGGGGTCCCACTGGACCCTCGTCGGCGCGGCCTTCAACTGCTGCTTCCATGCGGCCTGGTCGGCGTGGAGGCCGCGTTCGTAGTGGGACAGGCAGGCGTTGCGCAGGGCCCACTCGAATCCCTCGCGACTGATCTCCACGGCCAGGACGGTCTCCTGGCCCTCCTTGGTGCCCCAGCCGCAGCGGTACATCATCCACAGGAACGACGGCTTGATCCATGTCATCCGGTCCCGCTTCCAGGCGGCCGGGAAGCGGCCGTCGCGCGCCGCCGGCAGTCCGATCCCAGGAGCGTAGGCCTGGTAGACGGTCACCGTGTCCGCCGTGTGGAGGGCCCGTATCCGGTACCTCGGCTCCGCCTCCTGCGGGGCCTCTCCGACGATCCGTTCCTCTGTGACCTGTAGTTCTTTCACGCCGACAGAATGGGGTAGCCGGCCCGCGTGTGCCACCGCATTACCGCGCGGGGCCGCGTCGTACCCCTGGCGATCAGCTCGCGGCAGGGGCAGGCTGTCGTCCCCCAGCACATCGAGGAGGGATATTCCATGACTTCGCACTTATCCCAGACGCCCGGGCACCTCTCATGAACGAGGGCAACGAGGGCGTCTCCCGCATCGCGCTGACTCCCGCCGCCGCCCGGCTCATCCGTGAGTTGCGGGCGAAGCACGGACCGCTGATGTTCCATCAGTCGGGCGGTTGTTGTGACGGCAGCTCGCCCATGTGCTATTCGCGCGGTGAGTTCCGCACGGGCGGTTCCGACGTGCTGCTGGCGGAGCTGGCCGTGGAGGACGTGGACGAGCCGGTCGGGTTCTGGATGTCGGCCGAGCAGTTCGAGCGCTGGCGCCACACCCACCTGACGGTGGACGTGGTGCCGGGGCGCGGCAGCGGCTTCTCGCTCGAGGCGCCCGAGGGAGTGCGGTTCCTCATCCGCTCGCGGCTGCTGACCGACGAGGAGGCCCGCCTGCTCGACGGACGCGAGGCACGCGTGCCCGGTGAACGGGAAGCACGCGTGCCCGGCAGCCGGCGGACCTGACCTCTACGGCCGGCCCTCCCGCGCCCGTAGCCCCTACGACGCCGCGTCCACCAGCGACAGCGTGTGCAGGCGCTCCGGCGGCCCCGGACGGGCGTAGTACCAGCCCTGAGCCGTGTCGCAGCCCAGTAACCGCAGGTGGTCGGCCTGGGTGCCGGTCTCCACGCCCTCGACCGTGACCGACAGGTCGAGGGTGTGGGCCAGGGAGACGATCCCCTCGACGATCTTGACGTCGACGGGGTCGGCCGGCGCGCACTGCATGCCGCGGGTGAAGGAACGGTCGAGCTTGAGCGTGCTGACCGGCAGCCTGCGCAGGTACGACAGGTTCGAGTAGCCCGTGCCGAAGTCGTCGAGGGCGATGTCGACGCCGAGGTCGGCGAGCTGGCGCAGGGGGCGCAGCTCCGCCTCGTCGGCGCCGATGAGGGCGTTCTCGGTGACCTCCAGGCACAGGGCGGAGGGGTCGAGGCCCACGTCGGCGAGGACGGCGACGGTGTCGGCGACCAGGGAGGGGTAGCGCAGCTGGGAGGGCGAGAGGTTGACGTTGACGCGCATGGGGGCGCGGCTGTCGTCCTGGGTGTGCCAGGAGCGGGCCTGGCGGGCGGCCTCCTGCAGGACCCAGCGGCCCAGCGGCACGATCAGTCCGGTGCTCTCGGCGAGCGGGATGAACTGGTCCGGGCCGAGCACGCCGTGCACGGGGTGCAGCCAGCGCACGAGGGCCTCCGCGCCCCGTACGGTGCCGTCGTCGAGGCGGACGAGTGGCTGGTACTCGATGAAGAACTCGCCGTTGTCGAGGGCGGCGGGCAGGCAGTTGGTGAGACTGTGCCGGGCGATGACGCGGGCGTCGCAGTCGGCGTCGGCGAGTTCGTAGCGGTTCCCGCCGGCGGCCTTGGCCCGGTACATGGTGATGTCGGCGCTGCGCAGCACCTCTGCCGCGCCGAGCTGTCCGCCGCGGCCGTCGACGACGCCGATGCTGGCGCGTACGGACAGGTCCCGGCCGTCGAGGCGGACAGGCTCGGCGAGGGCGGCGAGCATACGGCCGGCGAGGGCGGTCACGTCGTCCGCGGCGCCGGGGCCGGTGGTCAGGGCCACGAACTCGTCGCCGCCGAGGCGGGCCACGAGTTCGTGCGGGGCGGTGGCGCAGGCGCGCAGCCGGTCGGCGACGGCGACGAGCAGCCGGTCGCCGACGGTGTGGCCGAGGCTGTCGTTGACGGATTTGAAGCCGTCGAGGTCGAGGTAGCACAGACCGAAGCGGCCGGTTCCGCTCTTGCCGCTCCCCCCGTCCTCGTCCCCGTCCCCCAGCGCGTCGTCGAGGCGCTCGAAGAACAGGGTGCGGTTGGGCAGGCCGGTGAGGGCGTCGTGGGTGGCCTCGTAGCGCAGGCGCTCGTGGAGCTGCCGGCGCTCGGTGATGTCCTCCAGGAGGGCGATCTGGTACTGGGGTTCGCCGGCGGCGTCGCGCAGGAGGGAGACGGACAGTTCGGTCCACAGGACGCTGCCGTCGCTGCGGTAGAACGGCTTCTCCACGCGGTAGTGGTCGCGGTCGCCGCGGGCGAGCTCGCGGTAGAGGCCCCAGATCTCGGGGGAGTCGTCGGGGTGGACGAACTCGCCGACGTTGCGGCCGTTGGCCTTGCGGCCGGGGCTGCGGAACATCCGCATCAGCGCTTCGTTGACGTCCATGATGCGGCCGTCGACGTCCGCTATGCCGACGCCGACGGCGCTGCCCTCGAAGATCGCGCGGAAGCGTGCCTCGCTGGCGTGCAGGGCCCGTTCGGTCTCGCCCTGCGCGGCGCGGGCGGTGCGGGAGACGGCCGCCTGCTCGGCGCGGGCGCGTTCGGCCAGGGCCCGGGCGAAGCCGGTGGCGACGGCGTGCTGCACGCGTGAGCAGCGGGCGCGGGTCTCCTCGGCGGGCATGGGCTGGTCGGGCGGGAGGTAGAGGACGAGGTAGGCGTCGATGACGCCGAGTATCAGGGGCAGGGCCTCGGGGTCGGTGCAGTGCGCACGGACCAGTGCCGCGCCGACCTCGGTGGCGGGCCGGGGGTCGAAGGGGCGGGCGTACAGCGTCTCGCGCAGCACGGCGGCCAGGGGCATGAGGTAACGCTCGAACTGGGCCCGGGTCATGGGGCGCACCATGACGCCCGCGGTGGCCGGATAGACCGCGCGGCTCCAGATGGCGGCGAACCTCCGCAGCCGGTCGTCCCGGAAGCCGGGGCCGGCCTTGCCCACGGCCATGGCGGTGCCCACGGCCGAGTCCACGGCGCCATACGAAACCGGGGTGACGGTTTGATCCACGGACAGCATTCTGCCACTGGACATTCCGGTCATGGCCGCCACCCCACCCCCGTGAGCCCGGCTTTCGCCGGATTTCCGTGCGCGGCGCCTGGTCGCACGGCGTTCTCACGAGGGCTCGTCAGCCACGGAGAACCGACCGCGCGGTAGCCGCGCACGGACAGGTCGACGCCCCGGGGGGCCGGGGTGGGACGCTCCATCAGAGTGTGTCTCCAGCTCAATCGCAGGAATGTCGTGGGGTGTTGAGCGAAGGCTACTGATCGTCCGTTCGAATGGAAGCAACAAGCGGAAATGGGTCATCCGCATTCAGCCAACACCCGTGTTCACCCTTGCGGGGTGCCCCTCACGACCGCCCGAAACCCTCCCCCCACGTGAGATGCGTCTCCTCCGGACTGCGCGAACGCCGCGACCCGCCTCAGCGCACCCCCACCGAGGCCAGTGCCCGCGCCTGACGGGTGGTCGGGCGCACGGGGAAGTAGAGGTAGCAGATGCCTCCCGTGCCGCTTCTGACCTCTCCCTGGGCGTTGTGGCGCTTGGTGCGCAGCCAGATGTTCTCGAATTGTGCGCGCTTGTAGACCCTTTCGACCGCCGCGTTCGACGGACTGGCCGGATCGTTGGCGATCACGTCGCCGTCCTCGGTGAAACCGACCACGCACATCAGGTGGCCGGCCGTGCCGTAGCCGGCCCCGTCGAGCTCGGAGGCGAGGAAGGACTGGGAGGTGATCAGCGGGATCCCGGCCCGCACGAGCCGCTCGGCCTCGCCCAGGCAGCGCAGCCGCGTCACCACCCCCTGGAGGTCGTGGTACGTGGCGGCGTACGCGGCGTTGAAGGGCCAGTTGCCGCAGCCCTTGTACTGGTGGTCGTAGGTGTGGCGGGCGGCGTGGCAGACCTGGGGGTCGGCGTAGGAGGGGTCGACCCAGGCGAGGTCCTCGGCGGTGGGCCCACGGCCCCAGTACTCCAGGACCATCTGGGAGGAGGTGGGGCTGCACCACGCCTCCCCGCCGTTGTCGTACTCCGGGTACTGACCCTTGTGGATCTCCTGGGAGTAGCGGGGCACCCTCAGCTTGTGGCCGGCCCCCTCCCCCGGCCGCGAGGCGGGCACGGTGAAGCGGTCGGGGATGTCGGAGCCCATGGCGCCCAGCCGCCAGACGGTGGGCGTCAGACGGGTGCCCGGCCTGCGGTGGAGGGTGAGCCGCAGCTCGTAGGAGACCAGGCGCAGCCCGCTCGCCGGGTCGTCGACGGCGAGCGTGTCGGTGGAGACGTTGCTCTTCTTGTCCCCCTGCCCGTCGACGCTGGTGCGGCGGATGTCCCCGGCCGCGTCCCCGGACGTCCAGCGGCCCATCACGTACCAGGGCGAGCGGGTGCCGTCGGAGTACGCGGTGCGCAGCTCGCTCTGGAGCCAGGTGCCGGCGGGGGTGCGGGCGTTCCAGGACACGACGATCTCGGTCGCGGGGGCGGGCAGGGTGCGGACGGGCGACAGCCAGGTGGCGTACTCCCAGCGCGCCGTGGTGCCCGTGTGCGGGTCCGTGTATTCGAGGGTGCCGATCGGCCGGTCGAGGACCAGGCCGGGGCGGTCGCCGCCCAGGACGCGGGTGCCGGCGCCCCGGCCGCCCGCCCACTGGGGAAAGGTGGTCCAGGCCCGGTAGTCGACGGTGCCGGCCGGCCGCTCCCGGCCGCCGCCGCGCGCCGCCGCGAAGGCGGAGGGAGCCGAGGACAGGGGCGATGCTGCGGCCGTGACGGCGAGGGCTGCGGCGAGCACGGTGCGGCGGGGTGTGGGTCTGCTGGACATGACGGTGGTCCCCCAGTCGTGGGTGGATGGGGCTGCGGGCGCGCTCCGGCCGGTCGGGGCCGGACCACTATCGCGCCGCGCGGACGGTCCAGGCCAGTGATTCCCCGTGCGGCGCGCCCTCAATGCCCGGGCGGCCGGGGACCGGTCCTAGGGTGGTGCGGTGAACGATCCCCACGGCCCGGGTCCGGACCCCGCACACCCCTCCCCCGGCCCGCTCGACGACCTCGCCCGCCGGCTGCGGGCGCTGCCGCCCTCCGTCGGCCCGGTGCGGCTGGTGGCCGTGGACGGCCACGCGGGGTCGGGCAAGACCACCTTCGCCGGGCGGCTGGCGGTGGCGCTGGGCGGCGTACCCGTGCTGCACCTGGACGACCTGGCGACGCACCAGGAGCTGTTCGAGTGGATCGGGCGGCTGCGGGAGTGGATCCTGGCGCCGTTCGCGCGCGGGGAGGACGCCCGGTACCGCACCTACGACTGGGTGGCGCGGGCCTTCACCGAGGAGCGCGTCCTTGAGGCCGCGCCGGTCGTGCTGGTGGAGGGCGTGGGCGCGGGACGGCGTGCGCTCCGCCCTTATCTGGCATGCCTGTTGTGGATGGAGTTGACGGATGAAGGCTCCTGGGAAAGGGGTCAACTCCGCGACGGTCCCGAACTGACCGAATTCTGGGACGGCTGGAAGCGAGCGGAGCGCGCGCATTTCACAACCGACCCCACCCGCCCGTACGCCGAACTCCTGGTGCTGCAGGGACAGGAGGGATGCATGTTGCTGCCGGGGCCTCAGAAAACCGACTGATCCACGACGTCCCTCACCCTCAGTGAACGCCCGCCGTCGGTCCGCTCCCCACCTGCGAGCATTCCCCGCCGAGTGCCCCAACTCGGCTTGACCCGGGGGGCGTACAGGACTTACGTTCTCAATGTGCGGCGGACGAAAGCCGCTTGCAGCAGCGAAGCCCCCGGTTGTTCCCCCGTGATCGGGGGCTTCGTACTGCGCCCCACGCAGCGATTTGAGCCCTTTGTTCCGCGAACCCCTCCCAGCGCGTCACCCTCGGTGACCACTCTCCGGGTCGCATTCGCGACCGCCCCCGGCTCACGCTCGCGCGGTGATCTGCGCCCCCGCACCCTTCGGCCGACCCCGACCGCGCAGGTACGATGCGAGGCGGCGCACCCATCGGCGGGCAGCTCCCGGGCATCCCCCGGACACCCCCGACGGGACCGCGCCGGTACGGCCGGCAACTCCCGTCCACAGCACAGCAGTTCGGAAAGGCGCGGCCAAGGCACTCGCCCGGCGGCACGGCACGCTACGGGGGCAGGTTTGTGGGGGACGTGATGGATCTCGGCATGCAGGGCCCGCCCGCCCCGGCCGATCTCGCCTGGCTGCGCGCCGTCGACGCCTACACCATGGGCGCGTACACCGAGGCCGAGAAGGAGTTCAGGGTCGCCGTCCGCGTCGACCCCGGAATGGCCGACGCCTGGCTCGGCCTGCACGCGCTGCGCGCGGAGACCACCACCGCGCTGCTGCGCATGTACCGCCACCGCGACCGGTTCGGCGAACAGCGCTCCCGCCACCGCCGCCCGCTCAACTCCTGGTACTGGCTCGGCTGGTGGGTGCAGCCGGTCCTGGAGACCCACCGCGACCTGCTGCTCGCCCACGCCTCGCACTGGCTCGACGGTCGCCACGTCCCCGAGCTCGACCGGGCCCTCGCCGGCTGCCCGCCCGTGGAGACCGACCCCCAGGTGCGCTTCCTGCACGCCTGCCGCGCCTATCTCGTCAAGGACTGGGAACAGCTCGTACGCCACACCGAACCCCTCCTCGACGACCCGCTGCTCGGCATCGAGGCGGGGCTCTTCGGCGGCATGGCCCGGGTGCGGCTGGAGATGTACGGGCAGGCCGAACCGCTGCTGGCCGCCGCCCTGATGCGCTGCCGCAGCGAACAGCCGCAGCGCAAGGAGCTGCGCTACTGGCTCGCCCGTGCCCACGAGGGCACCGGCCGCAGCGCCGCCGCCCTGCCCCTCTACCGCGCCGTGCACCGCGTCGACCCCTCGTTCATGGACACCTCGGCCCGGCTCACCGCCATCGCCGACGGCGACGGGCTCGACGACGAGCACGTGGACCTGCCGCCCGTGCCGCTCGGCGCCTCCTTCCCCGACCCGGTCGACGCCGGCCTCGAGCCGGAGGGCCAGACCGCCCCCGACCCGCTCGAGGGCCGCGACGTCCTCACCGGCACCGGACCCGGCACCGCGCCCGGACCCGCCCCCACCGCGGGCGCCCCCGTGGAGGCCGACGGCGTCCGCGAGAAGCTGCGCGTACCCGCCCAGCCCGGCCCCCCGCCGCTGCCCGGCCGCTCCGACCCCGTCCTGCTCGCCAAGGCCCTGGCCGAGCTGGAGCGGATGGTGGGCCTCGAACCGGTCAAGCGGCAGGTGCGGGCGCTGTCCGCCCAGCTGCACATGGCCCGCCTACGGGCCGGCCAGGGGCTGCCCGTCCAACCCCCCAAGCGGCACTTCGTCTTCTCCGGCCCCTCCGGCACCGGCAAGACCACGGTCGCCCGCATCCTCGGCCGCGTCTTCTACGCCCTCGGGCTGCTCGGCGGCGACCACCTCGTCGAGGCCCAGCGGGCCGACCTGGTCGGGGAGTTCCTGGGCCAGACCGCCGTCAAGGCCAACGAGCTGATCGACTCCGCCCTCGGCGGCGTGCTCTTCGTCGACGAGGCCTACAGCCTCTCCAACACCGGCTACAGCAAGGGCGACGCCTACGGCGACGAGGCCCTGCAGGTCCTCCTCAAGCGCGCCGAGGACAACCGCGACCGCCTCGTCGTCATCCTCGCCGGCTACCCCGAGGGCATGGACCGCCTCCTCGCCGCCAACCCCGGCCTCCACTCCCGCTTCACCACCCGCGTCGACTTCCCCAGCTACCGCCCCGCCGAACTCACCAGCATCGGCGAGGTACTGGCCGCGGAGAACGGCGACGCCTGGGACGAGGAGGCCCTGGAGGAGCTGCGCAGCATCAGCGGCCACGTCGTCGAACAGGGCTGGATCGACGAGCTCGGCAACGGCCGCTTCCTGCGCACCCTGTACGAGAAGAGCTGCGCGTACCGCGACCTGCGTCTGTCGGCCTATCCGGGCACGCCCACGCGCGACGACCTGGCCACGCTGCGCCTGCCGGACTTGATGCAGGCCTACGGCGAGGTCCTCTCGGGCCCCGGCTGGGGCTCCCCCCGCCGCCGCCAGGGCGACGCCCGCGACCCCCAGGATCCGGCGCCCTGACGGGCGGTGTCCTCAATCGCCGGACGGGCTGAAATTCAGCCCGTCCGGCGGCGGGCTCAGCCCGCCATCGCCTCCTCGGCCTGCGGTACGCGCGGATCCGTGACGCGGACGGCCGGCGCGGGCGCAGGCTCCCGGTGTGCCGGGTCGCGGACCTCGCCCACGAGCTTCTCCAGCACGTCCTCCAGCGCCACCAGCCCCAGTACGCGCCCTGACGCGTCCGTCACCGCCGCCAGATGGGCGGCGGCCCGGCGCATCACCGTCAGGGCGTCGTCGAGCGGCAGCTCCGCCCGGAGCGTCTCGACGCGGCGCCAGATGTGCTGCGGCACCGCCCGGTCCCGGTCCTCCAGGTCCAGCACGTCCTTGACGTGCAGGTAGCCCATCACGGCGCTGCCGGGACGGCCCGAGGCGCATATCGGGAAGCGGGAGTAGCCGGTCCGTACCGTCAGCTCCTCGACCTGGCGGGGCGTGACCGACGGGTCGACCGTCACCAGCGTGGCCGGGTCCAGCAGGACGTCCGTGACCGGGCGGCTGCCCAGCCCCAGCGCGTCCTCCAGCCGCTCCTGCTGCTCCGGCTCCAGCAGCCCGGCCTGGCGGGAGTCCTCCACGAGGTGGGTCAGCTGCTCACTCGTGAAGACCGCCTCCACCTCGTCCTTGGGCTCGACGCGGAAGAGCCGCAGCACGCCGTGGGCGCACGCGCCCAGCAGCCGGGTGACCGGCCGGCACAGCCGGGCGAAGGTCACCAGCCCCGGCCCCAGCCACAGCGCCGCCCGGTCGGGCGCCGACATGGCCAGGTTCTTCGGCACCATCTCGCCGATGACCAGGTGCAGGAAGACCACCAGGGCCAGCGCGATCACATAGCCCAGCGGATGGATGAGCCCCTCGGGCAGCCCCACCGCGTGGAAGAGCGGTTCGAGCAGCTTGGCCACGGTCGGCTCGGCCACCGCGCCCAGCGTCAGCGAGCAGACGGTGATGCCGAACTGGGCCGCCGCCATCATCTGCGGCAGGCTCTCCAGCCCCGTCAGGACCTTGCGGGCCCGGCCCGAGCCCTCGGCGGCCTTCGGCTCGATCTGGCTGCGGCGCACGGACACGAGCGCGAACTCGGCGCCGACGAAGAAGCCGTTGGCGAGGACCAGGACCACCGCGAAGAGGAGTTGCAGCACGCTCATCGCCGCGCCCCCGTCAGGCCGTCGGTACGGACGTCGGCACGGGCATCGGCACGGACGAACCGCACGCGCTCGGCACGGTGGTGTCCGACCCGGCGCACCGAGAGCCGCCAGCCGGGCAGCTCGGCGCCGTCCCCGGGGGCGGGGATGCGGCCCAGCAGGCCGGCGACGAGCCCGGCGACCGTCTCGTACGGTCCGTCGGGCGCCTCGAGGCCGATGCGGCGCAGCGCGTCGACACGGCAGCCGCCGTCGGCCTCCCACACCTGGCGGCCGTCCTCGCAGGCCACCGGGGCCAGCTGCGGCCGGCCCGCGTCCGCGGCGTCGTGCTCGTCGCGGACCTCGCCGACGAGCTCCTCGACGATGTCCTCCAGCGTCACCACTCCGGCCGTGCCGCCGTACTCGTCGACGACGACGGCTATCGGCTGCTCGCTGCGCAGCCGCTCCAGCAGCGGCTGGACGGGCAGGGTCCCGGGGATCAGCATGGGGGCGACGGCGATCCGGCCGACGGGGGTGCGCAGCCGTTCGTGGCCGGGTACGGCGAGCGCGTCCTTGAGGTGGACCATGCCCACGACCTCGTCGAGCCGCTCCCGGTAGACAGGGAAGCGCGAGAGGCCCGTGGCACGGGTGAGGTTGAGGACGTCCTCCGCGGTCGCGGTGGACTGCAGGGCGCTGACCTTCACCCGGGGCGTCATCACGTGCTGGGCGGTCAGCCCGCCCAGCGACAGGGTGCGGACGAACAGGTCGGCGGTGTCCTGCTCGAGCGCGCCGGCCCGGGCCGAGTGCCGGGCGAGCGAAACGAGTTCGCCGGGGGTGCGGGCGGATGCCAGCTCCTCGGCGGGCTCGACGCCCATGGCCCGTACGAGCCGGTTGGCGACGGCGTTGAGCAAGGTGATCACGGGCCGGAAGAAGTGGGCGAACAGGCTCTGCGGGCCGGCGACGAACCGCGCGACCTGCAGCGGCCGGGAGACGGCCCAGTTCTTGGGCACCAGCTCGCCGACGACCATCTGGACGGCGGAGGCGACCAGCATGCCGGTCACGACGGCGACGCCCGGGGCGGCGCCGTCCGGGAGCCCGGCGGCGGTGAGGGGGCCGGTGAGCAGCCGGCCGAGCGCGGGCTCGGCGAGCATGCCGACCACCAAGGAGGTGATGGTGATGCCCAGTTGGGTGCCGGAGAGCTGGAAGGAGAGCTCGCGCAGCGACGCGACGACGGTGCGGGCCCGGGGGTCGCCGTCGGCGGCGGCCCGCTCGGCCTCCGGCCGCTCCACGGTCACCAGGCCGAATTCGGCGGCGACGAAGAAGCCGTTCGCGAGGATGAGGAGCAGCGCTGCCGCGAGCAGCAGAAGAGACACGGTGATACTCATGACGCCGCCTCGCTGTGGGGGGCGGCGCAGGTACTACAGGACGGTCCGTCCATTGCCGGAGTAAGTCACTCCTCGGTTCGCAGGTGCCCCGGTGCGGGGGCGGGGCACGTGTGTGCCCGTGACACCAGAGTAATCATGGAACCCGGAGGTGCACCGATTCAGGTCGTGGACCGGCCCGTGCCGTGCGCCTCGGCGAGCGCCCGCAGGGCGCGGGCGTCGGCGATGGCCTGCTGTTTGGCGATGCCGGTCTGGATGCCCATGGCGGGCAGGCTGGTGCCGTCGGAGAGGTCGAGGTAGACCCACGGGTCGCCGGCGCGCAGATTGACCCGCACGATCTGCGGCCAGGCCAGCCGCCGGGTCGTCGTGAGGTTGGTGACGGTGACACCGTCCTCGGTGGCGACGACCTTGGGGCGGCTGAGCAGCCCGAGCACGCCCAGGCCGAGCAGCCCGGTGCAGATGAAGGTGATCCGGTCCCCCGTGGTGAACGACTCCAGCATCAGCGAGAGCGCCGTGAGCACGGCGAGCAGGGCGCCGCCGATGCTCAGCAGCACGACCCGGGTACGGGTCGGGCGGAAGGTGACGGGCAGCTCGGGGGTGGACACGTCGTGGGTCGCCTTCGTGCGGATACGGGCCGGACGGTGAAAGGGGGCGCTCAGAGGCGGCAGGCGTGGATGCCCGTGGTGAGGATGGCGCGGGCGCCCAGCTCGTAGAGCTCGTCCATGATGCGCTGGGCGTCCTGGGAGGGGACCATCGAGCGGACCGCGACCCAGCCCTCGTGGTGCAGCGGGGAGACGGTCGGCGACTCCAGGCCGGGGGTCAGGGCGACGGCGCGCTCGACCTGCTCGACGCGGATGTCGTAGTCCATCATCACGTAGCGCCGGGCGACGAGGACGCCCTGCATGCGACGGAGGAACTGCTGCACCTTGGGGTCGTCGGCGGGGGCGCCGTGGCGGCGGATGACGACGGCCTCGGACTTCAGGATCGGCTCGCCGATGATCTCCAGGCCGGCGTTGCGCAGGGTGGTGCCGGTCTCGACGACGTCCGCGATGACCTCGGCGACGCCGAGCTGGATGGCGGTCTCGACGGCACCGTCGAGGTGGACGACGGAGGCGTCCACGCCGTTGTCGGCGAGGTGCTTGGTGACCAGGCCGGAGAAGGACGTGGCGATCGTCATGCCGCCGAACTCGGTGACGTCCTTGGCCGTGCCGGGGCGGGTGGCGTAGCGGAAGGTCGACCCGGCGAAGCCGAGCTGCATGATCTCCTCGGCGCGGGAGCCGGAGTCGAGCAGCAGGTCGCGGCCGGTGATGCCGATGTCGAGCTTGCCGGAGCCGACGTAGACCGCGATGTCGCGGGGGCGCAGGAAGAAGAACTCGACCTCGTTGCCGGCGTCGACGAGGACGAGTTCCCTGCGGTCCTTGCGCTGGCGGTAGCCGGCCTCATGGAGCATCGCCGACGCAGGCTCGGAGAGAGAACCCTTGTTGGGGACGGCGATGCGCAGCATGAGGTCGTTTTCCTTTGTGCGTGGAGTGCGGTGCTGAAAGGGAATGGTGCGGTGGTTCGGGGTCAGAGGTGAGCGTATACGTCGTCGAGGGAGATCCCCCGGGCCACCATCATCACCTGAAGGTGGTACAGCAGCTGGGAGATCTCCTCGGCGGTGGCCTCGGCGCCTTCGTACTCGGCGGCCATCCACACCTCGGCGGCCTCCTCGACGACCTTCTTGCCGATGGCATGGACGCCCTTGCCCACCAGCTCGGCAGTGCGGGAGGTGGCGGGGTCGCCGGAGGCCTTCTGCTGGAGCTCGGCGAAGAGCTCCTCGAACGTCTTCTTGGACATGGTGGTCCTACCCTACGGGGTCCACCCGGTGGGTCAGTGCCAGGGCTCGGACACCGAGCGCAGGATCATCGCCGTGGAGACGGCCGCGGTGACCGCCTCGTGGCCCTTGTCCTCGGCCGAGCCCTCGAGTCCGGCGCGGTCCAGGGCCTGCTCCTCGGTGTCACAGGTCAGTACGCCGAAGCCGACGGGGACGCCGGTGTCGACGGAGACCTTGGTGAGCCCCTGGGTCACGCCCTCGCAGACGTAGTCGAAGTGCGGGGTGCCGCCGCGGATGACGACGCCCAGGGCGACGACCGCGTCGTAGCCGCGGCCGGCGAGGACCTTGGCGACCACCGGGAGCTCCCAGCTGCCGGGCACGCGCAGCAGGGTGGGCTCGTCGATGCCCAGGTCGTGCAGGGCGCGCAGGGCGCCGTCGACGAGGCCGTCCATGACCTTCTCGTGCCACTGCGCGGCGATGACGGCCACCCGCAGGTCCTGGCAGTTCTTCACACTCAGCTCGGGTGCGCCCTTGCCGCTCACGTGTCGCTCTCCTCGTTCGGTACGTCGTTCGGGGTACGTCGGTCTCTGGATCGGTGGTGCTCGGTGTCGGTCACTGGTTGCCGCAGGCCGAGATGTGCTCGGCGTCCAGCCAGGGAAGATCGTGTCCCATGCGGTCCCGCTTGGTGCGCAGGTAGCGCAGATTGTGCTCGCCGGCCTGGACGGGCATCGGCTCGCGGCCGGTGACCTTGAGGCCGTGCCGGACCAGGGCCGCGGTCTTGTCGGGGTTGTTGGTCAGCAGGCGCAGGGAGCGCACGCCGAGGTCGGAGAGGATCTGGGCGCCGGCGGCGTAGTCGCGGGCGTCGGCCGGCAGACCGAGCTCGAGGTTGGCGTCGAGCGTGTCGCGGCCGTCCTCCTGCAGCTCGTAGGCGCGCAGCTTGGGCAGCAGGCCGATGCCGCGGCCCTCGTGGCCGCGCAGGTACAGCACGACGCCGCGGCCCTCGGCGGTGATGCGCTCCAGGGAGGCGTGCAGCTGGGGGCCGCAGTCGCAGCGCAGCGAGCCGAAGATGTCGCCGGTCAGGCACTCGGAGTGGACGCGCACCAGCACGTCCTCGCCGTCGCCGAGGTCGCCGGCGACGAGGGCGATGTGCTCGACGCCGTCGACGGTGGAGCGGTAGCCGTGGGCCCGGAAGTCGCCGAATGCGGTGGGCAGCCGGGTGGTGGCCTCGCGGCGGACGGTGGGCTCGCTGGACTTGCGGTAGGCGATCAGGTCCTCGATGGAGATGATCGACAGGCCGTGCTTGCGGGCGAAGGGCACCAGCTCGGGCAGGCGCAGCATGGCGCCGTCCTCGCCGGCGATCTCCACGATGGCGGCGGCCGGGCGGAGACCTGCGAGGCGGGCGAGGTCGATGCCGGCCTCGGTGTGGCCGTTGCGGACCAGGACGCCGCCGGGCTTGGCGCGCAGCGGGAAGACGTGCCCGGGGCGGACGAAGTCGCCGGGGACGGCGGCGGGGTCGGCCAGCAGGCGGATGGTGACGGCGCGATCGGCGGCGGAGATGCCGGTGTCGGTGCCGTGGTCGCGGCCGGCGTCGACGGAGACGGTGAACGCGGTGCGCATCGACTCGGTGTTGTGGTCGACCATCTGGGGCAGGTCGAGCCGGTCGATGTCGTGCTCTTCCATGGGCACGCAGATCAGGCCGCGGCACTCGCTCATCATGAAGGCCACGATCTCGGTGGTGACCTTCTCCGCGGCGACGATCAGGTCGCCCTCGTTCTCGCGGTCGGCGTCGTCCACGACGACGACGGGCCGGCCCGCCGCGATGTCGGCGATCGCCCGCTCGACGGGGTCGAGGGTCAGCACGTCGGCGTCACCGTTGTCGGTGTCGTACCAGCTCTGAACGGCGGTCATGCCGTTACTCCTTCCGGAACGGCCGCGGTCCGGGCGCTCGCCCGCGAACGCAGCCACCAGTCGCGCAGGCCCCACAGGACCAGGACGAGGTAGACGATGTAGACGAGGCCGGAGAAGGCGAGCCCGCTGTCGAAGGCGAGCGGGACGCCGACCACGTCGACCAGCAGCCAGGCGAACCAGAACTCCACGAGCCCGCGGGCCTGGGCGACCATCGCGGCGAGGGTGCCGACGAAGATGTACGCGTCCGGCCAGGGGTTCCAGGACAGTTCGGGTACGGCGGTGAACAGGGAGCCGACGGCGAGGGTACCGACGGCGGTGCCGGCGAGCAGCAGGGCGCGCTCGCGCCAGGAGGCGAAGCGGACGGCGATGGAGCCGTCCTGGGCGCTGCGCCGCCCGCCCGCCCACTGCCGCCAGCCCCACAGGGCGACGGCGATGACCAGGAGCTGCTTGCCGATGCCGCCGCTGAGGTGGGCGGAGGCGTAGGCGGCGACGAGGATGACGCCGGAGACGAACTGGGCCGGCCAGGTCCAGATGGAGCGGCGCCAGCCGAGGGCGAGGGCCACGAGGCCGACGGTGTTGCCGATCATGTCGGACCAGATGACGTGCTGGCCGAAGGCGGCGAAGGCCTCGCCGTTGAGCCAGTCGAGGGCGCTCATGCGACGGGCTCCTTCGTGCCGCGCTGCCCCAGGAGGCGCTCGACGTACTTGGCGAGGACGTCCACCTCGAGGTTGACCGGGTCGCCGGCCTGCTTGATGCCGAGGGTGGTGAGGTCGAGGGTGGTGGGGATGAGGCTGACGGTGAAGTGGTCGTCGCCGGCCTCGACGACGGTCAGGCTCACTCCGTCGACGGTGATGGAGCCCTTGTCCACGACGTAGCGGGCGAGCCCGTCCGGCAGGGCGATCTTGACGATCTCCCAGTGTTCGCCGGGCACCCGCTCGACGAGGCGGCCGGTGCCGTCCACATGGCCCTGGACGAGGTGGCCGCCGAGGCGCCCGCCGAGCGCCATGGGGCGCTCGAGGTTGACGCGCGAGCCGGGGACGAGGGCGCCCAGGCTGGAGCGGCTCAGGGTCTCGGCCATGACGTCGGCCGTGAACTCGCCGTCCGCGGTCTCGACAACGGTCAGGCAGACGCCGTTGACGGCGATCGAGTCGCCGTGCTTGGCGCCCTCGGTGACGACGGGGCCGCGCAGCCGCAGCAGCGAGGAGTCGCCGAGATTCTCGACGGCGACGACCTCACCCAGCTCTTCGACGATTCCGGTGAACACTTCAGCTCTCCTCGGTGGCGGAGACGGGAACGGGTACGGGGGCGATGGGGGTGGCGGTGATCCGCAGGTCGGGGCCGACGCGGGCGACGTCGGTGACGTCCAGGCGCAACGCCTGCGCGATCGTGCCGATTCCGGCGTCGCCGAGGGCGGAGGGCCCGGCGCCCAGCAGGGCGGGGGCGAGGTAGCCGACGACGCGGTCCACGGCACCGGCGGCCAGGAAGGCGCCGGCGAGGGTGGAGCCGCCCTCCAGCAGGACGGAGTACACGCCGCGTGCGTAGAGCTCGGCGAGCAGGGCGTGGACGTCGATGCCGGTCGCGTCGGCGGGCAGGCGGGCGATCTCGACGCCGGGCAGGTGGGCGGTGTCGGCGTCCTCGCCGACGACGATCAGGGTCGGTGCCGCGTCGTCCAGGACCCGGGCGCCGGGCTTGACGGTGGCGCGGGTGTCGACGACGACGCGCAGCGGCTGGGTGACGGGGTCCCGGTCGGGTACGGGGCCGCGGACGGCCAGGTGGGGGTCGTCCGCGCGCAGCGTGCCGGAGCCGACGACGACGGCGTCGGCCTCGGCGCGCAGCCGGTGCACGTCGGCGCGGGAGGCGGCGGAGGAGATCCAGCGGCTGGTGCCGTCGGCGGCGGCGCTGCGGCCGTCGAGGGTGGCGGCGTACTTCCACAGGACGAAGGGGCGCCCGTGCAGCACGGAGGTGAGCCAGGCGGCGTTGCCGGCCGCGGCCTCGTCCGCGAGCAGTCCGCCCTCGGTGTCGACGCCGGCCGCCTCGAGGGTGGCGGCGCCGCCGGTGGCGGCCGGGTTGGGGTCGGCGACGGCGTAGACGACGCGGGCGATGCCGGCGTCCAGGAGGGCCTGGGCACAGGGGCCGGTGCGGCCGGTGTGGTTGCAGGGCTCCAGGGTGACGACGGCGGTGCCGCCCCGGACGTCGTGGCCGGCGTCGGCGGCGGCGCGCAGGGCCTCGACCTCGGCGTGCGGGCCACCGGCGCGGCGGTGCCATCCCTCGCCGAGCGTGCGGCCGGCGTCGTCCAGGAGGACGCAGCCGACGACGGGGTTGGGGCTGGTCGAACCGAGGGCGCGGGCGGCGAGCGCGATGGCGCGTCGCATCGCGTCGGCTTCGGTCGCGGTGGCCACCGGGGTCCTCCTGCCTCTTCGGGCACGGACTCCGGGGCTGTCGTACGGGACGACGAATGAGCGGGTACGCCGCAGCGGTGACCATGGGACCGGGGACGCGAGGAGGGGGTGGCCCGATCCCGGAGGGTCCCGGGAAGGGTCCCGGAAGACCGGGACGTCTGCCACCCATCCGCGTCACCGGTGACGGTGTGCCGATGCGTGCCCGCCGCGCACTGCCTCCCATCCGGACTTTAACCGTCGGTCCAGGAATTTCACCTGGTCAACCGGCCGCTGGCTGCGGACGGGTCGCGGACTGTAACCGCCGGTTCGGACTTTCACCGACCCCGGAGTGCGCTGCGTATCAAATGGATCATCAATGGTACAGGTGCCTGACCTGCGGCTTCTCATCCTCCGCAGCTCCGACGAGTCCGAGCGTACGCCGGGCGGCGCCGCGGTGTCCACGGGGACTTGACAGAGTGCGCGGCCTCACACACCTGCTGCTACCCGCCGTACGCCGGGCCGGGCGGCCCCGCCCACGGGTTTGGTCCATACCTATTGACGCACTGGTCTAGTCCTCTTAACCTCTGCCACACCTCCGAGGAGTACGGCCCGCCGGTACGCGCGCACCACGGGCCACAGCACGTCGCACACCCCCCACGCAACGCTCTTTTGAGCCCCCCACTGGAGGACCCGATCGTGTTGTTCCGCAAGAGACCCCTCAGACCCCGTGCCCGCAGGAGCGTCGCCCTCGCATCGGCGGGCACCGCCCTGGCCTCTCTGCTCGTGGGCACCCTGTCCGCGACCGCCTCGCACGCCGAGGACCAGTCCGCCTGCCGCCCCGACGGCCTCTACGCCACCCCCGGCGTCGACGTCCCCTACTGTTCGGTCTACGACGCGGCGGGCCGCGAGAAGATGGGCGCCGACCACCAGCGCCGCGTCATCGGCTACTTCACCGGCTGGCGCACCGGCAAGGACGGCACCCCCGCCTATCTCGCCCCCGACATCCCCTGGGACAAGGTCACCCACCTCAACTACGCCTTCGCCCACGTCGGCCCGGACGACAGGATCTCCGTCGGCGCGGACGGCACCGCCAATCCCGCCACCGGGATGACCTGGCCGTCCGTCCCCGGCGCCGAAATGGACCCCGCACTCCCCTACCAGGGCCATTTCAACCTCCTGAACAAGTTCAAGAAGCAGCACCCGCAGGTGAAGACGCTCATTTCCGTGGGCGGCTGGGCGGAGACCGGCGGCTATATCGACGAGAACGGCAAACGCGTCGACTCCGGCGGCTTCTACAAAACGGCGACGAACGCCGACGGATCGGTCAACCAGGCCGGGATCGACACCTTCGCCGATTCGGCCGTCGCCTTCGTCAAGAAATACGGCTTCAACGGCGTCGACATCGACTACGAGTACCCGACCTCGATGAAGGACGCGGGCCACCCCAAGGACTGGACGCTGGCCAACGCCCGGCGCGGCGGGCTCAACAAGGGCTACGCGGCCCTGATGAAGACGCTGCGCGAAAAGCTCGACCGGGCCGGCGCGGCGGACGGAAAGCACTATCTGCTGTCCGTCGCCGCCCCCTCCTCCGGCTATCTGCTGCGCGGCATGGAGACGTACCAGAGCACGAAATACCTGGACTACGTCAACGTGATGTCGTACGACCTGCACGGGGCCTGGAACGAATTCGTGGGCCCGAACGCCGCGCTGTACGACGACGGAAAGGACGCCGAACTCGCCAAGTGGGGCGTCTACGGCGCCGCCCAGTACGGCGGTGTCGGCTACCTCAACGGCGACTGGGCCTACCACTACTTCCGCGGCGCGCTGCCCGCCGGGCGGATCAACCTCGGCCTGCCGTACTACACGCGCGGCTGGAAGAACGTCACCGGCGGCACCGACGGGCTGTGGGGAACGGCCAAGGCCGCCACCTGTCCCGCCGGCTCGGGCCTGACGACCTGCGGCGACGGCGCGGTCGGCATTGACAACCTCTGGCACGACAAGGACGACGCCGGCAAGGAGTCCCCCGCCGGGTCCAACCCGATGTGGCACGCGAAGAACCTGGAGAAGGGCGTCGCCGGCGACTACCTCGGCGCGTACGGCTTCCCCGCCGGCACCAGGCCCACCGGCACCTACGCCCGCCGCTACGACGCCACGCTGACCGCCCCCTGGCTGTGGAACGCGGACAAGAAGGTCTTCCTCTCCACGGAGGACGAGCAGTCCGTGAAGGCCAAGGCCCAGTACGTGGTGGACAAGGGACTCGGCGGCACGATGGTCTGGGAGCTCGCCGGCGACTACGGCTGGAACGCGGGCAAGGGACAGTACGAGCCCGGCTCCACGCTCACCACCACGATGTACGACGCGTTCAGGTCCGCCCCCGCCTACGGGGCGAAGCGGGCGACGACCGACGTCCCCGGCCAGGCCGTCGACATCCAGGTGGGCTTCACCCAGTTCCCCCTCGGCGACTCCAACTACCCCATCAACCCCAAGATTCATCTCACCAACAACACCAAGACCACGGTCCCCGGCGGCGCGGAGTTCCAGTTCGACTACGCCACCTCCGCGCCCGGCAACGCCAAGGACCAGTCGGGCTGGGGACTCAAGGTCGTACGCAGCGACCACTTGGCCCCCAACAACATCGGCGGCCTCAAGGGCGACTACCACCGGGTCTCGGTGAAGCTGCCGGCCTCGCAGCCGCTCGCGCCGGGCGCCTCGGCGGACATCGACTTCGTCTACTACCTGCCGACGTCGACGCCCTCCAACTGGACCGTGACCTTCGGCGGCCGCACCTACGCCCTGGCCGGCGATCTGGCCCGCGGCACGGCCGTCGTCGACCCGGGCGGCCCCACGCCCACCCCGACCGGAACCCCGACGGGCACCCCCACCGGCGGCGCCTGCACCGCGCCGTCCTGGGACGGGGCGACCGCCTACAACGGCGGCGCCACCGTCTCGTGGAAGTCCCGCTCGTGGAAGGCCAAGTGGTGGACCCGGGGCGAGGAACCCGGCACCACCGGCGAGTGGGGGGTCTGGCAGGACCTGGGCTCCTGCTGATGCACTGAGCACCGGCACACTGGCCGGAAGCCGGTAGGGAGCGGAATGGGCGACAGCACGGGCGGCGCGGGCACCGCGGACCGTACGGATCCCCGGGTGCGCCGGGCGCGGATCGCGATGGCGGCGGTGTTCGCCGTGCACGGCGCGGTCACGGGCACGTTCGCCACCCGCGTCCCCTGGATCCAGGAACACGTGGACATCAGCACGGGACGCCTCGGCCTCGCGCTGGTCTTTCCCGCGATCGGCGCGTCGCTCGCGATGCCGCTCGCGGGGAGGGTCGTCCACCGCTTCGGCTCGCGCACGGCGCTGCGCGGCCTGCTCGCCCTGTGGTGCGCGTCCCTGGCGCTGCCCGCCCTCTCCCCCGGCATGCTCGCGCTCTGCGCGGCACTGGCGGTGTACGGGGCGACGTCCGGAATGGCGGACGTGGCCATGAACGCGCTGGGCGTGGAGACCGAGGACCGGCTGGGCCGTTCGATCATGTCGGGGCTGCACGGCATGTGGAGCGCCGGTGCGCTCGCCGGCTCCGCGGCGGGCACGGTCGCCGCGCACGCCGGCACGGATGCCCGCCTCCATCTCGGGGTGGCGGCCGGCCTGCTCGTCGTGCTCGGCTCGGTCGCCTGCCGCTGGGTGCTGGACGTGCGCACCGGCGTCGCGGAGCATCCGCCGCCGCGGTTCGCCCTGCCGCCGCGCTCGGCGGTGGTCATCGGCGCGGTCGGCTTCTGCGCGGTCTTCGCCGAGGGGGCGAGCCTGGACTGGTCGGCGGTCTACCTGCGCGACGTCATCGGCTCCGACCCGGGCGTGGCCGCCGCCTGCACCACGGCCTTCGCCTGCACGATGACGGTGGCCCGGCTGGCGGGCGACGCGGCGGTGCGGCGGTTCGGCCCGGTGCGGACCGTACGGGCGGGGGGCGTGCTGGCGACCGCGGGCGGGGTGCTCGTGGTCCTGGCGGACGATCCCCTGCCGGCCGTCGCGGGGTTCGGCCTGCTGGGGCTGGGCATCGCCGTCGTCGTACCGCTGGCCTTCGCGGCGGCGGGGCGCAGCGGGAAGGATCCCAGCCAGGCGATCGCGGGCGTCGCTACGATCACCTACACCTCGGCACTGATCGCGCCGGCCGCCATCGGGCAGATCGCGAACGCCACGTCGCTGGTGGTGTCCTTCGCGCTGGTGACCGTGCTGACGGCGGGGCTGGTGGCCGGCGCGGGCGTGCTGCGGGCCCCGGCCCGGGACACCGCCCTCTCCCGTGGGGCCCCGGCGGCCAGGCGCTGAGCGCACACGCCGCCGCGGGCCGTGTTCCGAACCCCGAGGGGGTCGGCCACGGCCCGCGGTGGAGGGGAACCGTCAGGCGCTTCTGGATCAGATCACGATGGCCCAGCCGTGCCCGCCGCCGTGGTGCTTGTTGTGGTGGTCGCAGTCACGGTCGTGGCCGCCACCCCACTTGTCGTGGCCGCCACCCCACTTGTCGTGGCCGCCGCCCCAGCGGTCGCAGCCGTCGTGGCCGCCACCCCACTTGTCGTTGTGGCCGCCGCCCCACTTGTCGTGGCCGCCGCCCCAGCGGTCGCAGCCGTCGTGGCCGCCACCCCACTTGTCATGGCCGCCGCCCCACTTGTCGTTGTGGCCGCCGTTCCAGCCGCCCCAACCACCGTGGCCGCCCCAGCCGTTGTTCTTCCACTTGCCGATCCAGATGCCACCCCAGTTGTTGCCCCAGTGGTTGCCCCAGTTGTTGCCCCAGCTGGTCCAGTCGTGGTAGCTGTGGCGGCTGTAGCTGCGGTGGTGGTCGTCGTGGTCGCAGTCGCGGTCACGGTCCTTGCGGCCGTGGTCGCAGTCCTTGTCGCGGTCACGGTCGCGGCCGCGGTCGCAGTCCTTGTCGCGGTCACGGTCGCGGTCGCGGTCGCGGCCCTTGTCCCGGTCGCAGTCCTTGTCGCGGCCGTGGTCCTTCTTCTTGTCGCGGCCGTTGTCCTTCTTCTTGTCCTTGTCCCGGTCCCGGTCGCGGCCCTTGTCCCGGTCACCGTGGTCGTCGTCCCAGGTCAGCGCCTGGTTGCCGGACGCGACCTGCGGCGCGGCCTGGGCCAGGCCGGCCACCGGAACAACGGTGGCGCCGGCGAGGATCGCGGCGGCCGCGGTGCGGCCGACGAGCTTGCGCATGTGTGTCTCCTGAATTGCAGGAAATCGGACACCCCACGCATACCTCGCATGAACCGATAAACATCCGGCGGTCGTGGCCATACAGCCCTACGAGGTGTTAATTGCGCCGATCGCAGCAACGCGAAAGAGGGACCCGCCCAAGCCCCCGGGGGGCCGGACCTCCCGGCCCCCGAACCCGCCTCAGGACGCGTCGCCCGTGCCGCGGTCGTAGTCGGTGGTGCCACCGTCCAGGAGGGCGGGCTCCCGGCGGTCGGCGGCCCGGGAGAGCCAGCGCAGGGCGTGATAGCCGGTGAGCACGATGAGGGTGCCCAGTGCGATGCCGCTGAGCTCGAAGTTGTCGGTGAACTTCAGCGAGACGCCGCCGATGCCGATGATGACGCCCGCGGCCGTCGGCACGAGGTTGAGCGGCTGGGCGAAGTCGACCTTGTTCCGCACCCAGATCTGGGCGCCGAGCAGGCCGATCATTCCGTAGAGGATGACAGTGATCCCGCCGAGCACGCCGCCGGGAATGGCGGCGACGACCGCGCCGAACTTGGGGCACAGGCCGAAGAGCAGCGCGAAGCCGGCGGCGGCCCAGTACGCGGCGGTCGAGTAGACGCGCGTCGCCGCCATCACGCCGATGTTCTCCGCGTACGTGGTGGTGGCCGGGCCGCCCACCGCGGTGGAGAGCACGGTCGCGCTGCCGTCCGCGATGATCGCCATGCCCATCTTGTCGTCGAGCGGGTCACCGGTCATCTCGCCCACGGCCTTGACGTGGCCCGCGTTCTCGGCGACCAGCGCCACCAGCACCGGCAGTGCGACCAGGACCGCCGAGGCCGAGAAGTTCGGGGCGTGGAAGGTCGGCACGCCGATCCAGTCCGCCTTGGCGACGCCGGAGAAGTCGATGCGCCAGTGGTCCGTCACCTTGCCAGAGCCGTCCGCCGAGTGGATCTTGCCCGCGGTCCGGTCGAGGATCCAGGACAGCGCATAGCCGAAGACGAGGCCCAGGAAGATCGCGATGCGCGACCAGAACCCCCGCAGCACCACCAGCGCGAGGCCCGTGAACAGCATCGTGGCGAGCGCGGCCCACTGGTCCTGCGGCCAGTACGTCCCCGCCGCCACCGGGGCGAGGTTGAAGCCGATGAGCATGACGACCGCACCGGTCACCGCCGGCGGCAGGACGGCGTGGATGACCCGCGGGCCGAGGACCTGGATGACCACGCCGCAGCCGACGAGGGCGGCGCCCACCACGAGCATCGCGCCGGTCAGTGTGCCGGCGTCCCCGCCCTGGCCCGCGATGACCGCGGACACTCCGACGAAGGAGAGCGAGGACCCCAGGTAGCTGGGCACGCGCCCGCGCGTCATCAGCAGGAACAGCACCGTCGCCACGCCCGACGCCATCAGCGCCAGATTGGGGTCCAGCCCCATGAGGATCGGCGCGACGAAGCACGCCCCGATCATCGAGACCACGTGCTGCGCACCGAGCCCGACGGTGCGGCCCCACGACAGCCGCTCCCCCGGCTTGACCACCTCCCCGGGCTTCAGGTGCTTGCCATCGCCGTGCAGCTTCCACCCGACGCCCGCCATGACCACTCTCCATTTCGCAAGGCCCTGCGCGCCGCAGAGACCAAGCGATTAATAGTCGATCGCCATGGCAGGGACAAACCAAGCGTGACGACGCGAGCCGCCGAATACGGAGCGTGACAATCCGGCGAGGACACGGCCCTCGTTCACCCGTTCTGGTTAACTCTCCCGGGGATTCGCCTACGCTCCGTATTCGGGTGTCACTCTGTGCGTATGACGATGACGCGGGCGCAGCCGGCGGTGCCCGCCGGCATCGACTGGGTACTGGCGCGGATGCGGGGGCTCGACGCCGCACTGCCGCCGAGGGACGGGGTGGCGGTCTTCAACCGGGTCTATCTGACGGTCACGGAGGAGATCGGCCGCCGGGTGGCGGCGGGGGGCTTCCGGGACCGGCACGCCGCGGCCGACCTCGACGTGCGCTTCGCCAAGCGCTATCTGCACGCCGTCGACCAGGCGTCCATGGGCCGTCTGCTGCCCGCCTGCTGGCGGCCGCTGTTCCAGCTGCGGGGGCATCCGGCGGTGCAGCCCCTGCAGTTCGCCCTGGCCGGGATCAACGCCCACATCGGCCATGACCTGGCCCTGGCCCTGACCGAGACCTGCCGGGCGCTGGACGTCGAGCCGCGCGCCCTCGAGGGCGACTTCCACCGCATCGGGTCGATGCTCGTCGCCATGGAGGAGCGGATCCGCGAGGAGCTGATGCCGGGGCCGGATCTGCTGGACGTCGCCGATCCGCTGACCCACCTGGTCGGCTCGTGGACGCTGGAGGCCGCGCGGAACGCGGCGTGGGCCTCGTTCCGCGCGCTGTGGGCCATGCGGGAGCTGCCCGATCTGGTGGAGGAGCTCACCGACCGCGTCGACGCGAGCGTCGGCATGGTCGGCCGCTGTCTCCTCACGCCCCTGGGCTGACGCACGGACGCCCGTGCGTCAGCCCCCGGGCTCAGTCCTCCGGCAGCTCGACGGGCGCGATCTCGTCGTAGACGTCGCCCGGACCGGGGTTGGTGGCGTCCGTGGAGCCACCGAACTGGTGCATCACGCCCCACACCGCGTTGAGCGCGGTCTGGACGGCGCCCTCGGCCCAGCCGGCGGTCCAGGAGATGTCGTCGCCGGCGAGGAAGATGCCGCGCTTGTCCTCGGGCAGACGGTCCTGCATGAAGTGGGTGAACAGACGCCGCTGGTAGCGGTAGTGACCCGGCAGGTTGGCCTTGAACGCGCCCATGAAGTAGGGCTCGTTCTCCCAGGAGACCGTCACCGGGTTGCCGATGATGTGCTTGCGGATGTCGACCTTGGGGTAGATCTCGCCGAGCGACTTGAGCATGACCTCCATCCGCTCGTTCGCCGACAGCGGCAGCCACTTGAGGCTGTCGTCGCACCAGGTGTACGAGAGGCAGATGACGGCCGGCTTGTCCGGGCCGTCGTCCAGGAGGTAGGTGCCGCGGGTCATCCGGTCGGTGAGCGTCATCGACATGACGTCACGGCCGGTCTCCTCGTCCTTGTCCAGCCAGAACGGCCGGTCCACAGGCACGAACAGCTTGGACGACTCCATGTAGTGGGTGCGCTCCATCGCCGTCCAGTGGTCGATGGGGAAGAGCGTGTCGTCGCACGCGATCTTCGACAGCAGCATCCACGACTGGGCGGTGAAGATGGCCGCCTGGTACGTACGGATGTCACCGGTCGCGTCCGTGACCGTGATGCGGTTGCCGGCCGTGCGGTGCAGCCGGGTGACGGCCGGGCGGGGGGCGCCGCCGTGCAGCGAGGACAGCGAGGTGCCCTGCGCCCAGTGGATGATCTTCTCCGGCTCGCGGTCCCACAGGCGCAGGGGCAGCTGCTGGCTGCCGCCGACGATGCCGCGGTGGTGGTCGTCCGCCTCGGTGTAGACGACGCGCAGGATCTCCAGGATGGAGTTGGGGAAGTCGGTGTCCCAGCCGCCGGTGCCGAAGCCGACCTGGCCGAAGATCTCGCGGTGCTTGAAGGACTTGAAGGCCTCGGACTCGCAGAGGAAGCCGTAGAAGGTCTGGTTGTCGAGCTTCTCGACGAGCTTCGCCCAGATCTCCCGGATGCGCGGCACATCGCGCTCGCGCATGGCGCGGTTCATGTCGGAGAAGTCCGCGCCCTCCTCCAGGCAGGCGTTCCACGCGTTCATCACGTCGCGGTAGACCTGCGGAAGGTCGTCGACGGTGACGGCGTAGTGCGACTCGCCCTTGAGGTCGACGACCGTGGAGGGGGTGTCGGGCGCGAGCGGGTTGGGGAACGGCTTGGTCTCCAGCCCGACGAGGTCGATGTAGTGCTGGAAGGCCGTGGAGGACGGCGGGAAGCGCATGGCGCCCATCTCCGCGGTCAGCGGCCCGCTGTCGCCCTCGGCGTCACAGCCCTCGAAGCCGACCGTGCGCAGGCGGCCGCCGATCTGGTCGGCCTCGTAGACGACGGGCTTGAGGCCCATCTTCATCAGCTCGTACGCCGCGATGATGCCGGACAGACCGCCGCCGATGACCGCGACCTCGGTGCCGTGCTCGGTGGCCGGTATCTGGCCGAGGCCCGCCGGGTGGGCGAGGAAGTCGTCGTAGGCGAAGGGGAAGTCCGGGCCGAACATGGTGATCGGCGGCTCGACGGGCTGGGCCTGCTCGTGCTCGTCGTGGACGGCGGTGGGCACCGTGGACGTCATCGGCTGGACTCTCCTACTGGCAGGGGGTGTGGGCGGGGCGGGGGAAGCCCGGGGGTCAGATGAGCGAGGCGTAGAGCTCGGGGCGGCGATCGCTCAGGTAGGTGTTCTCGGCGCGGGAGGCCTTCAGCAGCGCCGGGTCGACGTCGGCGACGATCAGGTCCTCGCCGGCTCCGGCGCGCGCCCGTACGGTCCCGTCGGGCGCCGCCAGGCAGGACAGCCCGGCGAAGGCGAGGTCGCCCTCGGCTCCGCAGCGGTTGGCGTAGGCGATGTAGAGCTGGCTCTCCCACGCACGGGCCGGGATGATCGTCTGCGGGACGATCTCGTAGGGCCGCATCAGCGCGGTGGGCGCGAGCAGCAGGTCGGTCCCGGCCAGGGCGTGGGCCCGTACGGTCTCGGGGAACTCCACGTCGTAGCAGACCAGCAGCCCGAGCCGGACGCCGTCGAGGTCGGCCTGGACCACCGGCTCCTCGCCGGGCGTGAAGTAGGTGTTCTCGTACGCGCCGAAGAGGTGGGTCTTGCGGTAGTGGGCGAGGCGGGTCCCGTCCGGGCCGATGAGCTGCAGCGAGTTGTAGATCGTCTCGCCGTCGCGCTCGGGGTAGCCGTAGCCGACGGCCAGCCCGTGCTCGGCGGCGATACGGGCGACGGCCTGCGCCCCGGGGCCGGTGGCGGGCTCGGCCAGGTCACGGACGGCCTCGCCGAGGGCGTACCCCGTCAGGTACAGCTCGTTCGTGAGCAGCAGCCGGGCACCGGCGGCCGCGGCCCGCCGGGCGGCGGCGGCCAGGGCGTCGAGGCTGTCGGCGGTGGAGGAGGGAACGCCGCTGGGGCCTTGGTACAGCGCGATGCGCAGCGGCGTCATTCGTCCCTCTTGTAGCTCGTCGGGCGGGTGGGTCACACACCTGTTCGTGTAAACGAGTCGACGGTACGGTCCGGGATCTCGACGGGACAAGGCGCCGACGTTGCGCGCAGACGGCGGATTCATTGCGCCTTTACGGGGGTCCGCGGCGATTCGTTGCGCGGGGGCCCGGCAGGGGGCCGCGGGTGGCCCGACCGGGGCATTTCCGGGGCTGTCCCGAGGAGCGCCGGACGTCGGCCCGGGCGGCTCAGGAGGGTGCGCCGGAGCTGAAGCGGCGCAGCAGGGGCGAGAGGACCAGCACGGACTTGGTGCGCTCCACGAAGGGCTCGCCCGCGATGCGCTCCAGGACGCGCTCGAAGTGGCGCATGTCCGAGGCGAAGATCTGGACGATGGCGTCGGCCTCCCCCGTGACGGTGGAGGCCGACGCCACCTCCGGGTACCGCGACAGGCCCCGGTGGATGGCCTCGGGCGAGGTGTTGCGGCGGCAGTAGAGCTCGATGAAGCCTTCCGTCTCCCAGCCGAGCGCCGCCGGGTCCACCCGTACGGTGAAGCCGGTGATGGCGCCCTCGGCGCGGAGTCTGTCCACGCGCCGCTTGACGGCGGGCGCGGACAGGCCGACCTCCGCGCCGATGTCGGCGTAGGAGCGCCTGGCGTCCTCGGCCAGGGCATGCACGATGCGTTCGTCGAGCTCGTTCAATCGCACGGCGGGTGGATCACATTTCTCCGGGTAACCAGCTACTGCTACCAGCAGTAGATCACGTACCCGGCCGTGCCCCCGACCCGATGGGCGTGGACCTGCCCCCTCAGCTGCCGAGCGCGGTGCACATGGCGGGAGGTCCGGGGAATTCCTCCGGAAGGGCGTCCATCAGGAGCTCGTCGACGTACTGGCCCAGCCAGTGCCCGGACCTGCGAAAACGGCCGGTGGGCCGGAATCCGGCCTTCTCGAAGGCGGTGATGCCGGCCCGGTTGGGTTCCAGCACCCGCAGCCACACGGCCCGCATGGCACCCAGGTGGAACGCCCAGTCGAGGGTCAGACGGGTGGCTTCCTCGGCGAAGCGCTTGCCGCGCTGGGCCGGGGCGACGACGATCGCGAACTCGGCCCTGCGCTCGCCGGGGTCGATGCGCAGCGTGGTCAGGGCGACCGACTGCTTGTCCTTCAGGCGTACGACCTCGAACCGCGCGTGGTTGCGGTCGTCGAGCTCCCGGTCCCACTCGTCGGCCCGGGCCTCCCACGACCGGGGGAAGCGGCTGCCGGCGCCGAGGATGGTCCCGGGGTCGCACTCCCATCTGTGGTACTCGGTCAGCATCTCGTCGCGGGGCATGCCCAGGGCGAGCCTGTCGCCGGTCAGCAGGAGGTGGGGACTGCTCATCCGATGTGATCCCTTCCCGTCTGCCGGGTCCCCGGACGGCGGACCCGGCAGGGAGGGATCATAGGGGCGGCGCGGAGAAGATCATTTCTTCTCGGTGGCCCGGCCGCCCCCGGATCGGGGCCTCAGCGGCCCTTGCGCCGGCCCTTGCCGCGGGCCTTCTTCGTGTTCCGCGAACCGGCCTTGGCGCCGGTCCTGGCGCCCGGCTTCGCACCGGGCTTGGGGCCGGCCTTGGCGGCCGGCTTGGCGCCGGACTTCGTCGCCGGCTCGGCGTCGGCCTTGGCGTCGGCCTTCGTGTCCGCCTTCTCGTCGGCCTTGGCACCGGACTTGGCCTCGCCCTTCGCCGCCGTGGCGGCGGCCTTCGCGGCCGTACCGGCGGCCGCCTTGGCGCCGGCCTTCGGAGCGGTCCGCTTCGCCTTCTGCGCCGGGACGGCGCCCTTGGCGGCACCCGCCGCGGCCGGCAGGGCCTCGCCCAGGGCCTCCGTCGCCAGGCGCGAGCGGCGCATGCCGTAGAAGAAGTAGATCAGCAGGCCCAGGACCATCCAGGCGCCGAAGACCTGCCAGGTGATGACGTCCAGGTTGCACATCATGTAGACGCACATCCCGAAGCCCAGGACGGGGAAGATCAGGCCGAGCGGGATCTGCACCGAGCGGACGGTGATGCGCACACCCGAAAGCGGTACACGGAAGCTGCGGTGCATGTCGGGGCGGGTGAAGCGCAGCACGATGACGGCGATGTTCACCAGGGCGAAGGCGAAGAGCGTGCCGATGCTGGTGGCGTCGGCGAGCTGGCCGAGCGGGACCGCGGCGGCCAGGACCCCGCAGAACAGCGAGACGATCAGGGTGTTCGCCAGCGGCACGCCCTTGCGGTTGACCTTGGCGAAGGCCTTGGGGACCAGGCCGTCGCGGGACATCGCGAAGAGGATGCGGGTCTGTCCGTAGAGGACGGTCAGCACGACGCTGGCGATGGCGATGACGGCGCCGGCGGCGAGCAGCACGGCCCAGAAGCTCTGGCCGGTGACGTCCTCCATGATGCCGGCGAGCGCGGCCTCGGAGCCCTTGAACTCGCCCCACGGCATGGCGCCGATGGCGATCGCCGCGACCAGCACGTAGATCGCCGTGACGATCAGCAGCGACAGCATGATCGCCTTGGGCAGGTCCTTCTTCGGGTTCTTGGCCTCCTCACCCGCGGTGGAGGCGGCGTCGAAGCCGATGTAGGAGAAGAACAGCGTGGCGCCGGCGGCGCTCACGCCACCGAGGCCGAGCGGCATGAACGGCGCGTAGTTGCCGGCGCGGATGCCGGTGAAGGCCACGGCGCAGAAGAGCAGCAGGGCCGCGATCTTCACGGCCACCATGATGGTGTTGGCGCGGGCGCTCTCCTTGGCGCCGCCGATCAGGAAGGCCATGCACAGCAGCACGACGAGCAGGGCGGGCAGGTTGAAGATGCCGCCGTCGACGCCCGGCGGGTTGGCCAGGGCGTCGGGGATGGTGACGCCGATGGTCCCGTCGAGGAGCTCGTTGAGGTACTGGCCCCAGCCGACGGCCACGGCCGCGACGGAGACGCCGTACTCGAGGATCAGGCACCAGCCGCAGACCCAGGCGACGATCTCGCCCAGGGTGGCGTAGGCGTACGAGTACGAGGAGCCGGAGACCGGGATGGTGCCGGCCAGCTCCGCGTAGGACAGCGCCGAGAACAGCGCCGTGATGCCCGCGAGGACGAACGAGATCACAACCGCCGGGCCTGCGTCGGGCACGGCCTCGCCGAGGACGACGAAGATGCCGGTGCCCAGCGTGGCACCGATGCTGATCATGGTCAGCTGCCACATGCCGAGCGAGCGGCGCAGGCTGCCGCCCTCGCCCTGGCCGCCCTCGGCGACCAGGCGCTCGACGGGCTTGCGGCGCATCAGGCGGGCGCCGAAGCCGGCGGCGGGCGGCGGGGAGAGCCGCTTGCGACCGGTGGAGGGTGGCGCAGTGCCTTGGTCCAACACGGGGTTGCTCCGTTCATGACTGCCGGTGGGGGTGCCGGTCGGAAGCAGCGGCCCACGGCGGCCACCCAGGGCGCGCCGGCATGGCAGAGCAAACCCATAGCGAGGGGGTACCGCCGAGCAAGCGGTACCCGCCACTCCACGTTCTGCGCAGACCCTACGAGGTCAGGGCCCGCGCTCGTAATGCACCATTCTTGCGTATGCCCGTTCGATCATTGCGTCCGGGGGCTCAGAACGGGTGATCGTTGCACGTCGCGTTATGAATCGGTACATGAGCAGTAAAAAAGGGGCGCGACCCGGCGAACCGGATCGCGCCCCTTCAGGGCTGGTGCGACTACTGCCAGCTGGCGTGCAGCGGCTTGCCCTCGGCGTAACCGGCGGCGCTCTGGACGCCGACGACGGCCCGCTGGGCGAACTCCTCGAGGGAGCCGGCACCCGCGTAGGTGCAGGACGAACGGACACCCGCGATGATCGAGTCGATCAGGTCCTCGACGCCCGGGCGGGCCGGGTCGAGGAACATGCGCGAGGTGGAGATGCCCTCCTCGAACAGGCCCTTGCGCGCCCGGTCGTACGCGGACTCCTCGGAGGTGCGGTTCTGCACCGCACGGGCCGAGGCCATGCCGAAGGACTCCTTGTAGAAGCGCCCGTCGGCGGTCTGCTGCAGGTCACCGGGGGACTCGTAGGTACCGGCGAACCAGGAGCCGATCATGACGTTGGACGCGCCGGCCGCCAGGGCCATGGCCACGTCGCGGGGGTGACGAACGCCACCGTCGGCCCACACGTGCTTGCCGTACTTCTTCGCCTCGGCGGCGCACTCGAGCACCGCGGAGAACTGCGGGCGGCCCACGCCGGTCATCATGCGGGTGGTGCACATGGCGCCCGGGCCCACACCGACCTTGATGATGTCCGCGCCGGCCTCGATGAGGTCGCGCACACCCTCGGCGGCGACGATGTTGCCGGCGACGATCGGGACCTGCGGGTCGAGCGCCCGGACGGCCTTGATCGCGCTGATCATCGACTCCTGGTGACCGTGCGCGGTGTCGATGACGAGCGTGTCCACGCCCGCGTCGAGCAGCTGCTTGGCCTTGGCCACGAAGTCGCCGTTGATGCCGACGGCGGCGGCGATGCGCAGCTTGCCGTCCGCGTCGGTGGCGGGGGTGTACAGGGTCGCGCGCAGCGCGCCCTTGCGGGTGAGGATGCCGACCAGCTTGCCGTCCTTGTCGACGGCGGGCGCCAGCTTGCGGTGGGCGGCGTCGAGCTGGTTGAAGGCCTCGCGCGGGTCGATGTCGGCGTCCAGGAGCAGCAGCTCGGTGGACATGACCTCGGACAGCTGGGTGAAGCGGTCCACGCCGGTCAGGTCGTGCTCGGTGACGACGCCGACGGGGCGGTGGTCCGCGTCGACGACGACGCCGGCGCCGTGGGCCCGCTTGGGCAGCAGGGACAGCGCGTCGGCGACGGTCTGGGTCGGGGCGAGCACGATGGGGGTGTCGAGCACGTGGTGACGGCCCTTGACCCAGGAGATGACCTCGGTGACGACCTCGATCGGGATGTCCTGGGGGATGACGACGAGGCCACCGCGGCGGGCGACCGTCTCGGCCATGCGGCGGCCGGCGATGGCGGTCATGTTGGCGACCACGAGCGGAATGGTGGTGCCCGTGCCGTCGGGCGAAGAAAGGTCCACTGCCTGTCGGGAGCCGACCGCCGAGCGGCTCGGCACCATGAACACATCGTCGTACGTCAGGTCGTACGCCGGCTTCTGGTCGTTAAGGAATCGCATACTGGCTCTCTCACCTGCGGTTTTGCGTACAGAGCGGGTGGGGAGTCAGCACCGAGCCAGCACCGGATCGGGCTGAGGTTCCTGGACCCATCATCCACGATCGCAAGCGATCCTGGCGAACTTGGCGCACATTCTGTGACATCGGCCAGCGGGTGGCGAGAAGCGCTTGTGGCTTCACCCAAGTGGTCCGTCCGGGCCGCGGCCGGGCAAACGCGACGGCGCCGACCGCCCCGGGAAGGGGTGGCCGGCGCCGTCGGCGTGCGGCAGGGCTATGAGCCGTCCGGGTCGGCCCGGTCCAGGGCCGGGCGGGGGCCCGGGCCCGTCTCCAGCAGGAGGTAGTCGGCCGCCGCGGTGTCCGTGACCAG
Source organism: Streptomyces sp. NPDC021096 (assembly GCF_040641275.1). Classification (NCBI taxonomy): domain Bacteria; kingdom Bacillati; phylum Actinomycetota; class Actinomycetes; order Kitasatosporales; family Streptomycetaceae; genus Streptomyces; species Streptomyces sp. NPDC021096. Next base: position 22,573 of record NZ_JBFADG010000012.1, on the reverse strand, counting down.
GCTGGTGACCAGCCCGGAGCGCAGCACCGCGCCGATCGCCGCCGCCTTGCGCAGCCCGCCGGCGATCGCGACGACCTCCGGTATACGGCGCAGCCGGTCGGCTTCCACCGTGATGCAGCGTTCGCCCAGGTCACGGCCGATCCTGCGGCCCTCGGCGTCGAAGAGGTGCGCGGACATCTCGGCGGCCGCGCCGAGGGAGGCGTAGTGCTCGCGCTCCTGCGGGGTCAGCATGTCGTAGACGGTCGAGATGCCCGGCGCCCAGGAGCCGATCGAGACGGCGGCGACGGTGACCTTGTCGAAGTAGTCGAAGGCCCGGGCGATGCCGGTCTGGCCGCGCAGCGCGGCGGCCGTGGCCGTGTCGGGCAGCAGCATCGGGGCGTAGATCGGGTGGGCCTCGCCGCCCGAGACCTGGGCGGCCCGGCGCACGGCCTCCACCGAGCCGCGCTCGGCGGTGCCCGCGTCGTACACGCCGGTGAGCTGGACGACCGTGCAGGGCGGCAGCCGGTGCAGGGCCGCGGCCATGTGGATGGTGGAGCGGCCCCAGGCGAGGCCGAGCACGTCGCCCTCGTGGACCAGCTCGCCGAGCAGGTCGGCTGCCACCTCGCCGAGGTTCTCGGGATCGGGCGCGTCGTCGGCCGCGTCGGCCGGGGACTCCACGACGACCGCGTGGCGCAGGCCGTAGCGGGCGCGCAGCGCGTCGGAGCGCTCCGCGTCCAGCTCCGCCGGCACCCGGATCTCGATCCGCACCAGGTCGCGCTCCAGTGCCGTCTCCAGCACCCGGGCCACCTTGAAGCGGCTCACGCCGAACTCCTCGGCGATCTGGATCTTCGACTTGCCCTCGAGGTAGAAGCGGCGGGCCATCGCCGCCGCCTGCACCAGCTCGGCGGGCCCCATAGGCGTGGCTGAACGGCCCGTCGACACCCTGGTCTCCTCACTACTGTGTTCACGCTTGTGTGCAAGCTGTGGAGCTAATGACTCGACGTCATCCTGTCAGATGTGCCGCGTCTTGATCAGGCCTTGACCTTCGCCCTCAGCAATTCGGGCGAGCAGCGCCGGGACGCTCAGTGCGCGCAGGCCCAGGGCGCACGGGCGGTGGCCTGCTCCGCCTGCGCGCGCAGCGAGCGTACGGCCGCCGCCGGGTCGTCCGTACCGTAGACGGCCGATCCGGCCACGAACACGTCCGCGCCGGCCTCGGCGCAGCGCTCGATGGTGGAGGCCGAGACGCCGCCGTCGACCTGCAGCCACAGCTGCAGGTCGTGCCGCGAGATCAGCTCACGGGTCCGGCGGATCTTCGGCAGCATGATGTCGAGGAAGGCCTGGCCACCGAAGCCGGGCTCGACGGTCATGATCAGCAGCATGTCCAGCTCGGGCAGCAGGTCCTCGAACGGCTCGATCGGGGTGGCGGGCTTGAGCGCCATGGACGCCCGCGCCCCCTTGGCCCTGATCTCCCGCGCCAGCCGCACCGGCGCCGCGGCGGCCTCCGCGTGGAAGGTCACCGACCCGGCGCCCGCCTCGGCGTACTGCGGCGCCCAGCGGTCCGGGTCCTCGATCATGAGGTGGCAGTCCAGCGGGGTGTCGGTGGCCTTCGCCAGCGACTCGACGATCGGTACGCCGAGCGTCAGGTTGGGCACGAAGTGATTGTCCATCACGTCGACGTGGAGCCAGTCGGCGCCCTTCACCGCCTGCGCTTCGTCGGCGAGGCGGGCGAAGTCCGCGGACAGGATGCTGGGGTTGATCTGCACGGCCATACCCCAAGCCTGCCATGCCGCGCCGGCGGCCTTGACCCGGGGCTTGTCGCGGCCGTGGTTCCGGCTGCCTCAGCCCGTACGCCGCAGCAGCGCCAGATACATGGCGTCCGTGCCGTGCAGATGGGGCCAGAGCTGGACGTCGGGGCCGTCGCCGAGGCCGGGGACGCCCTGCATGAGAGGACGTGCGTCGATCCACTCGGCGGACACCGCGGGGCCGCCACGGCCCCGCAGGACGTCGTCGACGACGGCCCGGGTCTCGGCCGGGTGCGGGGAGCACGTGGCGTAGCCGACGACTCCGCCCACGCGCACGGCGCGCAGCGCCTCGCGCAGCAGGTCGCGCTGGAGCGGCGCGAAGCCGGCCACGTCCTCGGGCCGGCGGCGCCAGCGGGCCTCGGGGCGGCGGCGCAGGGCGCCCAGGCCCGTGCACGGCACGTCCATCAGGACCCGGTCGAAGGTGCCCTCGCGCCACGGCGGACGGGTGCCGTCCGCGGCGATGACCTGATAGGGGCCGGGGTTGCCGGCCAGGGCGCGCTCGACGAGGCGGGCGCGGTGCGGCTGCTTCTCGGAGGCCAGCAGGGCGGCGCCGCGCTGCGCGGCGAGCGCGCCCAGCAGGGCGGCCTTGCCGCCGGGGCCCGCGCAGCCGTCCAGCCAGCGCCCGTCCGGCCCCTCCAGCGGGGCCTCGGCCAGCGCCAGGGCGACGAGCTGGCTGCCCTCGTCCTGGACGCCCGCCCGGCCCTCGCGCACGGCGTCCAGCGCGCCGGGCTCGCCGCCCTCGGCGAGCCGCACGGCGTGCGGCGACCAGCGGCCGGGCAGGGCGGAGTCCTCGCCGACCGCGGCCAGCAGCTCCTCGGCGGTCGCGCGCCCGGGGCGGGCGACCAGGGTGACCTCGGGACGGTCGTTGTCCGCCTCGAGGAGGTCCTCGATGCCCGCCCGGGGGCCGCCGAGCGCGTCCCACAGCGCGGAGACGATCCAGCGCGGGTGGGAGTGGACGACGGCGAGGTGCTCCTCGGGGTCGTCGTCGTAGGGCGGGGCGACCTTCTCCAGCCAGCCGTCGAGGTCGTGGGCCGTGATCTTCCGCAGCACGGCGTTGACGAACTTCGCCCGTCCGTCGCCCAGGACGACCCGCGCCAGCTCGACGCTGGCGGAGACCGCGGCGTGCGGCGGGATGCGCGTGCCGAGCAACTGGTGCGCGCCCAGGCTCAGCACGTCGAGCACCGGCGGGTCGACCTCGCGCAGCGGCCGGTCGACGCAGGAGGCGATGATCGCGTCGTAGGTGCCCTGGCGGCGCAGCGTGCCGTAGACCAGCTCCGTGGCGAGGGCGGCGTCACGCGTGTCGAAGTCGCCCTTCTCGCGGGCCTTGCGCAGCAGCGGCGGCAGCACGAGGTTCGCGTAGGCGTCCCGTTCGTCGACGGCCCGCAGTGCCTCGAAGGCCAGGATCCGTACCGGGTCCTTCTGGGGCCGGCGGTACGGCTTGGCGGGGCGGCCGTTCTTGCGGCGAGACGCCTGATCGTTCACGAAAGGTGCTCCGGAGCTGGGGTGATGAAGGATTCCAGCCTACGCCCGTTACTTCTCGCCCAGCCGCTCGCCTGCGGCGATGCGCACACCGCGGGCCCAGTCGGCGGCCTGCATCGGCTTCTTGCCCTGCGGCTGGACCCACTGCAGCTGCACGCCGTGCGAGCCGGTGCCGACGTGGACGGAGTTCTTGGCCGCCGCGATCTCGCCGGGGGCGAGGTCGGTGCGGTCGGGCGTCACGGCGAGGGACATGACCTTCAGCCGCTCGCCGCGGAACGTCGTCCAGGCTCCGGGGGCCGGGGCGCAGCCGCGTACGACGCGGTCGACGCGCAGGGCGGGGGCGGCCCAGTCGACGCGGGCGTCCTCGACGCTGATCTTCGGGGCGAGCGAGACGCCGTCGGCGGGCTGCGGCACGGCCCGCAGGGTGCCGTCCTCGATGCCGTCCATGGTGGCGGCCAGCAGCCCGGAGCCGGCGAAGGCGAGGCGGGTCAGCAGGTCGCCGCTGGTGTCGGTGGGGCGGACCTGCTCGGTGAGCACGCCGTAGACGGGCCCGGAGTCCAGGCCCTCCTCGATCAGGAAGGTGGAGGCGCCGGTCACCTCGTCGCCGGCGAGGATCGCGTGCTGCACGGGGGCGGCGCCGCGCCAGGCGGGCAGCAGGGAGAAGTGCAGGTTCACCCACCCGTGGGTGGGGATCTCCAGGGCGGCCTTGGGCAGCAGGGCGCCGTAGGCGACGACCGGGCAGCAGTCGGGGGCGATCTCGCGCAGCCGCGCGAGGAAGTCCTCGTCGCGCGGGCGGGCGGGCTTGAGCACCTCGATGCCCGCCTCCTCGGCGCGCTCGGCGACCGGGCTGGCGACCAGCCGGCGGCCGCGTCCGGCGGGCGCGTCGGGCCGGGTGACGACGGCGACGACCTCGTGGCGGTCCGAGGCGATCAGGGCGTCGAGGGCGGGTACGGCGACCTCGGGGGTACCGGCGAAGACGAGCCTCATGGGTGGCGGACTACCTCTCTCGTAGCGCTCTCACAGCGCTGGCGGGGCGCCGGGCGGAACGGCGCTCCAGTCTAGAGGCGCCCTCGGCGCAGGGGGCGTGCGGGCTGACGCGCGCCCCATTCCAGCGGATGTACGCCCCCATACCGTGACCCAGCGGCCCGTGGCGCGTTGGGTCAAGAGAGATTGACCGAAACGGGCTGCAACCACGGTCCGCTTTCCTTGCGTTGTTTACCGACCACCCGTCAACTCTCGTCCTCCTACGTCCCTTTAACCGCCGGTCCGAGAGGCTTGTTCATGCCCGACCACGCAACCCACGACGCCCAGGCACGGGCCAGCCTGCATCTCCTGGTCCGGGACATCGAGAGGGTCCGCCGTCAGGTGGACGCGCTGCGCACCCTCACCGCCCAGCTGGGCAACGTCTACCGTCCGCGCCGCACGGGCCCCTCGGCGGGCTTCGTCGTCTACGGCCGCGCCCCCGCGCCGACCGTCCGGCTGGCGCAGGAGCTGCGGGACAGCGTCGAGACGCTGGTCACGGCGGCGGTGGACTTCGACCGCTCGCTGGGCTTCTCGTGGGACGCGGTGGGTTCGGCGCTCGGCGTCACCAAGCAGGCGGTGCACCGCCGCTACGGCGCCCGCAGGGCGGGCGGCCAGAGCACCGCCGAGACCGCCGAGCCGGTCCGTACGGCCGAGCCCACCCCGGTCCCCGTCGTCCCGGCCGCCCGCTCGGTCCCCGGCCAGCCGGTCGCCCACCGCGAGGAACCCCGCGCCTCGGCCTTCCCGGGCCCCCGCAACGGCTGACCCACGGGGCCTCGGGCCCCACTGCGCCGGCCCTGTGGGCGCACCCACCGGGCCGGGCCCGGTCCGGCACCGCCGGATTCCACCATGGCGGCTGAGCGCCGCTGCGGCGGGAAGGGGCCCCGGTCCCGCCCTTTCTCCGTTTCCTGGGGCTGCGCCCCAGCCCCCCGGGGCCGCCGATCACCCGATGTCCGGCGGGTCCATCCGCAGTCGTACCGGCTCGCCCTCGCGGCGGGCGAGCCGCACCGCCTGGGCGGCCTTGAGCGCGGCGGCCAGCGCCGCGCCCCGGCCCGGGCGGACCCGGACCAGCGCCCGCTCCCACCGCTCCCCCGGCGGCGGATCGCCGGCCCGGCGCGGGCGCCCGGGCAGGGGCACGGGCAGCGGGACAGGGCCCAGCACCTCCGCCCCCTCCGGCAGCTCGGTCGTCGCGAGGAGCTCCGCCACCGCATCCGGCGGACCGGAGACCGCCGCCATCCGGGACACCGGCGGAAAGCCCAGCTCCGCCCGGTCCGCGAGCTCGCGCATCGCGTGCCCGGCCGGGTCCCAGCGCACCAGCGCCTGCACCGGTCGCAGCGTCGGCTCGGCCACGACCACCACCGTGCCGCCCGCCTCCTGGCCCCGCACCAGCGCCGCCGCCGCCAGCCAGCGGCGCAGCGCCTCCTCGCCCGCCCGCAGGTCGGGGCGGCCCAGCAGGGCCCAGCCGTCCAGGAGCAGGGCCGCCGCGTAGCCGCCCTCGGCGACCGGTTCGGCGCCGGGGGTGGAGACGATCAGGGCGGGCCGGTCCGGGACGGTGTCCAGGACGTGGTCGCGGCCCGAGGTCCGTACGGGCACGGCCGGGAAGGCCCGGCCCAGCTCCTCCGCCGTGCGCCGCGCGCCGACGACCTGGGCCCGCAGCCGGAAGCCGCCGCACTCGCCGCAGTGCCAGTCACGGGCCTCCTGCCCGCACCACCCGCAGTGCAGCAGCCCGTCCTCGCCCCGCGCCTCCAGCGGCCCCGCACAGTGCGCACAGCGGGCGGGCTCGCGGCACCGCTCGCAGGCCAGCCGCGGTACGTAGCCGCGGCGCGGCACCTGCACCAGCACGGGCCCGTGCCTCAGGCCCTCGCGGGCCACCTCCCAGGCGACGGTGGGCAGCCGGGCGGCGCGGGCGGCGGCGTCGCGCGCCTCGTCGGCCTCACCGACCGTGCGGACCCGCGGCGCCGCGGCCCGCAGCCGCTCCCGGCCGGCGGCCAGCGGCAGGGCCCAGCCGGTGTCCACCAGCTGCGCCGCCTCCACCGTGCAGCCGAAGCCGCCGAGCAGGAACGCCGCCTTCTCGTGCGCCGCCCGCAGCAGCAGCACCTCACGGGCGTGCGGCTGCGGAGCGTGCGGCTCGCTGTGGCTGGAGTCGCCGTCGTCCCAGATCGCGGCGAGGCCCAGGTCCCGTACGGGCGCGAACATCGCGGCCCGGGTGCCGACCACGGCCCGCACCGAGCCCCGGCTGACCGCCAGCCAGCGGCGGTAGCGCTCCTCCGGCCCGGTGTCGGCGGTCAGCAGCACATGCCGGCCCGCGCCGAGCAGCGCGCCGAGCGCGGCGTCGACGCGGGCGGCGGCCCGGCCGTCGGGCACCACGATCAGCGCGCCGCGCCCCGAGGCCAGGGCGGCCGCCGCCGCGCGGGCCAGCTCCGCCGGCCAGTGCGGGCCGGGCAGCGCACTCCACACCGCGCGCGGGGAGTCGCCCCGGGCGACGGCGTCGAGATAGGCCGGCCCCGTCGGATACCGCGCCCAGCTGCCCGGCTCGGGCACCGGCGGCGGCGACAGGGGCGCGGGCGAGGGCTCGCCCTCGATACGGGCGTGCCTCGGCGGCACGGCCAGCTGCAGCACGTCGGCGAGCGAGCCGGCGTACCGGTCGGCCACGGCACGGCACAGCCCCAGCAGCGGCGGGCTCAGCACGGGCTCGGGCGAGAGCACCTGGGCGATGGCGGCGAGCGGCCCCTGGTAGTCGGATTCGGCCACCCGCTCCACGATGAAGCCGTCGAGCAGGCCGCCGCCCTCCCGGCGTCCGCCCCGCACATTGCGGGTGCCCGCCCCGAAGCGCACCCGCACCCGCGTCCCGGGCCGGGCGTCGGCGTCGAGCTCGGCGGGCACGGCGTAGTCCCAGAGCCGGTCGAGGTGGACCGGGCCCTTGTCCACCAGCACGCGCGCGACGGGCAACTCCTTGGCCAGCTCGGCGCCCCGCCATGTCCGCGGCTTGGCCCGCGGCACCTTGGCCTTGCGCACCGTCTCGCGAATGAACGCGAGCTGCTCCGCCTGCTCCCCCGCGGGCTCCGCCCCGGGTCCCCCGTTCTCGCTGCTCACGGCTCCAGTCCTACCAGAGGGCACTGACATGCCCGGGATCAGGAGCACGACGGCCCCGGACCGACGTGTCGGTCCGGGGCCGTGTTCCGTGCGGAGGGTCCTACAGACCCGCGGCCTTCTTCAGCGCGTCCACGCGGTCCGTGCGCTCCCACGTGAAGTCGGGAAGCTCACGGCCGAAGTGACCGTACGCGGCGGTCTGCGCGTAGATCGGGCGGAGCAGGTCGAGGTCGCGGATGATCGCGGCCGGGCGGAGGTCGAAGACCTCGGCGATGGCGTGCTCGATCTTCTCGGTGTCGACCGTGTTGGTGCCGAAGGTCTCGACGAACAGACCCACCGGCTCGGCCTTGCCGATCGCGTAGGCGACCTGGACCTCGCAGCGGGCAGCCAGCCCCGCCGCGACGACGTTCTTGGCGACCCAGCGCATCGCGTACGCGGCCGAGCGGTCGACCTTGGACGGGTCCTTGCCCGAGAAGGCGCCGCCACCGTGGCGGGCCATGCCGCCGTAGGTGTCGATGATGATCTTGCGGCCGGTGAGGCCGGCGTCGCCCATGGGGCCGCCGATCTCGAAGCGGCCGGTGGGGTTCACCAGGAGGCGGTAGCCCTCGGTGTCCAGCTTGATGCCGTCCTCGACGAGCTCCTTGAGGACGTGCTCGACGACGAACTCGCGGATGTCGGGCGCCAGCAGCGAGTCCAGGTCGATGTCCGAGGCGTGCTGCGAGGAGACGACCACGGTGTCCAGGCGCACGGCCTTGTTGCCGTCGTACTCGATGGTGACCTGGGTCTTGCCGTCGGGGCGCAGGTAGGGGATGGTCCCGTTCTTGCGGACCTCCGACAGGCGGCGGGAGAGCCGGTGCGCCAGGTGGATCGGCAGCGGCATGAGCTCGGGCGTCTCGTCGCAGGCGTAGCCGAACATCAGGCCCTGGTCGCCGGCGCCCTGCTTGTCGAGCTCGTCCTCGTCACCCTCGACACGGTTCTCGTACGCGGTGTCGACACCCTGGGCGATGTCCGGGGACTGCGCGCCGATGGAGACCGAGACACCGCAGGAAGCGCCGTCGAAGCCCTTCTTGGACGAGTCGTAGCCGATCTCGAGGATCTTGTTGCGCACGAGCGAGGCGATCGGCGCGTAGGCCTTCGTGGTCACCTCGCCGGCGACGTGCACCAGGCCGGTGGTGATGAGGGTCTCGACGGCGACGCGGGAGGTCGGGTCCTCCTTGAGGAGGGCGTCGAGAATGGAGTCGCTGATCTGGTCAGCGATCTTGTCGGGGTGCCCCTCGGTCACGGACTCCGAGGTGAAAAGGCGACGGGACACAATGCTCCCTGGGGTTGCAGCGGCTGCTGGCTGATCATTTGAAGGACCCGGCCGAGAGCTGCGCTCGACGCGGATCCGGATGCCAGTTTATCCGGCCTTCCCCGGCTCGGGACATCCCGTCCCTCATCACCGAGCGGTTGAACTGTGACACCCGCCACTCCAACCACTTTATTCCCGCCCGCGACGCCTCAGACGAAGCGCCTGGTCACCAGGGACCAGACGGTGTCCGCGAGGGCCTCCTTGGGGCCGTACGGGACCGGGATCTCGGTGCCGTCGGAGGCCAGGACCACCGCCTCGTTCTCCTCCGAACCGAAGGTCTTGCGCTCCCCCACCTCGTTGACGACCAGCAGGTCACAACCCTTGCGGGCGAGCTTGGCTCGGCCGTTGGCGAGCACGTCGTCGGTCTCGGCGGCGAAGCCGACGACGACCTGGCCGGGGCGGGGGCGCCCGGCGGAGAGCTCGGCGAGGACGTCGGGGTTGCGGACCAGGGCGACGGGCTCGGGCTCCTCGCCGTCCCGCTTCTTGATCTTGCCCTCGGCGTAGTGCGCGGGGCGGAAATCCGCCACGGCGGCGGCCATCACCACGGCGTCGGCGTCCGTCGCGGCCTTGAGCACCGCTTCCCGCAGCTGCACCGCCGTCCCCACGTGCACGACGTCGACGCCGGCGGGGTCGGGAAGTTCGCTGTTGGCGGAGACGAGGGTGACGCGGGCCCCGCGCGCGACGGCGGTCCGGGCCAGGGCGTAGCCCTGCTTGCCGGAGGAGCGGTTGCCGAGGTAGCGGACCGGGTCCAGGGGCTCCCGCGTACCGCCGGCGCTCACCACGACGTGCCGGCCGGCCAGGTCGGCGACCTGGGAGGCGGCGCCGCGCGCCAGCACCCGGCGGCAGACCTCGAAGACCTCGCCCGGCTCGGGGAAGCGGCCCTTGCCGGTGTCGACGCCGGTCAGCCGGCCGACGGCGGGCTCGATGACGATCGCGCCGCGGCGGCGCAGCGTCGCCACGTTCTCCTGGGTGGCGGCGTTCTCCCACATCTCGGTGTGCATGGCCGGGGCGAAGACGACCGGGCAGCGGGCCGTGAGGAGCGTGTTGGTCAGCAGGTCGTCGGCGAGGCCGTGGGCGGCCTTGGCCAGCATGTCGGCGGTGGCGGGGGCCACGACGACGAGGTCGGCCTGCTGGCCGATCCGTACGTGCGGCACCTCGTGCACGCTCTCCCACACCTGGGTGACGGCGGGGTGGCCGGAGAGCGCGGACCAGGTCGCCTCACCGACGAAGTGCAGGGCCGAGGCGGTCGGCACCACCCGGACGTCGTGCCCCGACTCGGTGAGGCGGCGCAGCAGCTCGCACGCCTTGTAGGCGGCGATCCCACCGCTGACCCCCAGGACGACCTTGGGCTTCTCCATCGCTCGCTTCTCCCCGCGCTCTCGTCCGTACGTGCGAACCGTACAGGCCCATGACACACCACGGGCCCGGCAGTCGCTCCCCCGGCCGGAACGCCGGGTGGAGCCCCTGCCGGGCCCGTGGTGTCACATACCGAAAAATTCAGCGCTTACTGCGCCGGGGCCTCGACGGCCTCGGAGGTCAGCAGGCCCGCGTTGATCTCGCGGAGCGCAATGGAGAGCGGCTTCTCGTGGACGTGGGTGTCCACCAGCGGACCGACGTACTCCAGCAGGCCCTCGCCGAGCTGCGAGTAGTACGCGTTGATCTGGCGAGCGCGCTTGGCGGCGTAGATCACCAGGCTGTACTTCGAGTCGGTCGCCTCGAGCAGCTCATCAATCGGCGGGTTGATGATGCCCTCGGGCGCGGTGATGGAAGAGGACACTCTCTGCCTTCCGAAGGGGGGTGAAGAAAGATGTTCAGCGAAGCAAGGCTAGCAGCTCGCGCGCAACGTCCTCGACGGAGGTGTTGACCAGCGTGGTGTCGAACTCGGCCTCTGCGGCGAGCTCGACCTTCGCTGCGGCCAGCCGGCGCTCGATGACCTCGGGCGACTCGGTCCCCCGGCCGGTGAGCCGGCGGACCAGCTCGTCCCAGCTGGGCGGCGCGAGGAAGACCAGCTGGGCCTCCGGCATGGTCTCGCGGACCTGCCGGGCGCCCTGGAGGTCGATCTCCAGCAGGACCGGCTCGCCCGCCTCCAGGCGGTCGAGCACGGCCTTGCGGGGCGTGCCGTAGCGGTTGCCCGCGAATTCGGCCCACTCCAGCAGTTCACCGTTGGCGATGAGCTTGTCGAACTGCTCGTCGTCGACGAAGAAGTACTGGACGCCCTCCTGCTCGCCGGGTCGCGGCTTGCGGGTGGTCGCGGAGACCGAGAGCCACACCTCGGGGTGGGCCTTGCGCATATGGGCGACGACCGTGCTCTTGCCGACCCCGGAGGGGCCGGAGAGCACGGTCAGCCGCGGTTGTCTGGCCGGGGGTACGGGGGACGTCCCCCGGGAGACTGCAGTACTCATGCAGCGATTATCCCGGTTCCGGGGAGTGCCTGGGAACGCGGGACCCGCCGCCGGGTGGCGGTCAGGCCGCCTTGTTGCCGAACTCTCGCTCGAGAGAGGCGATCTGGTTGGAGCCGAGACCGCGCACGCGGCGGCTCTCGGAGATGCCGAGCCGCTCCATGATCTGCTTGGCGCGGACCTTGCCCACACCGGGCAGGCTCTCCAGGAGGGCGCTGACCTTCATCTTGCCGATGACATCGTTCTTCTGGCCCTGCTGAATGACCTCGTGCAGCGAGGCGCCGGAGTGCTTGAGTCGATTCTTGACCTCGGCGCGCTCCCGGCGAGCCGCGGCGGCCTTTTCGAGCGCGGCTGCGCGCTGTTCAGGGGTAAGGGGCGGAAGAGCCACGCCTACGTCACCTCGGATGTCGAACTGTCGGATAAGGACCGGTGAGGAACCTAGTCGGCCCACACCTGGGGAGCAACGAGCAACGCGCTTGCTCGTTCGCTCTCGTCGGAGACTAGCGGCCGATCCCGCTCCAGTCAGCGAGAACAGACGAAAAGTCCTGGTCAGACTCGCTCGACCAGGACTTTTCCGGACATAATGACCGACAAATTTCTTGGTTTCCCGGCTTTTGGCGTTAAGCCGACCCCCGAAGTCCCCACGGCCTCCGCGCGGGAGGGGTCAGCCCGCCACCGCCTGCCGCACCTCGTCCGCGAAACGCTCGGCGCTGCGGCGCAGGGCCGCCACGTCCGGACCGTGCCGCAGCACGCCGCGGCTGACGTTCGGGACGACGTTGCCCACGGCGGAACCGAAGACCTTCGGCAGGTCGGCGGCGGTGGCGCCCTGGGCACCGATGCCGGGGGCCAGCAGCGGGCCGTCGATGGCCAGATCCACACCCGCCGCACCGAGGCTCTCCCCCAGCGTCGCGCCGACGACCGCGCCGTACGAGCCCATCGGGGCCGCACCGGCGTTCTCGGCCTTCAGGTGGTTCAGCATCGTCGCCGCGACGCTCACGCCGTCGGCCCGCACCGCGTGCTGCACCTCCGCGCCCTCGGGGTTCGAGGTGAGGGCGAGGACGAAGACGCCCGTGCCGCTCTCGCGCGCCAGGTCCAGCGCCGGGCGCAGCGAGCCGTAGCCGAGGTAGGGGCTGACGGTGACCGCGTCCGAGAACAGCGGCGAGGCCGGGTCCAGGTAGGTCGCGGCGTACGCGGCCATGGTGGAGCCGATGTCGCCGCGCTTGGCGTCCATCAGCACCAGGGCACCGGCGGCGCGCGAGTCGGCGACGGCCTGCTCCAGGACGGCGATGCCGCGGGAGCCGAACCGCTCGAAGAACGCGGACTGCGGCTTGAGCACGGCGACCCGGTCGGCCAGCGCCTCCACGACCGTGCGCGTGAAGCGCTCCAGGCCCGCGATGTCGTCGGACAGGCCCCAGTCGGCGAGCAGCGCGGCGTGCGGGTCGATGCCCACGCACAGCGGACCGCGCTCGTCCATGGCGCGGCGCAGGCGGGCGCCGAAGGGCTCCTGGGAGGACTGCTGCGTCTGGGTCACTTCGCTTCTCCGGAGATACGGGCACGGGTGGCGGCGCCGACCGCCTCGGCGAGGGTGGTGTAGGGGCTGGCGGCCAGGCGCTCGGCGAGGCCCTTGTGGATCGCCCGGCACCAGAACGGGCCCTCGTAGATGAAGGCGCTGTAGCCCTGGACCAGCGTGGCGCCGGCCAGGATGCGCTCCCAGGCGTCGTCGGCGGTCTCGATGCCGCCGACCCCGACCAGGGTGATCCGGTCGCCCACACGGGCGTACAGGCGGGCGAGGACCTCCAGGGAGCGCTCCTTGAGGGGGGCGCCGGACAGGCCGCCCGCGCCGATGGCCTCCACGGTGCGCTTGGGGGTCTTCAGGCCCAGGCCGTCGCGGGCGATGGTGGTGTTGGTGGCGATGATGCCGTCCAGGCCCAGCTCGACGGCGAGGTCGGCGACGGCGTCGATGTCCTCGTCGGCCAGGTCGGGGGCGATCTTCACCAGCAGCGGCACGCGGCGCGAGGTGACGGTGCGGTCGGCGGCCTCGCGGACGGCGCTCAGCAGCGGGCGCAGCGCCTCGGTGGCCTGGAGGTTGCGCAGGCCGGGCGTGTTCGGGGAGGAGACGTTGACGACGAGGTAGTCGGCGTGGGCGGCCAGGCGCTCGGTGGAGGTGACGTAGTCGGCGACGGCCTCGGCCTCCGGTACGACCTTGGTCTTGCCGATGTTGACGCCCACGGTGGTCCGGAAGACCTCCTTGCGGGCCGCCAGGCGCTCCGCCACGGCCGCGGAGCCGTCGTTGTTGAAGCCCATGCGGTTGATGAGCGCGCGGTCGGCCACGAGGCGGAAGAGGCGCTTCTTGGGGTTGCCGGGCTGCGGCTGGGCGGTGACCGTGCCGATCTCGACGTGGTCGAAGCCGAGCATGGCCATGCCGTCGATGGCGACGGCGTTCTTGTCGAAGCCGGCGGCGAGGCCGAAGGGGCCGTGCATGCGCAGGCCGAGGGCCTCGGTGCGCAGCGCGGTGTGGCGCGGGGCGAGGACGGCCGCGACGAAGGTGCGCAGGACGGGGACGCGGGCGGCCAGGCGGATCCAGCGGAAGGCCAGGTGGTGGGCGTTCTCGGGGTCCATGCGCTTGAAGATCAGGTCGAAGAAGAGACGGTACATTTCCAGCCTTCTGAGCGAGGGAGCGGGGCGAGGGGGCTCAAGAAGAGGGGGACACCTCGTGGTGTCCCCCTCCGTGAGCCCTACGCCTCGCGCGCGGCGGTCAGATGTTCCGCGTGCTCCTGCAAGGAGCGCACGCCTACCTCACCCCGGGTCAGCGCGTCGATGCCCTGCACGGCGGCGGCGAGCGCCTGGACCGTGGTCAGGCACGGGACCGCCCGGGCGACGGCGGCGGTACGGATCTCGTAGCCGTCGAGGCGGCCGCCGGTGCCGTACGGGGTGTTGACGATCAGGTCGACCTGGCCGTCGTGGATGAGCTGGACGATGGTCTTCTCGCCGTTGGGGCCCTCGCCCTCGCTCTGCTTGCGTACGGCGGTGGCGTTGATGCCGTTGCGCCGCAGGACCTCGGCGGTGCCGGAGGTGGCGAGCAGCTCGAAGCCGTGGGCGACCAGCTCGCGGGCCGGGAAGATCATCGAGCGCTTGTCCCGGTTGGCGACGGAGACGAACGCCCGGCCCTTGGTGGGCAGCGCGCCGTACGCGCCGGCCTGCGACTTGGCGTAGGCCGTGCCGAAGACGGAGTCGATGCCCATGACCTCGCCGGTGGAGCGCATCTCCGGGCCGAGGACGGTGTCCACGCCGCGGCCGTGGATGTCGCGGAAGCGCGACCACGGCATCACGGCCTCCTTGACGGAGATCGGCGCGTCCAGCGGCAGGGTGCCGCCGTCGCCCTCCTTGGGCAGCATGCCCTCGGCGCGCAGCTCGGCGACGGTCGCGCCCAGCGAGATGCGGGCGGCGGCCTTGGCCAGCGGTACGGCGGTCGCCTTGGAGGTGAAGGGGACCGTACGGGAGGCGCGCGGGTTGGCCTCCAGGACGTAGAGGATGTCCCCGGCCATGGCGAACTGGATGTTGATCAGGCCGCGCACGCCGACGCCCTTGGCGATGGCCTCCGTGGAGGCCCGCAGGCGCTTGATGTCGAAGCCGCCGAGGGTGATCGGGGGCAGCGCGCAGGCGGAGTCGCCGGAGTGGATGCCGGCCTCCTCGATGTGCTCCATGACGCCGCCGAGGTAGAGCTCCTCGCCGTCGTAGAGCGCGTCGACGTCGATCTCGATGGCGTCGTCGAGGAAGCGGTCGATGAGCACCGGGTGCTCGGAGATCAGGCCCGCGTGCCGCTCGAGGTAGCCGGCCAGGGAGGGCTCGTCGTAGACGATCTCCATGCCGCGGCCGCCCAGGACGTAGGAGGGGCGGACCATGACGGGGTAGCCGATGCCCGCCGCGATGCCCTTGGCCTCCTCGAAGGAGTAGGCGGTGCCGTACTTGGGCGCGGGCAGCCCGGCCTCGGTCAGGACGCGGCCGAAGGCGCCGCGCTCCTCGGCGAGGTCGATGGACTCGGGCGAGGTGCCGACGATCGGCACGCCGTTGTCCTTGAGCGCCTGGGCCAGGCCGAGGGGGGTCTGGCCGCCCAGCTGGACGATGACGCCCGCGACGGGACCGGCGAGGGTCTCCGCGTGGACGATCTCCAGGACGTCCTCCAGGGTGAGCGGCTCGAAGTAGAGCCGGTCGGAGGTGTCGTAGTCGGTGGAGACGGTCTCGGGGTTGCAGTTGACCATCACGGTCTCGTAGCCCGCGTCGCTGAGCGCGAAGGAGGCGTGGACGCAGGAGTAGTCGAACTCGATGCCCTGGCCGATGCGGTTCGGGCCGGAGCCCAGGATGATGACCGCGGGCTTCTCGCGCGGCGCGACCTCGGACTCCTCGTCGTAGGAGGAGTAGAAGTACGGCGTCTTCGCGGCGAACTCGGCGGCGCAGGTGTCGACCGTCTTGTAGACCGGGCGGACGCCGAGGGCGTGGCGGACCTCGCGGACGACGTCCTCGCGCAGGCCGCGGATCGCGGCGATCTGAGCGTCGGAGAAGCCGTGGCGCTTGGCCTCGGCCAGCAGCTCGGGGTCGAGCTTCTCGGCGGCGGCCAGCCCGTCCGCGATCTCCTTGATCAGGAACAGCTGGTCGACGAACCAGGGGTCGATCTTCGTGGCGTCGAAGACCTCCTGGGCCGTGGCGCCGGCGCGGATGGCCGCCATGACCGTGTTGATGCGGCCGTCGGTGGGCACGACGGCCTTCTCCAGCAGCTCGGCCTTGTCGCCGACCGGGCCGGTGAAGTCGAACTGCGAGCCCTTCTTCTCCAGCGAGCGCAGCGCCTTCTGCAGCGCCTCGGTGAAGTTGCGGCCGATCGCCATGGCCTCGCCCACCGACTTCATGGTGGTGGTGAGGGTGGCGTCGGCGGCCGGGAACTTCTCGAAGGCGAAGCGGGGCGCCTTGACCACGACGTAGTCGAGCGTGGGCTCGAAGGACGCCGGGGTCTTCTCGGTGATGTCGTTGGGGATCTCGTCGAGGGTGTAGCCGACGGCGAGACGCGCCGCGATCTTGGCGATCGGGAAGCCGGTCGCCTTGGACGCCAGCGCGGAGGAGCGCGAGACGCGGGGGTTCATCTCGATGACGATGACCCGGCCGTCGTCGGGGTTGACGGCGAACTGGATGTTGCAGCCGCCGGTGTCGACGCCGACCTCGCGGATGATCGCGATGCCGACGTCCCGCAGGATCTGGTACTCGCGGTCGGTCAGCGTCATCGCCGGGGCGACGGTGATGGAGTCGCCGGTGTGCACGCCCATCGGGTCGAAGTTCTCGATGGAGCAGACGACCACGACGTTGTCGTGCTTGTCGCGCATCAGCTCCAGCTCGTACTCCTTCCAGCCGAGGATGGACTCCTCCAGGAGCACCTCGGTGGTCGGGGAGAGCGTCAGGCCCTGGCCGGCGATGCGGCGCAGCTCGTCCTCGTCGTGGGCGAAGCCGGAGCCGGCGCCGCCCATGGTGAAGGAGGGGCGGACGACGACGGGGTAGCCGCCGAGCGTCCCGACGCCCGCGATGACCTCGTCCATGGTGTGGCAGATGACCGAGCGTGCGGACTCGCCGTGGCCGATCTTGGCGCGGACGGCCTCGACGACGCCCTTGAACAGGTCGCGGTCCTCGCCCTTGTGGATCGCCTCGACGTTGGCGCCGATGAGCTCCACGCCGTACTTCTCCAGCACGCCGTTCTCGTGCATGGAGATGGCGGTGTTGAGCGCGGTCTGGCCGCCGAGGGTGGGCAGGAGCGCGTCGGGGCGCTCCTTGGCGATGATCTTCTCGACGAACTCGGGGGTGATCGGCTCGACGTACGTGGCGTCGGCGATCTCCGGGTCGGTCATGATCGTGGCGGGGTTGGAGTTGACGAGGATGACCCGCAGGCCCTCGGACTTCAGCACCCGGCAGGCCTGGGTCCCGGAGTAGTCGAACTCTGCTGCCTGGCCGATGACGATCGGGCCGGAGCCGATGACCAGGACGGACTGGATATCGGTGCGCTTAGGCACGCTGGCCCTCCATGAGCGAGACGAAGCGGTCGAACAGGTACGCGGCGTCGTGCGGGCCCGCGGCCGCCTCGGGGTGGTACTGGACGCTGAATGCCGGCTGGTCGAGCAGCTGGAGACCCTCGACCACGTCGTCGTTCAGACAGACGTGGGAGACCTCCACCCGGCCGTAGGGCGTGTCGGTCGCCGCGTCGAGCGGGGCGTCGACGGCGAAGCCGTGGTTGTGCGCGGTGACCTCGACCTTGCCGGTCGTGCGGTCCTGCACGGGCTGGTTGATGCCGCGGTGGCCGTACTTCAGCTTGTAGGTGCCGAAGCCGAGGGCGCGGCCGAGGATCTGGTTGCCGAAGCAGATGCCGAAGAGCGGCGTCTTGCGGGAGAGGACCTCGCGCATCACCGAGACGGGGTGGTCGGCGGTGGCCGGGTCGCCGGGGCCGTTGGAGAAGAACACTCCGTCGGGCTCGACCGCGTAGACGTCCTCGGCGGTGGCGGTGGCGGGCAGGACGTGCACCTCGATGCCGCGCTCGGCCATGCGGTGCGGGGTCATGCCCTTGATGCCCAGGTCGATCGCCGCGACGGTGAAGCGCTTCTCACCGATCGCGGGGACGACGTAGGCCTCCTTGGTGGCGACCTCGGCGGAGAGGTCGGCGCCCTTCATCTCGGGGGCCCGGCGGACCTCGGCGAGCATGGCGGCGTCGTCGCCCAGGGCGTCGCCCGAGAAGATGCCGACGCGCATGGCGCCGCGCTCGCGCAGGTGGCGGGTGAGCGCGCGGGTGTCGATGCCGCTGATGCCGACGACGCCCTGGCGGGCGAGCTCCTCGTCCAGGGACCGGCGCGAGCGCCAGTTGGACGGGATGCGGGCGGGGTCGCGCACGACGTAGCCGGCGACCCAGATGCGGCCGGACTCGGGGTCCTCGTCGTTGACGCCGGTGTTGCCGACGTGCGGGGCCGTCATGACGACGACCTGGCGGTGGTACGAGGGGTCGGTCAGCGTCTCCTGGTAGCCGGTCATGCCGGTGGAGAACACGGCCTCGCCGAAGGTCGCCCCCACGGCCCCGTAGGCACGGCCGCGGAACGTACGGCCGTCCTCCAGGACGAGTGCGGCGGGGACCTTGCCGGTCCCCTGGGTGGAGGTCGTCATCGTGCGCCTTCCGTGTCGTGGTTCAGGTGGTGCTGGGTGGTCAGTGCCTCGGTCCAGGCCGAGTGCTCCGCCGCCCGGTCGGAGCGGAAGCCGGAGTCGATCAGCTTCTCGCCGTGCTGCCAGGTGATCACGAGCAGGCCGCCCTCGGCGAGGACCTTGCCCGCGATGCCCTTGTCGAGGCGGGCGCCGCGCAGGGCGGCGGCGGGGATGAAGAAGTCCTGGGCGCCGGGCCGTACGACGGCCACGCCCTGCTCCGTCAGGGTGAGCTCGGCCCGGCTGCGGGTGCCGAGGCCGTGCGCGACGATGCGGTCGAGCCACTGCCCGGCGGTGGTCGAGCCGTGGTAGCGGCCGCTCATCGTCAGGGTGGGCTCGCCCGACTCGGCGGGGGCGGCGGGCAGCTCGGGCAGATCGCCCTGGAGCGTGCCGCGCCACTTCCAGCCCTCGCGCATCAGCCAGTACAGCAGGGCGACGAAGAGCAGCAGCCCGACGACCCAGCCGATGCGCGCGGCCCAGTCCGTGACGTCGGCAGACTTCTGCTCGGCCGCCAGATTGATCAGTGCAGATGTCACGCGAGTTTCCCGTCCACGACCGTTGCCCGGCCCCGCAGGAAGGTGTGGGTGACGCGACCCGGCAGCTCACGGCCCTCGTAGGGGGTGTTGCGGCTGCGGGAGGCGAAGCCCGCGGGGTCCACGACACCACGGTAAGCGGAGTCGAGCAGGGTGAGGTTGGCGGGCTCCCCGGCGGCGATGGGCCGTCCGTGGCCGGCGAGGCGGCCGATGGCGGCGGGGCGGAAGGACATGCGCTCCGCCACCTGGGCCCAGTCCAGCAGGCCGGTCTCCACCATCGTGTGCTGGACGACGGACAGGGCGGTCTCCAGGCCCACCATGCCCATGGCCGCCGCTGCCCACTCGCAGTCCTTGTCCTCGTGCGGGTGCGGGGCGTGGTCGGTGGCGACGATGTCGATCGTGCCGTCGGCGAGGGCCTCGCGCAGGGCCATGACGTCGCGCTCGGTGCGCAGCGGCGGGTTGACCTTGTAGACCGGGTTGTACGAGCGGACCAGCTCGTCGGTCAGGAGCAGGTGGTGCGGGGTGACCTCGGCGGTCACGTCGATGCCGCGGGACTTGGCCCAGCGGACGATCTCGACCGAGCCGGCCGTGGAGAGGTGGCAGATGTGCACGCGCGAGCCGACGTGCTCGGCGAGCAGCACATCGCGGGCGATGATCGACTCCTCGGCGACGGCGGGCCAGCCGCCCAGGCCGAGCTCGGCGGAGACGATGCCCTCGTTCATCTGGGCGCCCTCGGTCAGGCGCGGCTCCTGGGCGTGCTGGGCGACGACGCCGTCGAAGGCCTTCACGTACTCCAGGGCGCGGCGCATGATCACCGCGTCGTCGACGCACTTGCCGTCGTCGGAGAAGACCCGCACCCCGGCGGCCGACTCGTGCATCGCGCCGAGCTCGGCGAGCTTCTTGCCCTCCAGGCCGACGGTGACGGCGCCGATGGGCTGCACGTCGCAGTAGCCGGACTCCTTGCCCAGGCGCCAGACCTGCTCGACGACGCCGGCGGTGTCGGCGACGGGGAAGGTGTTGGCCATGGCGAAGACGGCCGTGAAGCCGCCGCTGGCCGCGGCGCGGGTGCCGGTGAGGACGGTCTCGGAGTCCTCGCGGCCGGGCTCGCGCAGGTGGGTGTGGAGGTCGACCAGGCCGGGCAGCAGGATCTTGCCGTCGGCCTCGACGACCTGGGCGCCCTCGGCGCTCAGGCCCGTGCCGACCGCGGCGATGGTCTCGCCGTCGATGAGGACGTCCTGCGGCTCGCCGCCGAGGACCTTCGCACCACGGATCAGGATCTTGGTCATGGTTACTTGCTCTCCTCGGTACGGGCGGAGTTCGTGACGGCGGGCTCGGAGCCGCCGAGCAGCAGGTAGAGGACGGCCATGCGGATCGAGACGCCGTTGGCGACCTGCTCCACCGCGGTGCAGCGGTCGGAGTCGGCGACCTCGGCCGTGATCTCCATGCCCCGGTTCATCGGGCCGGGGTGCATGACGATGGCGTCCTGCGGCATCCGGGCCATGCGGTCGCCGTCGAGCCCGTAGCGGCGGGCGTACTCGCGCTCGGTGGGGAAGAAGGCGGCGTTCATGCGCTCGCGCTGGACGCGGAGCATCATCACCGCGTCGGACTTCGGCAGCACGCTGTCGAGGTCGTAGGAGACCTCACACGGCCAGGCCTCGACGCCGATCGGCACCAGCGTGGGCGGGGCGACCAGGGTGACCTCGGCGCCGAGCGTGTGCAGCAGGTGCACGTTGGAGCGGGCCACCCGGCTGTGCAGCACGTCGCCGACGATCGTGATCCGGCGGCCGGCCAGGTCCCGGCCGAGACCTGCGTCCCGGCCGACGAGGCGGCGGCGCATGGTGAAGGCGTCCAGCAGGGCCTGGGTGGGGTGCTCGTGGGTGCCGTCGCCGGCGTTGACGACGGCCCCGTCGATCCAGCCGGAGTTCGCCAGCCGGTAGGGGGCGCCGGAGGCGTGGTGGCGGATGACGACCGCGTCGGCGCCCATGGCCTCCAGGGTCAGGGCGGTGTCCTTGAGCGACTCGCCCTTGGAGACCGAGGAGCCCTTGGCGGAGAAGTTGATGACGTCGGCGGAGAGCCGCTTGGCGGCGGCCTCGAAGGAGATGCGGGTGCGCGTCGAGTCCTCGAAGAAGAGGTTGACGACGGTGCGGCCGCGCAGGGTGGGCAGCTTCTTGATCGGCCGGTCCGCGACCCGGGCCATCTCCTCGGCGGTGTCGAGGATCAGGACGGCGTCGTCGCGCGTGAGGTCGGCGGCCGAGATGAGGTGGCGCTTCATCCGGTTGCTCCGTGGTTGAGGAGGTATGCGGGGGCTGTGGCCGGGCATGCGGCGGCGCGGGAGCGGCCCTGGAGGGACGCCGGGCCCGCGGAAGGGGTGCTACTGCCCGTCGGCCGGGGCGGTCGTGCCCGCGCCGAGGAGCACGCTGTCGCGGCCGTCCTCCTCGGTGAGGTGGACCTTGACCGTCTCCCGCAGCGACGTGGGGAGGTTCTTGCCGACGTAGTCGGCACGGATCGGCAGCTCGCGGTGGCCGCGGTCGACGAGGACCGCGAGCTGGACGGCGCGCGGGCGCCCGATGTCGTTCAGGGCGTCCAGGGCGGCCCGGATGGTGCGGCCGGAGAAGAGCACGTCGTCGACCAGGACCACGAGCCTGCCGTCGATGCCCTCGCCGGGGATGTCGGTACGGGCGAGCGCACGGGCCGGGCGCAGCCGGAGGTCGTCGCGGTACATGGTGATGTCGAGGGAGCCGACCGGCGTCTTGCCACCGGTGATGTCCTCGAGCTTGGCGGCCAGCCGACGGGCGAGGAAGACGCCACGGGTCGGAATGCCGAGGAGTACGACGTCGTCGGCGCCCTTGGCGCGTTCGACGATCTCATGCGCGATACGGGTCAGAACCCGGGCGATGTCCGGTGCTTCGAGCACGGGACGCGCGCTGGGAATTGCGTCCATACGAAACGGACCCCCTTCTCCGCCTCACAGGACGGACTTTAAAGGACGTCGGATTTACATGTTTCACCGTACCAGGACCGCCGGTGAACTCTTGCCTCCACCCCTGACGGCCCAGGCCATGGACCATTCGGCTTGACGAACCGAGATTACGCTGCGTAACCTCACAGTGAGTTACCAGTCTTCGTCCGGGGAGCTTTATGTCCAGCGAATACGCCAAACAGCTCGGGGCCAAGCTCCGCGCCATCCGCACCCAGCAGGGCCTCTCCCTCCATGGTGTCGAGGAGAAGTCCCAGGGGCGCTGGAAGGCCGTCGTAGTGGGTTCGTACGAGCGCGGCGACCGTGCCGTGACCGTGCAGCGCCTGGCCGAGCTGGCCGACTTCTACGGTGTGCCCGTGCAGGAACTCCTGCCCGGCACCACGCCCGGCGGTGCCGCCGAGCCCCCGCCGAAGCTGGTCCTGGACCTGGAGCGTCTCGCCCATGTCCCGGCCGAGAAGGCGGGCCCGCTCCAGCGTTATGCCGCGACCATCCAGAGCCAGCGCGGCGACTACAACGGCAAGGTGCTCTCGATCCGCCAGGACGACCTGCGCACCCTCGCCGTGATTTACGACCAGTCGCCCTCGGTGCTCACCGAGCAGCTGATCAGCTGGGGTGTGCTCGACGCCGACGCGCGCCGTGCCGTCCAGCACGAGGACGCCTGACCGCCCGGTCCGGCCCTCATACAAACCGCCGGGGGCGGGGGAAACCCATTGGGTTTCCCCCGCCCC